>NZ_JAGXJL010000030.1:0-119783 GCF_019091475.1 Streptomyces sp. GbtcB6 | reverse complement strand
GGGGCGGGTGGTGCCGCCGTGGCTGACCCCCAGGAGGGTGCCGTGCACGGGGAGCTTCTGGGCGTGCCGGAGCACGCCGGGGGCGGCCCGGGCGGTCTGGCGGCGGCGATGTACGGCGCCTCGGAAGGGCTGCGGACCACTCTCGTCGATGCGGCGGCCTTCGGCGGCCAGGCCGGTACCTCCTCCAGGATCGAGAACTACCTCGGGTTTCCGGCCGGACTCTCGGGCGCCGAGCTGGCCACGCGGGGGACGATCCAGGCGGCGAAGTTCGGGGTCCGGCTGCACCGCAACGCCCGCGCGGCGGCCTTCGCCAGCAAGGACGGCATACACACCGTCACCTGCGACGACGGACGGACGTTCAGGGCGCGCGACGTCATCATCGCCACCGGAGCCGACTATCGGCGCCTGACCGTCTCCGGGATCGACGACTGGGAAGGCAACGGCGTCCACTACTCCGCGACGGTCGCCGAGGCCGGGAACGCGCTCGGACGGCCCGTGGCCGTGATCGGGGGCGCCAACTCGGCAGGCCAGGCCGCCATGTTCCTGGCTCGCACGTCCGATCCGGTGTACCTCCTGGTACGGGGACCCGACCTCGGCCACTCGATGTCCCGCTACCTGATCGACGCGGTCACCTCCCATCCGAGGATCCGGGTACGCGTCCGGACGGAAGCGGTGGGCGTCACGGCGGATTCCTCGGTCACCGGGCTCGACGTGGTGGACCGGACCACCGGGCAGCGCTCCGCCCTGGAGGTCGCCGCGGTCTTCGTGTTCATCGGCGCCACGCCGTGCACCGGTTGGCTCGGCAACCAGCTGGCGACGGACTCCGGGGGCTTTCTGCTCACGGGACACGACCTCGACGCTCTCGCGGCCGGCCATCGCGCGCCGTTCCCTTTCGAAACGAGTGTCCCCGGCGTGTTCTGCATCGGCGACGTGCGGAGCGGGAGTGTCAAACGCGTCGCCACCGCGGTCGGTGAGGGTTCCGCAGCGGTACGGCTCGTCTTCGAGCGGCGCCGGGCCGACGGGGAGGACATGGTGTGACCACCGGCCCCGCTGACGACAGGATCCGGCCCGGTCGCCGCGTCTCACCTGTCCAGGTGATGCCGCAGCGCACCGACCGTCGGGAACGATGCCCGCAGCGGCGGCTTCGCGCCGGATCGACCGTCCACACCTGGAGGGCACATGCCTGTCTCGAAAGCACATGCAGCCTGGAACGGCGACATCCCCAGCGGGTCCGGGACCTTCACCGCCGGCGACAGCATCACCGGGGGCGTGACCTACAGGTCCCGCTTCGAAGGCGGCCCCGGATCCAACCCGGAGCAGCTGATCGGTGCGGCTCACGCCACCTGCTTCTCCATGGCGCTCGCCAGCACCCTGGCGAACGCCGGCTTCCCCGCCGAGTCCATCGAGACAGACGCCTCGGTGACCCTGCGGCCGGTCGACGGCACTCCCACGATCACGAAGATCGAGCTCGTGACGAGGGGCCGGGTCCCCGGGGTCGGGGAGGCCGAGTTCCGCGAGTTCGCCGCATCGGCGAAGGCGAACTGCCCGGTCAGCCGTGCACTGGCAGGCGTCCCCGAAGTCACCCTGCAGGCGACTCTCGCTGACGGGTGAGCCGGGCTGTCCCGGCTCAGCCGAGCGCGTCCATCAGGGCGGTGACGTAGGCGTCCAGCCGCCTCTCCACGGCCCGCGTCGTCAGCTCCGTCCTCCCCGCCTCCTGCCACGGCCGCGCCACCCACCGCACCCCCGATGCGAACGCCAGCGCGTCCAGCAGCCGCCAGTACAACCGCTCGCTCGCGGTCGCGGCCAGCGCCCCGCCGGCCTCCTCGTACGCCTCGGCGAACCGCAGACCCCACGCCGGGCCGTGCAGCATCGCGAGATTGGTGGAGCAGTGGGCCACATCGAGGTCCGCCGGACCCCAGGAGGTCTGTACCCAGTCGACGACCCCGGTGATGCGGAGACCTGCCAGGCCCGGGGGCTCCACGTCGAACAGGACGTTGCCCGGTTGGAAGTCCCGGTGCAGGAACCGCCCCTCATAGGGTGGCGGCGGCCGGCGGATCACGTCGGTCGCCGCGGCCCATGCCGCCGCGTCCGCGCCGTCCGGAGGGACGACGGCGTCGGCGGTCGTCCATGCCTCGTACTCCCGGGGACGCTCGGCGGGGCGCAACGCGTTGATCGCCGCGAGTTGACGGGCCAGCAGGGGTACGCGCGCCTCCAGTCCCTGGTCGTCAAGGACCGTCCGGCCCGTCAGATGCGTCATCAGGAGTGACGGATACTCGCACTGCGCGGCGGTTGGATCGACCCCGACCGGTCCGGGAGTCGGCACCCCGGTCCCCGTGAGCAGGGCGAGGACACCTGCCTCGCGGTTCAGCATGACCTCGGCGTGCTGCACGAAGACCGGGTCGACGAAGGTCCGCAGTACCAGGTCGCGGGTGCCTCCGTGCGGCGTGCCGATGGTCAGCCGCCGCATCTCGGCGGTGATGCCGCCGTGCAACGCCTCGGTTCTGACGATCCGTTCGCCGTCCTGCAGATGCCGGCTCACCCAGGCCAGGGTCAACGGCCGGACGGCCCCCGCCTCATCGTGGTCGATCACCGTGCCACCCCATCATCCGGACGGCGGCCCACGCAAAAGGTTTCGCCGGAGGCGGCGGCGTCGTGTTCAGCGGCACACCTGGGCCCGGCAAGAGACCACCCCGGTAGGTCACCCCTGCTCGCCGGAAGCCGACCGTGGGCGGTGAGCCCACGAAGATTTTTTCCCGGCACAGGGAACGCTTGCCGATCGCCGCACCCACCCGGTGGTTCGCTGGCGCCGGCAGGCGGTCGTACGGCCGTGGCCGTCGGCCGTGTGCTCAGGCACCTGAGGCCGGGCCGAGGGAGTCGACGCCGTCCATGAAGCTCAGCATCTTGGCGTCGAGCAGGTCCGGGTGGTCGATGGCGGGCCCGTGGCCGGTGTCGGCGACGATCTCGGCGCGGGCACCGGCGATCAGGCGCGGCACGCGCTCCAGTTGGCGCTTGGGGTGCACAAGCAGGCTGCGCTGGCCGAGAACGAGGTAGAGCGGGGTGTGGATGGTCCGCAGTTCGCTCTCGGTCAGCGGCAACGGCGCGGGGCGGCGTATCCGGAAGGCGCGGACGCTCGCCCTGACCATCGCACGCAGCTCTGGAACGACGAGTACCGGCTGTTCCAGCCAGGAGGCGAGGCGCGGGCGCAGCGCCCGGGGAGCGAAGGTCGCGAAGAGGCTGATGAAGATCCACGTGAAGAAGCGCAGGCCCACCTTCTCCAGGCCGCCCGGGTCGAGCAGGGTGACCGAGGCGAGCCTGCCCGGCCTGCGGTGTGCCTGGTTGAGCGCCAGCCAGCCGCCATAGGAGGAGCCGACGAGGTGGACGCGGTCGAGGCCGAGCGCGTCGAGTGCCTCGTCGAGCCACTGGGCCGCGCGCTCAGGCTGCCACATCGGTTCGCGCTGGACGCTGCGTCCGGGGTCGCCGGGGGTGTCGAGCGCGTACACGGGGCGTTCGGCACTGAGCCCGGGGGTGTTGGGGTACCACTGGGCGGAGCAGCCTCCGGCACCGTGGATGAGGACGACCGGGGTGCGGGACTCGGCAGCGGGGTCCGCGGGGCCGTACCGGTAGACGTGCGTGGTGCCGAAGCCCGTCTCCACGTCCGTCTCGGAGCGGGCGGGTGCGCCCATGGCGTAGAGGGCGTCGCAGGCGGCGAAGTACCGGTCGCGCAGGGCGTCGTTCACATAGCGGCCGACGTCGCGTCGCGGGCGGGTTCGGGTGGTGTTCTCAGACACCGAGGGCACCTCCGGGAGATCCATTCTTCGTGATACGACCGTACCACGATGTTGATACGGCGGTACCATAAAGAAGTTCCGGGGGCCTGCCCTCAAGCTCACCATCGACGGGCGGAGACACGAGCCATGCCAAAGCGGGTGGATCACGACGAGCGACGCACTCAGATCGCGGAGGCGCTCATCCGGGTGGCGGGACGGCGCGGACTGCACACCGTCGGCATGCGGGACGTGGCAGCCGAGGCCGGGGTGTCACTCCGACTGGTGCAGTACTACTTCCAGACCAAGGAGAAACTGCTCTTCTACGGCCTCCAGCACCTGACCGACCGCTTCACCGCACGCGTCGGCGCACGCCTCCGCGACACCGGGCCGGCCCCGGGCCCACGCGCCACCGTCGAGGCGCTGCTTCTGGCCTCGCTCCCGACCGACGAGGAGACCCGCACCTTTCACCTGCTCTACACCTCGTACGCGATCCTGTCCGTGACCGACGAGGCACTCGCCGCCCAGCCCTTCATCGACCGGCCCGACGCCGCCGAGAACGCCCTGGCCGACCTGCTCGGGCAAGCACAGGAGGCCGGACTGGCAGGCCGCGACATCGACACGCGCACGGAGGCGATCAGCCTCCTCGCCATGTCCGCGGCCATGGGGACCAGCATCCTCGTGGGCCAGCGGACTCCGGAGTCGGCCGTCGCGGTACTGCACCACCACCTGGACCGGATCTTCAGCACCTGACGTCGGTGTGCTCGCAGAGGCACCCGGCAACCTCTTCATAGGGTTACACCCCTTGCACACCCACCCTTCTTTCGGAACTCGTCAAGCCGATGACGGACGGGGTTTTCGCAGGTAAAAGGCGACGAGGGGCCGGGGCGCACATGATCCCACCGTTCCCGCACCCCCTGCCCGAGGTCCCTGGACGCTGAAGTCGTCACCTGTCAGTATGGGTATGTGGATGCGTTCGTCTTCGTGAGTGGCCGGCTGTGCCTCGATCTGGCAGGCACCATGCTGTGGCGCCGCAGCCTGCGCACGGAACTGCTGGATTCCCCGGATGACCTGCGGCGCTGGATCAGCGCGGCGGACATTCTCGACGACCCCGGTCCCGTCGACTCCCGGGCGCTGGAGCGAGTCCGCCGTCTGCGTGAGGCGGTGTACCTGGTCGCCGGGAACTGGCCCCTGGGCGACCACGCGGATGCCGCCGTCAAGGACGCTCTCGCGGAGGTGAACGAGGCGGCCCGGCTTCCACTGCCGAGGCGTCAGATCGACGAGTCGGGCCGGGCGACGCGCACCGGCGGCGTCGACGAGGTCCTCGGCGCGGTCGGCTACGACGCCGTGGACTTGCTGAGCTCTCCCCAGTTCGCACGGATGAAGGAATGCGCCAACGACGACTGCACGCGCCTCTTCGTGGACTTGTCCCGCTCCGGCGCGCGGCGATGGTGCGGGATGGCGGAGTGCGGAAACAGGAACAAGGCCGCCGCTTTCCGTAAGCGGCACAAGCAGCAGTCTGCGGGGTGACCGGCGTCCGGGGGTCCGGGGGTGTCACGATCTCGCGGCCGGCTCTCCCGACGGAGGGCCGGCCGCGGGATCGTGCGGGTGCCGCCCGGTCAGTGGTCGCCGCGGACCGCGAGTGCGTCGATCTCCACCAGCAGCCCTGCCGGAAGGCCGACATACACCGTGGTGCGGGCGGGCAGCGTCTCGCAGCCGTGGGCACCGAAGTACTCGCGGTAGGCGTCGTTGAACTCCGCGAAGTGACCGGTGCCGGTGAGGTGGACGCGGACCATGAGGACGTCCTCCCACCCGGTGCCGCCCTCGACGAGGATCTCGCGCACGTTGTCGAGCGTCTGAAGGGTCTGGGCGCGCACCGACGCCTCAGGGGCCGGTGCTGACGCGTCCGGCGCCGCCGGGGCGACACCGACCTGGCCGGCCACTTGCAGCAGAGGTCCGATCGAGACCCCTGGTGAGAAGGGGCCGGCTGTCCTGGCGCGGGAGTCGGGGACGATGGCTGTCTTCGTTGCCACGTGGTTCATGGAGTGTGTTCGCTCCGAAACGAGAGGGTGTGCGGGGGCGGATCACCGGGCCAGTGCCCGGTCCGGGGGATCACATGTCGGCCGCGAGCGCCCGGGTGAGGCCCGCCAGGATGTCCTCCAGGACGGCGTGGGACGTCGCGAAGTTCAACCGCAGGAAGTCGGCGGCGCCGGGGCCGAAGGGGGTGCCGCCGTCCAGCAGCACACCTCCGGCCTTGCGCACCCGGTCCACCGGCGGCTCTTCCAGCCCCGGCAGCCGGGCGTCGATCCAGGCCAGATACGTGGCCTCCGGCGTGTGCTGACGCAGCTGCGGCAGTCGTGTGCGCAGCACCTGTTCGACCCTGTGCCGGTTGCGGTCCAGGACGGTCAGCAGGTCGCGCTGCCATGCGTCTCCGTCCCGCCACGCGGCCTCGGTGGCGACCACGCCCAGCGGGGACACGGCGCCGTACAGATCCGGCGGCTGGGCGTCCCGCAGCGCGAGAAGCCGGTCCGGGCCGTAATGGGTGACGGCGCAACGGATCGCGGCGAGGTTGAACGCCTTGCCTGCGGACGTCAGCGTCACGGTCCGGCGAGCCGCGTCGGGAGACAGGCTCGCGAAGGGGATGTGCCGGTGCGGGGAGTAGACCAGTTCGGCGTGGATCTCGTCGCTGATGACGAGCAGGTCGTGGCGCCGGGCGATGGCGGCGAGCTCTTCCAGCTCCGCCCGGGTCAGCACGCGGCCGGTCGGGTTGTGCGGGTTGACCAGCACCAGGACCTTGCAGCCCGCCCGTGTCACCGCGGCGTCGAGGGCGGCGAAGTCCATCCGCCACCCCTGGTCCGTGTCCAGCATCGGGACGGGGACGGCGGGCCGTCCCATGGTCGCCAGTGTGGCGAGGAACGGAGGGTAGTTGGGCGTCTGGACGGCGACCGCGTCGCCGGGGCTCGTCGCCAGGTGCAGGACGAGCTGGAGGCACTGGATCAGGTCGGTCTGCTCGCGTACCCGGTCCGCCTCCGCCTCCCATCCGTAACGGTCGGCCATCCGGCGGGCGAAGGCGGTGCGCAGCGGGCTGCCGTCCGGCCAGTCCGGGTAGCCGAGGTCGCGTCGCTCGACGGCGTCACGCAGCGCGTCGGTGACGGCCGGCGGGACGGGGAAGTCCATGTCCGCCACCCAGGCGGGCAGTACATCCGGTCCCGGGCGATGCCACTTCACGCTGGAGCGGGCACGCAGCCACTCGCGATCCAGATCGTCGAAGCCGGGCAGCCGCAGCGACTCGGACGGCACGGCGTTCACAAGGAAGTTCATGAGGAGGCTCCCCGCTTCAGCAGATCGCGGGTGATCTGGATCTGGCCGTGGTGCTGGGCGAGTTCCTCCAGCACATGGAGTTGGACGCCCTGCACGCTCAACGGGCGGTCCGGACCTTCGAAGTCGGCGGGCGGCGTGTTGCACGGTGCCGACGCCGCGGTGACCGCGGCGAGGTCGGCCTCGAGCTGCTCGAACAAGTCGTCGACCTGCCGGTGAAGGTCCTTTCCGTGCCCGGTGGCCGTGAACTCCGACTCACGGTCACGGTCGACCTCGCGTCCCGCGATGACATGACCGGTCCAGTAGTCGGCGACCGCCGCGCAGTGGTACGCGATCGCGTAGACGGAGTTCGCGCCGGGCAGCGGCGGGCGGGTGTTCCCCAGGTCGTCGCCCAGATCGTCCAGCACGCCGAGCATTCCGTCGAAGGCGCGACGCAGGAAGTACAGGTACTCGTTCTGATCTTGCACGGGAGGGGTTCCTCATCAGTGGGGAGGCGGCGCTGACCACATCCGCTGCGGGTCGCCGTGAACCAGGCGACTTGATAACCATCCAATGCGGTTACTCCGCCAGAGTGGAGCGAGGTCACATTGCTTGTCAATAGGGCAAGCTGTCCAGAGATCACGCTGCTCAGAGGTCCAAGGATCACTCAAGGCTGCCTGACAGATGCGACCGGGACGAGCAAACTGCACGCCTGACCGCGAGACTCGCGAACCCTATTGACAGGTTATTTTCCGGGTGCCACGGTGAGCCATCACCTGGAGCGGCAGGACTCACCGCTCTTTCGCCGGCAGCGCGCATGCACCGAGGTCCACGACTCCTCGAAGCGGCGGACCGGCGCACCTGGGACACCGCCGAGCGACGCCGCGTGCCCCCTCACACCCCCAAACCACTACGGACCCTCAGGACGACACCATGAACGAGAACCGTGCACCGGCAGACCCGGCGAAGAGACCGCTCACCGAGCATCACGGCATCAGCCCGATCGACGACAATCACCGGCACGGCCGTGAGCGCGACCAGTTCTCCATGCGTTTCGCGCCCGTCGTCTACCTCGCACCGGTGGTACTCGGCGGAGCGGGCATTCCCCTCGGCCTGGGGCTGACCGGCAGCATCACCGCGATCGTGGCCGGCAACCTCCTCGGTTCGCTGGCCACCGCCGCCTGCGCCGTGATGGGACCGCGCCTGGGCATACCGCAGGTCACCATGGGCAGAGCCGCGTTCGGCCACCGCGGCAACTACCTGCCCGCGTTCCTCGGCATCCTGCTGTTCATCGGCTACTTCAGCCTCGGCACCGTGCTCGGCGCACGCTCACTCGCGACCATGACCGGGCTGCCGTACACGCCCATGGTCCTGGTGGTCGCCGGCCTCAGCGTGCTGATCGCCGTCTTCGGCTACGACGCCCTGCAAGCCGTGGGCCAGTGGCTGACCCGCGTCAGCCTGGTGGTCTTCGGTGCCGTGTCCGTCGCCGTGCTGCTGCACGGAACCGGGCCCGCCGGCGTCCCGCACCCCGCCTCGGGCCACTATCTGACGACATGGCTGCTGGTGTGCAGCGTCATCTTCTCCTACACCGTCAGCTGGACCATCTACGCCTCCGACTACTCGCGCTACCTCCCCGCGAACGGCCACGCCGGAAGCATGTTCCGCTGGGCGTTCGGCGGAATCTTCACGTCTGCCACCTGGATGATGGTGCTGGGAGCCGCACTGACGCAGCTGGCCGGCGGCGACCCGCTCGCCGGGCTCGGCGTCGTACTGCCCACCCCGCTGCTGAAGACGGTGCTGGCCGTCCTCGTGATCGGCGCGCTCTCGCACAACGCAGTCAACCTCTACAGCGGCGCCATGGCAGGACTGACCTGCGACCTTCCGCTGCGTCGCAGCACCGTCGTCGTGGCCGGCGGAGCAGTCGGCTGTGCGCTGTCCGTCCTCCTGGGCGGCTCGGACTTCCAGTCGCACTTCAACACCTTCCTGCTGATGGTGTCGTACTTCGTCATGCCCTGGCTGGCCATCCTGCTCATCGACTTCTACCGGACGCACCGAGCCGGCCACGATTACCCCGAGCCCACCGCGTTCCAGGACAGGAACGGCCCGTACCGCGGCGCACGCCCCCGCGCGCTCCTCGCCTTCCTCCTGGGCATCGCGGCGTCCGTGCCCTTCATGGCGACCGACGCCTACACCGGCCCGGTCGGCCACCTGCTGGGCGGCGTCGACATCAGCTACGCGGCCTCCTTCATCGTGACCGCCGCGACCTACGGACTCCTCAGAAAACCCCACACCGCCGCGGAGCCCTCCGTCCTGGACCCGGCTCTCACCCGGCACGCGAGCTGAACCGACGACGAGTCAGCAGGCGCCGACGGCGGTGCGGGCGACCACGATCTCCGTGGCCGCCTGCACCGTCGTACGCCGCCAGGGCCGGGGCAGGCCTCGTCACTCCGGACTCGTCAGCCCTTGCCTTGGAGCCTGCGGGCGACTGCGAGGTGAAGGGCGTCCCGACAGGCCAGGACGGCCGGGTGCCGGCTGCGGCCGGAGCGTACGGCTGTGTAGACGCGCCGTGCGCGCCGGCCGCGCGGGAGTTGCCGCAGGGCGACGCTCGGGTGCCGTCCGCTCCAGACGAGGCCGGGCAGGAAGGCGGCGGCATGCTGCTGCTCGACGAGGCGGAGATGGAACAGGATGTCGGTGGTCTCGAACCGTACGTCGGGTTCGAAGCCGGCGTTGCGGCACAGGGCCGTGCTCCAGTGCCGGGCGGTCGTGCCTTCCGGTTCCATGGCCCAGGGGTGGTCCGCGAGTGACCGCAGCGCAGCCATCGGGCTCTCGGTGCCACCGTCGTCCGGCGGCTTCGGCAGCGCGAGGTGGAGCGGGTCGTCGAGCAGGTCCTCCTCCTCGATCGCGGCGGGCCGCGGGCTCGGGTTGCCGGGGTATTCCTCGGCGATGACCAGGTCGAAGTCGCGGGCATGCAGGGCCGGCAGGGCCTGTTCGGGCTCCATGTGCGTGACGTGGACCCTCAGGTGCGGGTGCAGCTCACGCAGGACGTCGAGCGCGGCCGGGACCAGGGCCAGGGCGGCCGTCTGGAACGAGGCGATGCGCAGGGTCCCGGTCAGGTCCGCCAAGGAGGTGGCGATCTCCGCTTCCGCGCGCTCCAGGCGTTCGAGAACGGCTTCGGTGTGCGCGACAAGGATCTCGGCCTGTTCGGTCAGCCGCACCCGTCGTCCGACGGGTTCCAGCAGCGGGACGCCCACTTCGGCTTCCAGTTGCGAGAGTTGCTGGGAGACGGAGGACGGGGCGTACGACAGCGCCGCGGCGACGGCCGCGAGCGTGCCCCGGTGCTTGAGTTCGCGGAGCAGGCGCAATCGGTGCAGGTCGAACATCGGCAGACCACCCTCCTCGCGGACACACGGCGACACCTGAACGATGTGCTTTTCCGATGAATATAAGTCGAAAACATCCACTCGACCGAACATAAGCAGCCGCTGCACCCTGGGAGTGTGACTGAGAACGTCTTCTCCCCCCGACCCCTGCCGTGGTCCGTACGGCCCGGCGCCCGCACCTGGCGGTGTGCACCCGCACCCGCCGAGGTGCGCGCCTTCCATGCCGCGCTCCCCGGCTACTCACCCACCCCGCTGACCGAACTCCCCGCCCTGGCAGCCGAGTTGGGAGTCGGCCGGGTGTTCGTCAAGGACGAGTCGTGCCGTCTCGGGCTACCCGCGTTCAAGGTGCTGGGCGCGTCCTGGGCAGTCCACCGCACCCTTGCCGAGCGCGCCACCGGGGGTACGGAACCAGGCCCGGTCACCCTGGTGACGGCAACCGACGGAAATCACGGCCGGGCGGTGGCCCGCACGGCACGCCTCCTCGGGCAGTACGCCCATGTCTTCGTCGCGCGGGGCGTGCATCCGCAGGCCGTGGCGGCCATCGCCGCCGAGCAGGCGAAGATCACCGAGGTCACGGGTTCGTACGACGAGGCCGTACGTCTGGCCGAGCAGGCGGCCGCCGCACCCGACGCGATCCTGGTCCAGGACATGGCGTGGCCGGGCTACGAACGGATACCGGGGTGGATCGTCGATGGCTACTCCACCCTCACTGCCGAGATAGACGAGCAGCTGACGGCCGAGGGGATCGACGCCGGGCCCGACCTGGTCTGTGTCCCGGTGGGTGTGGGGTCACTGGCCCAGTCCGTGATCACCCACTACCGGAGCCGCCCGTCCGGACCGGCTCCGGCGCTGCTGTCGGTGGAACCCGAGACCGCGGCCTGCGTCCTGGCAAGCCGCGCCGCCGGCGAGCCCGTCAGCGTCGCCACCGGCCACACCGTCATGGCCGGGCTGAACTGCGGCACCCCCTCCAGCATCGCCTGGCCCTACCTGCACGGAGGGCTGGACGCCGCCGTGGCCGTCTCCGACACCGACAGCACCCGCGCGGCCGCCACCCTCGCCGCCCTCGGTGTCCCGTCGGGACCATGCGGAGCCGCCACCCTCGCCGGACTCCGCGCGGCGCTCACCGGCGCCGGCGCAGAGAAACGCCGTGCGGCACTGGATATCGACACGACCTCGGTGATCGTGCTGCTGAGCACCGAGGGCCCGGCGGCCAACCCGCACTCCACCACCGATCACTGAACGCGCACCACCCGCAAGACGCCTGCCGTCGGCGCTGTGGACGAGGGTCTCTTCGAGTCGGCAGCCGATGCGGAGCCGTTCGACGGTGGCGATGAGGTTACGGGGCCCGGTGGTCCAGAGTTTGCCGACCGGGCCGAGTTCGACGGCGACCTCCTGTGTGATCAGCACTTGGGGGTCGTCGAGCAGGCAGACGTGTCCGCCGACGGTGCTGCGCCGGTTGCCGCGCTCCGTCATCCCGGCCCTTCGGAGAGAGTGCCGTCGCCCACTCCGCGAGGGCGGATTTCGCCAAGGTCGGTTCGGCGACAATCGGCCGGTGACTCAACCTCTGAATCGTGGCCGTTCACTCGAAGAGCTGGAACACGACTACTGGCCGGCCCCGTCGGCTGACGCCACCCGTCTTGTCGCTACGACTCACGCCTTGCGGCGCCGGCCGATCAGCGAGTTGGCCGTCGAGGAAATGCGCCTGTTGATCAGGCAGGAGGTGGGGCTGCCCCACCTCCTGCCATTGGCGCTTGAGGTACTGCGGGACAACCCGATGGCAGAGGGGGACATGTATGCAGGTGATCTGCTGTCCGCAGTTCTCTCCAGGAACCCCGTGGTCTGGGCCGAGTTTCCCGAACTGCGCCAAGAGCTACGTGGGATCGTCTCGAAGCTGACCGGCCTTCCGTCCGACCTGCAGCGGGAGATCGAGCGATTCCTGGCTCGATAGGGCACCAGCGTGGGGCATCACGGACGGCCCAATCACCTGACTTCTCGCGGGAACAGGCGTGGTCCCGGTCGCGTCGGCATCCAGGAAGCCAGTGAGATCCGGGGCCGCCCAGAACTTCTGGATCCGTGGGTGGCGGAGCCGTGCCCACGGCAGCGGCCGACGGCCGCCGGGACGGTGCAGGCGGTACGCACGGACCGCGAGTCGCTCGGCCCTGCGCCCGGCTCGATGCTGCGGCTGTCGGCCCCGCGTCCATGGTCCCGCAGATCGCCATGGACGCACTCGACAGCGCCGTCATCGTGCCATCAGGTGAAGCACTCGTACACCGTCGACCAGGGTCGTACGTCCTTCGGCGCGTCAGATCTCAAACGTGGTGTCAGACCAACGAACCAGCCGCCACATGAGGTTGAAATGGGCTCAGTGATCACACAAAGCCGCCGAGTCGTCTATTCCGGTTCCACTCGCCCCCAAAAAACATCCACCAGCAGAATGTTCCGCTCGGCTCCATGGCGCCCGAATATGTAAAGCAATGGCCGGAAAATTCCCCACATGCTTGATGGTTGTCATGAGCGGTACTACACTCCGTTCATGTCGGACACTGTTCTTCCCACCCCATTGTTGGAAGTACTGCCGAACACTTTCCTGAAGTGCGAGTTCCTGCATCCCGGCCGGAGCCACAAGGCGCGAGTGGCGCGTGCGCTGATTGATGACGCCGAGCAGCATGGGATGATCGCACGCGGCGGGAGAACGGCATTGATCGAGCGGACCGGGGGAAATCTGGGAATCGGTCTTGCCATTGAGGCCAAAGCGCGGGGGCATGAACTTGTACTGGTCACCGACCCAGGGTATTCGAAGATCAAGAAAGAGATTGCAGCCCGCCTGGGCGCGAAAGTGATAGATCGAGGTGTCACTTACCCGGGCTGCGCCGACAACGAGGCTGCCGTCCAGTTGATCCTGCGCAGTACGCCAGGGCGCTTCCACTACCTGAACCAGTTCGGCAATCCGGCGAATCCCGCGGCCCATGAGCAGGGAACGGGCGCGGAGATCCTCGCGCAGTTGATCGGGCGCGGATACGGGCGCAACACAAGGGTGACGCTGGTCAGCGGCCTCGGCACGGGCGCGACCGCGCGGGGTGTCTCCTCGGCCCTGCGGCATTGGTTCCGTGAGGTGGCGGTGATCGGAGTCGAGCCGCCGGACTGCGATCTCAAGGCCGACCGGCACGGCAGCCACGGACTTCAGGGATTCGCGGTGGGACAGCCCGCCCCCTTCTTCCCGAGCGGGGAACTGGATCAGATAGTTCCCGTCACGGACGCCGAAGTCGCGGCGGCCGGGACGAGGCTCTTCCAGGAACACCGGATGTTCGTGGGCCCGACCAGCTGCGCCAACTTCGCGGTCGTGCTCAAGACGATCCCAGTGTCCGCAGAGGACGTTCTCATCTCCTTTCTCTACGATCGAGGAGAGGACTACGAGTGAAGGACGCCGTGCCGATCCGCCGGATCTGGGCGGACGTCAGGAAAATCCTGCGCCCGGTGGGCAAGGAGCTCGCACGCGGCGGGCTCACCTTGGCGGCGGCACAGGAACTCATGGCCGATATCCCGCTGAGGGTGCTGGAGGACCTGTACGCGCTGGTCGCCCGGGATCCGGCGGCCAGGTCGAGCCCGGTCTACGCATACGAGAGCTACTTCAGCTTCCACGCGCTACTGGCGCATCGCGTGGCCCACGAACTCCACCGGTTCGCAGTGGCCCCGACGCAGGACCACGGGATCCTGGTCGCCGCCCGGCGCATAGCGGAGTCGGCCAAACAGGAGAGCGGCGTGGAGATCCACCCGGCGGCCGTCATCGGCAGCCGCGCGGTCATCGATCACGGATACGGCACGGTCATCGGCGAACAGGTGCGAATCGGCAATGACTGCTACCTGCTACAGAACGTCGTACTCGGTAGCAGGTCGATCAGGAGCGATCCGGCGCAATGGGCGGGCCGGCGGCATCCACGGATCGGGGATCGAGTGGAGATCGCCGGCAACGTGTCCGTGTTCGGTCCGGTGACCATCGGCGACGACTGCCGCATCGAGTCCGGTGCCCGGGTCACCACAGACGTCCCCGCCGGGTCCAGGGTCCGGGTCGTCTCCGTGCTCCAGGTGACCAGTGCCGGGGTGAGGAGCGTGGAGCATGCGGCTGATCCCGCTCACTGACGACGAGTTGCGGGCAGGATCCGGGCTGAAGTGGGGGCGTGCCCCGGACGGCGTCATTCCGGCGGACATCGCGGAGCTGGACTTCGCTGTCGCTCCGCCGATCCGTGCGGTGCTGTCCGCAGCGGTGGACCGGTCCGACTTCGGCTATCCGGACTATACGGGTGGGGCACCGGTGCGGCTGGCAGAGCTGTTCGCCGACCGTACCCGGCGCCGAATGGGCTGGTGTCCGCACCCGGGGAGGGTGGAGGTCTGCGCACAGGTCGTCCAGGCCCTGTGCTGTGTCATCCTCGCCTTCACCCGAACCGGTGACGAGGTCCTCGTCCACAGCCCGACCTACCCACCCTTCACGGAGGCGATCCGGTCACTCGGGCGCCGTCCGCTACTGCTGCCCGTGGGGAACGTCGCCGACGATGAGGCAGCCGGCGCCTGGGCCCGAGTGGAGCAAGCCGCACGGTTACGCCTCATCGTGCTCTGCCAGCCGCACAACCCGACCGGTCACGTATTCGACCGGAACACGCTGGAGGTGCTCGCCGATCTGGCAATACGCCATGACGCCGTCGTGTTCGCCGACGAAATCCACGCGGAGATCGTCTACGACGATACGGAATTCCACTCGATCGCTTCCATACAGAGTGCCGCCGAACGTACAATAGTATTCACATCGGCTGCCAAAAGTTTCAATATCGCCGGACTCCGCTGCGCCGTCGGCCACTTCAGCAACGACGAACTCCTGGCGCGATTCCGGACGCTGCCGTGGCATCTGCGCAGCGGGGCCGGCGCGCTGGGCCTCGCAGCCACGATCACGGCCTGGGAATCATGTGACGACTGGCTGGATCAACTGAGATCACAATTAAGCATCAACCGAGCCAGATTGACAGAATTCATGTCGCATTTCAGGCAGGTTCGGTTCACGCCTCCATCCGGAACCTACCTCGCCTGGCTGGACTTCCGGGCCACCGGAGCCGGATACGACGCTCACCACTTCCTAGCAAAGACCGCAATGATCTCCCTCCAACCTGGTACCGTCTTCGGCACCTCTCTGGAAGGGTTTGTCCGATTCAATTTCGGCACATCAGACGCACGCCTTGATTCATTACTGGAAAGACTTGGTCGCGCGCTCGACACGTGCGGCGGGAAAGGATAAAAAATGAAGGTCATCGGTCTCCTCGGCGGTATGAGCTGGGAGTCGACGGCGTACTACTACCAGGAGCTCAACCGGGGAGTCCGGGAGCGCCTCGGCGGCCTGCACTCCGCCCCCTGCGTGGTGCACTCGGTCGACTTCGCCGAGATCGAGGAGATGCAGGCGGACGGTGACTGGGTACACGCCGGGAAGTATCTGGCCCAACGCGCCCACCAGTTGGAACTCGCCGGCGCAGGGTGTGTCCTGATCTGCACCAACACCATGCACCGCGTCTACGACGCCGTCCAGGAGGGACTGGGCATCCCCGTGCTGCATCTCGCGGACGGGACCGCGGACGCTTTGGTGCGAGCGGGGGTGCAGAGGGACGCGCCGCAGGGCTCGCTCTACACGATGGAGCAGGACTTCTACCGGGACCGGCTCACAGCCAGGGGGCTGGACGTCCTGGTCCCGGAGCCGGAGGAACGCGCCAGCGTCCACAAGATCATCTATCACGAGCTCTGTCTCGGCCAGGTCCTGGACTCCTCCCGGGACGTGTACGTCCGGATCATCGAGTCCCTCGCCGCGCAGGGAGCCCAAGCCGTCATCTTCGGTTGCACGGAGATCGGGCTGCTGCTCGATGAGCACACCAGCCCGCTGCCGGTCTTCGACACCACCCTCATTCACGTTCAATCGGCTCTGGACTGGGCGCTCGGCACATGACTGCGCGGGCGCGCACGGAGCCGCTCGACAGGCTGGACGCCACCCTCGGGTCCCGTTCCGGCCTCCGGCTGCGCCTCGTGTGTCCCTCGCAGGAATTCAGCGCGAAGGAGATGTCGTTCGGCATCGGCCGCTGGCTGTCGTCCTCGCGCGGACTGTGGGAGTCGTTGCGGGTGGCCGCCGAACCCGACCTCGCCGTGGTCATGCTCCAGGCCCCCGCGGTCGGCGCGGATGTCGAAGACTTTCTCCTCGGGATCGTGCCCTCCGATCCCGCCACCGCCGCCGACCGCCGAGCGCGGCACGCCCTGGTGGAGATCGACGACGACGGCGACCGGCACCTGAGTGAGAAGGTTCTCGACGACCCCGGCCTCCTGCGGCGCCTGGCCCGGACCGTCACACTGGCGCGGCGCGCCGGGCACGTCGTCGAGGGACTGGCGTGCTTCGCCTCCAGCCCTCGGATGACGGCTCTCGCCCACGCCCTCGGCACCGATCTGCTCGAAACCGACGCCCGGCTGCTCGGCTGGGGGCACAAGTCGGGTGGCCGGCAGTTGTTCCGGGCGTCCGGGGTGCCCCACCTGCCGGGTTCCTACGTCCCCGACCACGACGTGCCGTCCCTCGCCGCCCGGCTGGCGGGGCTGGTGCGCGTCCACGGCTCGGGGCGCTGGGTCGTCAAGGTCGACCACGGCTTCGGCTCCGGACACGGCAATGCGTTCGTCACCGTCGGCAGCGACCGCCAGTACGACGTCGAGCAGGAACTGCGCACCTCCCTGCGGCCGATGGGAGCGGGGGTGTGCCGTACGGAGTTCCTCTCCTGGGTCGCCGAGGTGGGGGCCGTCGTCGAACGACACGCGGGAGACGTCATCGGCCATCCCAGCGCCCTGGCACACCTGAGCCGTACCGCGGGCGTGGAGTTTCTGGGTGTGCACGACCAACTCGTGGGAGCTGCAGGCGACTTCCTGGGGTGCCGCTACCCGGCGCGACCCGAGTACCGCGACGCCGTGGAACGCGAAGCCCTCAAGGTCTTCACGGCGCTGGCCACACGCGGCGCCTCGGGCCACGTCGGCGTCGACTTCCTCGTGGCCCGCTCCCCCGCGCGCCTCTACACCACCGAGGTCAACCTCCGGCAGACGGGCAGCACTCATCCCCACCGCACCGTACGGACCGTCCTGCCACTCGACCTCCGCACACCGGGTCGGCTGGCCACCCGTGACGGCCGTGCCGTGTGCTTCCACGCGACCGACAGCGTTCTGTCCCCGACATGCCGCGGCGTCTCCACCGCGTCCCTGATCGCGGCACTGCGCGCCTCACCCCGGTTGTACCTGGACCGCACGGCGGGGCGGGGCGTCGTGCCGCATCTGTGGCCCGCCCTGGGGCGGTTCGGGAAGTTGGGGGTCACAGCCATCGGGCGATCGGCAGCGGAGTGCGAGCAGCTGGTCACCGAGTTCGGTGAACTCCTTCACGACTTGGGCCAGTCCACCGCCAGGAGCAGTCGGCGCCCGTCATCTCCGTAAGCCCGCGCGGATCGGCTTCACCGACGGCGGCCCCCACGTCGCAGCATCTCCCTCGCGCGCAGGGTTCGGGGGTGGTCGGTACCCAGCGCCTCGGTGAACCCGTCGAGCACAGTCCGTAGTGCGGCCTCTGCCTCGGTGACGGCGCCGAGGGAGTAGAGAACCGCCGCGTGGTTCGAGCGGGCGGACAGCGCCGAGGGGTGCAGCGGGCCCCGCCGTCGTACGAACCCCTCCAGCGCGGCCCGAAGTTCGGATTCGGCCTCGGCGTACCGGCCGAGCGCGTGCAGGACGACACCCAGGTTGCCCCGGCTGGTCAGGGTCGAGGAGTGGCCGGGGCCCAGCACCCGTCGGAATCCCTCCAGGACGACACGTTGTTCGGCCTCTGCCTGAGCCGTCTTGTCCAGCGAGAGCAACAGCGCCGCAAGGTAGTTACGACTGGTCAGCGTCGACGGGTGATCGGGCCCCAGTAATCGGGAGAACGCCTCGATCACCGATCGGTGCTCCTTCTCCGCCTCCGGCGCCCGGCCCAACGCCTGGAGCACGACGGCAAGGTTGCACCGGCTGGTCAGGGTCGAAGGGTGGTCGGGGCCCAGCACTCTCGCGAAGTCGTCGACGACGCAGCGATGTTCGCGCTCCGCCTCGGCAACCTTGCCCCGGGCGTGCAGGACGACCGCGAGGTTCTCCCGACTGGTCAGAGTTGATGGATGGTCAGGGCCGAGCACACGCGCGTACCCCTCGTACACGCTGCGGTGCATCCGTTCCGCCTCGCCCAGCCGCTCGACGGCATGCAGGACGAGCGTCGGGCTGCCGCGGCTCGTCAGAGCGTCGGGGTGGTCGGGATCAAAGACCCGGGTGCTGGTGTCCAGCACCGCGTGATGCTCGGCCTCGGCGTCTTCCAGTCGGCCCAGTGACCTCAGGACAGCGGCGGTGTTCGGTGTCCCGTCCGCCGTGCCGAGCAATCGCTCGTACGCCGCCAGTACCGCGCAGTGCTCGGCCTCGGCCTCGGCGACCTGCCCGAGGTCGTGGAGCACGAAGGCGTGGTTGTTGCGGTTGGTGAGCGTCGCGGGATGGCTCTCTCCCAGGTCGCGCATGCGCATCACGCTGACCATGCGGTGCTCCGCCTCCGCCTCCTCCAACCGGTCCAGGTCGCGCAGCACGAGGGCGAGGTTGTTCCGGCTTGCCAAAGTGGCGGGATCGTCCTCCCCGAGTATCCGTAACCGGGCCTCGAGGACGGCCCGGTGCTCGGCTTCGGCCTCCCGCAACCGACCCAGCACCCGCAGGACCGCGGCGTGGTGTCCCCTACTGGTCAGGGTGTCCGGGTCGTGTTCCCCGAGCGAGGCGATCCGCGCGTCGCACACCCCCTGGTACGCGCTCAGCGCGATGGCATACCGGCCGTGCGCGCGGGCGATCGTGCCGATCCGCATGGTGTCCGCGGCATCCGCGAAGCGGAGCGCCGTGGTGAGGACGGTGTCGGAGACCGGCGACGTCGTCTCGTCCACAAGGTAGTCGTACACATCGACCATGTCCGGACCCAGGGGCGTGAGCAGCGCCGTCGTGGTGCGGACGTCCGTCGCCCACTCCCATGCCTGTGCCACAGCCTCGCCCGGGAACGGCGTGCCGCCGCGCTTGGGCAGGTAGTGGACGGCCAGTTCCTCCAGCACGGCGCGTGGCAGGGCGGCCGTGACGCCTGCCCGGCGACAGTCCACCGCGGCGGACACCAAGGCCGCACCGCGCACGTGCTCCCCACCGTCCCGGGCCGCGTGCCACAGGTGCAACAGCTCGGGGCCGGCCGACAGGTACTCCGCGATGCCGAACCGGTCGGCGTGATCGAGCGCGGCGCCGATCCGCGGGTCCCAGGTGCGGGTCGCCGCCCGGTCCCGTTCCGCTGCGGAGAACATCCTCGGCAAGTCGATGCGATGGGCCAGTGCGAGAGCGTCGAGCACATCGCGGTTGAGGGGGCGCGAGCCGTTGTCGGTCCGCAGATAGCTGTCCAGCTCGGACGCCCTGATCGTGGCCAGTACGATCCGGTGCTGGCCTTTCGTGTCGAGGAACCGGGTGAGCAGGTTCCTCGACAGTCCGCCGTCCCCGAGGAACCTCTCCAAGTCGTCCAGCCACAGCACCGCGCGTGGCCTGCCCGCCGTCTGCTCGATTGCGTAGGGCAGTGTCGTCCGCGTCTGCGGCGCGATCAGTGTGTGCTGCGGCAACGTCGCCGCGAGCCCCTCATAGGCGGCCCTCGACTTTCCCGCCGTCGAGTCCCCGACGATCAGCACGAACGCCCCGGCCGCCGCAAGGTGTTCGCGCAACTCGTCGTCGATGTCCCTGGGCACGTACGGCGGCTGGCTCGTTGTCGTCCGGCTCGTGCTGCGACGCGCCGTATGGACCCCGAGCCAGGTCGGCTCGGCCACGTCGCGGACGACGGGCAGTTCGCCCCTCGTGGTCAGACACCCGTCCCGCACAAATGCCGCGTTCTCCCGGTCCCTCTGGAACCGCTGGAGCAGTCCGTCCTTCCAGAAACCCGCGAAGACCGCCGCGACCGCCGCCAGTCCGACCGCGCTCGCGGCGACCGCCGGTGACGTGAGTTTGGCCGCAGCAAGGATGCCTGGCAACGCCACCATGACGGCGGCGCCCGCGACCAGCAGCACAGGTTTGATCTGCCTCGCCATGTTCCCCCCGTACCGGAATGGGCGCCAACTTCAATATGCATGAATAAAACATCGCCCGACTTTCCTGGCTAGGGTGTTGACGGGGTCGTCTCCTGATATTTCCGACGCTCGCTTCTCACTACCCTCACGAGAAGTCCCGACGCGCAGGAGATTCCTCGAACATTCGATCCCACGCGGGAATTTCAAGACTTTCGATCAGGCACGCGGAGAAATCCGAGAGCCGCCCCTCCAGATAGCCTCGGCCGCGCCCTTCTCGGGAATCGACGACACTTCGGCCTTGCCCAGCAATTCAGACCGTCCCCCGGTGTCGCAGTCCCCAGCTTGATCCCGCCCGGCAGCCACTTCCTCCGCCACGAACCGCCGCAACGCATTGGGATCGCCGTCGATCAGTACGCTGCGGCACTGTCCCCCGGACCCCGGGCCCACCGGCAACAGACCCAGGGCTGATGCGTTCTCAGGCTGCGAGATGAAACAGGCCGAGCACGTGCTCGGTCCGATAGTGGCCGGCGGTAGCGGTGAGGTTCGCCCAGTCGGTTCGGCGAAACCGCCCAGCAGCCGCCGGTCAGGGGAGCGCGGTGGCGGTACGGCGGCCACCTGTGACGCGAAGAAGGTCCAGTTTCCCCGCGTCGCTGCTTCCGGTCGCTGCCGTGTAGGTGACCATGCGCAGGTCCGCGCCGGGCACGATGAGGACGTCGCAGTCGAGCAGGATGTCGCCGATCTCCGGATGCCGGATCGTCTTGCGGTCAGTCGTGTGCGGGGTGGCGGTCGTCTGCGTGGCCCAGTGATGAGCGAAGACATCGGATATTTCTCGCAGTTCCTGCACGAGACGATCGAGCTGGGCGTCCGCGGGATAGCGGGACACGGCGTCCTTGAGGTCGGCGACGACCGACGCCTCGAAGGCGTCTGGTCCGCGCTCGGACCGGACGGGAAGTGTCGAGGCGTGTGCGGCGCCGTTGCCGAAGAGTGCGCGGGCAAGGTTCCGTTCGGCGGTCGGGATGACGGCGGGGTCGCCGTGCAGGGCGCTCCACATGGTGTTCCACCACACCAGGGTCCAGTCGGCGGTGAACACGCCGATCGGGACGTCGCCGAGGCGCGCGGCGAGCCGTTGGATCCCCGGGGGCACGTGGGTACTGACCGTCCCGTCCCGTGGCGGCAGGAGCCTGGCGCTTCGGTACAGCTGGTCGCGCTCGGCGCGGGAGAGCTGAAGGGCCCGGGCGAGGGCACCGACGACCTGGGCCGAGGGGCTGGTCGCGCGTCCCTGTTCCAGGCGCAGAACGTAGTCGACGGAAAGCCCGGCCAGCTGCGCCAGCTCCTCGCGGCGCAGTCCCGGGGCACGACGGCCGTCCGTCACGGTGAAGCCGGCGTCGGCCGGGGAGAGGCGGTCACGCCAGGCGCGCAGGAGTGCGGCGAAATCGGAGCGGGAGGCAGCCATGGGTTCATTCTCGCCGTGCGGCGCCGCATCAGCCTGGGTACTGCCGGTCCTAGTGACGGGGACGGCGCTGGTTGGCGGTGGCGCAAGCGGCGAACGTGGGGCTGCGCCCAAGCCGGGCGACATCGGCTGACCAGTGAAGGAGCCTTCCATGAAGCACACCATCGTGATGACGGGCGCGAGCCAGGGGATCGGCCGCATCGCCGCGGAGCACATCCTGCGCCAGTTGCCGGGTGTGCACCTTCTCGTCGTCGCCCGCGGATCCTCCGGCGCACAGCTCGCTGCGGAACTCGCCACGGGCGGGAACACGGTCTCGCACATCTGGGCGGACCTCGGCTCGCTGGACAGCGTCCGCTCGGCCGCCACCGAGATCCGCGTCCGGCTCGACCGCGGTGACCTGCCGCCGCTGCGCGGCTTCGTGGGCAACGCGGGCATTCAGTACACGAACGCGCTCACCGAGGGACCCGACGGGTTCGAGTCCACCTTCACGGTCAACGTCCTCGCCAACCACCTGTTCGTCCGCCTGCTCCAGGACCACTTCGCCGCTCCCGCCCGGATCGTGATCACCGCCAGCGACACCCACTTCGGCGACTTCAAGCACAACATGGGCATGGTGCCCGGCCCGGCCTGGAAGTCCCCGGACGTCCTCGCCCGCACCGGCGCCTTCCCCAAGCCGGACACCGCGGTCGCCGGGCGCACCGCGTACTCGACGAGCAAGCTGGCCGCCATCTACCTCGTGCACGAGTACGCGCGCCGCCTGCCGGCCGGAATCGACGCCGTCGCCTACAACCCGGGCTTCGTACCCGGCACCGGCCTCGCCCGCAACGCAGATCCCGTCTCCCGGTTCGCGATGCGCCGCATCCTGCCAGCGATGGCCCTCACCCCGTTCGCCACCAGCCGCAACGCGGCGGGCCGCTACCTCGCCGACGTCGTCCTCGGCACGACCCAGGCGCCGACCGGCTCCTACGTCGACCGCAGCCGTGCGGACCGCTCGTCGGAGGAGTCCTACGACGAGCGGCGTGAAGGCGAACTCTGGGATGCCGCTGAACGGCTCACCGCGGCGTGAGCATCCAGGGCGGATGCGCTCTCAGGCGACGTGATGAGCGGTTCACCCCGATAGATCGAGCAGTGAGCGAATGGCCCGGCTGGCAGCAGTGAACGTGACTCCTGATGATCAAGGTTGTCGAAGCCTTTGATCACGAACAGAGGTCGCGTTCGCGTGTCATCCTCCCTGATCGGTGTCCTGCGGCGCCACTGCGCAGACATCGACTCCACCTGCCCGGATCCGGAACCGCCGCAGCTCACCTGCCTGGCGGACGTGCTGGGCCGGGTACCCGATCCCCGACGGGTCCGGGGCCGCCGCTACCGCCTGGGCTCCCTGCTCACACTGTGCCTGGTCACCGTCCTCGGCGGAGCCACCTCACTGGCCGCCATCGCCCGCTTCGCCGCCAATACCGACTGCAACCTGCGTGAACGGCTCGGGCTGACTGCCGGCACACCGAACGCCTCCACGCTGGGACGGCTCCTGGCCCGCCTGGACGGCGACGCCCTGGACGACGCGGTGGGCGCCTGGCTCGCCCGGTACACCGCCGACCCGGTCGACGAACCGGGCGACCGGCTGATCGGCCTGGCCGTCGACGGCAAGACCGTGCGGGGTCTCGCACCGACATCGGCGCCGCACACCTGCTCGCCGCCGCGCTCCACGCCTGCCAGACCGTGATCGTCGAGCGCCGAATCGCCGCGAAGAGCAACGAAATACCCGCCTTCGCCCCGTTGCTGGACCGGATCGACCTGCGCGGCGTGGTCGTCACCGCCGATGCGATGCACACCCAGCGCGCCCACGCCGAGCACGTCGTCACCACCGGCGGCCACTACCTCCTGGTGGTCAAGGGGAACCAGAAGAAGCTGCGCAAGCAGTTGCGGCGCCTGCCCTGGCAGCAGATCCCGCTGCAGCACCGCACCATCAAGGCCGGACACGGCCGCCGTGAGATCCGCCGTCTGAAGGTCTGCACCGTCCGTCCCGGTCTACTCTTCCCGCACGCCGTCCAGGCCCTGGAGATCAAGCGCCGCCGCACCCACCGCAAGACTGGCAAGGCCGAGACGAAGACCGTCTACGTGATCACCAGCCTGCCGCCCGAACAGGCCGACCCGGCAAAACTCGCCGAACTCATCCAGAATCACTGGTCAATTGAGGCCCCGCACCACATCCGAGACGTCACCTATGGCGAGGACAACTCACGCATACGCACCGGCACCGCACCCCGCGCCATGGCCACCCTGCGCAACCTCACCATCGCACTCATGCGCCAAGCAGGCTGGACCAACATCGCTGCCGCAGCCGATCACTACCGGTCACGCCCTCAGCACGCGACCGCCATGCTCCGTATCACAGCCTGAGAACGCATCACCCCTGGCAACAGACCCGCCTCACGGACCGGTTGCTCGGCTCCACACACAGCGTTTCGAAGTCCTCGTCCAGCGACATCCTCGACGCCTGCTGACGGAGGCGGGGACAGTGCTCCTCGCCGACCAGCCAGCCCGCACGCCGCACCGCCGCCCGGCCCGCAGGTGCCCGCCGTAGTGCCCGCAGCGGTCGCGACGCGGTGTCGCGACCGCTGCGGGCAATCCGTGAGCCGCAGCGCACATGACCTTCGCTACCGCGAGGTCGATACTGATAGACAGCCACGTCAGCATTCACCCAGCACCGGTCCGGGCAGAAGGTGCCGCCAGTCGCCTCGGACCGCCAAGATCGACGAACGGCCAGAACCCGCCCTGAACAGGAAAGACGCCGGTCAGAGAGTTAGGCTTCTTAGGAGACAGGCATGAAGATGCTGATCAACGTTCCGGAGACCGTGGTGGCGGATGCGCTGCGGGGAATGGCGGCGGCTCATCCCGACCTCACCGTGGACGTGGAGAACCGGGTGATCGTCCGGCGGGACGCCCCCGTCGCCGGGCAGGTCGCGCTGGTCTCGGGCGGCGGCTCCGGGCACGAGCCGCTGCACGGCGGATTCGTGGGCCCCGGGATGCTGACGGCCGCCTGTCCGGGCGAGGTGTTCACGTCCCCGGTGCCGGACCAGATGGCCCGGGCCGCCGCGGCCGTGGACAGCGGGGCCGGGGTGCTGTTCATCGTGAAGAACTACACCGGCGACGTGCTCAACTTCGACATGGCCGCCGAACTCGCCGAGGACGAGGGCATCCAGGTGGCGAAGGTGCTCGTCAACGACGACGTGGCCGTCACCGACAGCCTGTACACCGCGGGCCGGCGCGGTACCGGCGCCACCCTGTTCGTCGAGAAGATCGCCGGCGCAGCCGCCGCCGAGGGTCAGCCGCTGGACCGGGTGGAGGCCGTCGGGCGCCAGGTGAACGAGAACTCCCGCAGCTTCGGTTTCGCGCTGAGCGCCGTCACCACCCCGGCGAAGGGCACCCCGACCTTCGATCTGCCGCCCGGCGAGCTGGAGTTGGGCATCGGCATCCACGGCGAGCCGGGCCGGGAGCGGCGGGCCATGATGACCTCCGGCGAGATCGCCGACTTCGCGGTCAACGCCGTCCTGGAGGACCTGCCCCCGCGCAACCCGGTCCTCGTCCTGGTCAACGGCATGGGCGCGACCCCGCTCCTCGAGCTGTACGGGTTCAACGCCGAGGTCCAGCGGGTGCTCGCCGAGCGCGGTGTCACCGTTGCCCGCACACTGGTCGGCAACTACGTCACCTCCCTGGACATGGCCGGCGCCTCGGTCACGCTCTGCCAGGTCGACGAGGAGCTGCTGCGGCTGTGGGACGCACCGGTGAGGACACCGGCGCTGCGCTGGGGGATGTGAGCGAGAGAGACAGCACCGACCCGCGTCCGTACCGCAACGCAAGGAGATCCAGTGCTCGATGCCGACTTCTTCCGCCGCTGGATGGCGGCGACCGCCGCCTCCGTCGACCGCGAGGCGGAGCGGCTCACCGCCCTCGACTCCCCCATCGGGGACGCCGACCACGGCAGCAACCTCCAGCGCGGGTTCAAGGCGGTGGTCGCCGCGCTGGAGAAGGACGCGCCCGACACCCCGGGTGCCGTGCTGACGCTCGCCGGACGCCGGCTGATCTCCACGGTCGGCGGCGCGTCCGGGCCGCTGTACGGCACGCTGCTGCGCAGCACCGGCAAGGCGCTGGGCGACGCGGCCGAGGTCAGTGAGGCCCAGCTCGCCGAGGCGCTGCGGGCCGGGGTGGACAAGGTCATGGCGCTCGGCGGGGCCGCGCCCGGGGACAAGACGATGATCGACGCCCTGGTGCCGGCCGTCGACGCGCTCGGCAACGGTTTCGGGGCGGCGCGGGCCGCCGCCGAGCAGGGCGCCGAGGCGACGATCCCGCTGCAGGCCCGCAAGGGCAGGGCGAGCTATCTCGGCGAGCGCAGCATCGGCCACCAGGACCCGGGCGCCACCTCGTCGGCGCTGCTCGTCGCGGGACTCGCGGAGGCGGCCGGTGAGTGACGACAAGCTGGTCGGGATCGTGCTGGTGTCGCACAGCGCGCAGGTCGCGGAGTCCGTCGCGGAGCTGGCGAAGGGGCTGGCGGGTGGCGCCACGGCGGTGCCGGTCGCCCCGGCGGGCGGCACCGAGGGCGGCGGGCTCGGCACCAGCGCCGAGCTGATCGCCGCCGCTGCCGCGTCCGTGGACCGGGGCGCGGGGGTCGCCGTCCTGACCGACCTGGGCAGCGCGGTGCTCACCGTGAAGGCGCTGCTCGCCGAGGGCGACGAACTCCCGGAGGGCACCCGGCTGGTGGACGCCCCGTTCGTCGAGGGCGCGGTCGCCGCGGTCGTCACGGCGGCCACCGGGGCCGACCTCGGCGCGGTGGAGGCGGCGGCCGCCGAGGCGTACACCTACCGCAAGGTCTGAGACCCCCTAGGCGAGCCCCTCCGCCGCCACCGCGAGGGCCGAGCGCATGGTCGCCGTGAGCTCGGCCTCCGCCGTGGCGGGGTCCGTGGTCTCGTCGGCGACGCGCCAGGCGTAGTGCTCTACGGCCGCGCGCAGTGCCGCGTTGAACATGGCCGCCTGGATGGTGGGCCGCAGGTCGTCGGCGGGCAGCCCGGAGCGTTCGGCGAGAGCGCGGGCGAACGCCGGTTCGGCCTCGTCGTAGGACTGCAGCCACTCCGCGCGCAGGCCCGGTTCGCCGCGGGTCAGCCGGACCAGGGCGCCCATGGTGGCGCGGTCCGGGCCGCGCACCAGCCGGCTGTCCGTCGGTACGGCGTCCTCGAAGGCCTCCGCCAGCGGCTGGCCGGGGCGCCAGGCGCGCAGACAGTCGGCGACGGCCTCGATGCCGGCCACGAACAGCGGTCGTACGCAGGCCTCCTTGCTCGGGAAGTAGCGCCACACCGTGCGCGCCGAGACGCCGACCGCCTGCCCGATCTGCTCGCCCGTGGTCGCGGCCACCCCCTGGGCGACGAACAGGTCCACCGCGGCGCGGGCGATCTCCAGTCTGGTCTCGGCCTTGCGCTCCTCGGTCAGGGGCGGTCGTCCCGTGCGTCCCCCTGCGGTCATCTGTCCCTCCGGTGCCGGTGACTGCTGTACCGGGATTCTCCCCGAGGAGCCGGGTGGCGGAAAATTCCCACCGCGACTTTATGTCACTCGAAGACATTAAGTCGTATGGTGTGACCGCGCCGGGCGCAGTGCGTCCTCGAACCACCTGATGGGAGCACCACATGGCCAGCGGACTCGACGGGCGCGGCGTCATCGTCACCGGCGCGGGATCGGGGATCGGGCGGGCCACCGCCCTGGCCTTCGCCAGGGAGGGTGCCCGGGTCCTGGTCGCCGACCTGAACGCCGAGGCCGCGGGCACGGCGGTCGAGGAGATCGAGAAGGCGGGCGGTACGGCCGTGGCCGTCACCGGCGACCTCAGCGAGCAGTCCGTGGTGGACCGGGTGGTCGCGACCGCCGTGGACCGGTTCGGCGGGGTGGACGTCCTGGTGAACAACGCCGGGATCATGGACCGGATGTCGGCGCTCGCGGACGTCGCCGACTCGGAGTGGGAGCGGGTGATACGCGTCAACCTCACCGCGCCGTTCCTGCTCACCCGGGCGGTGCTGCCCCACATGCTGGCGGCGGGCCGGGGCGCGATCGTCAACACCGCCTCCGAGGCCGGCCTGCGCGGCAGCGCGGCGGGTGCCGCCTACACGGCCTCGAAGCACGGTGTCGTCGGCCTGACCAAGAGCCTGGCGGTGATGTACCGCAACCAGGGCATCCGGGCCAACGCGATCGCCCCCGGCGGCACCAGGACCGGTATCAGCGTCGACCCGGAGGACGGCGCGCACGGGCCGGCCGCGCTCGGCCCGTACTTCGGCAACGTGGGCCAGGTCTCCGAGCCCGAGGATCAGGCGGCGGCGATCGTCTTCCTGGCCTCGGACGCGGCCGGCAGCATCAACGGCGCGATCCTGCCGGTGGACAACGGCTGGGCGGCCGTCTGACCCGCACCGCCGAAGGCGCGGCCGCCCTGCCCGCGGTGCCGGCGGCGGCCGGCCGGCCCGGTCAGTCGTCCCCGGCGAACTGCTCCGCCAGCCGCTCCCCCTCCGCCTCCGCCGCCTCGCGGTCCTCGATGGGCTGGATCCCGGAGTCCTTGAAGACGATGTAGGTGACGCCGGACGGCACCCCGCCCACCCGCGGGTCGGGGTTCACGCCAAGCGCCTTCGCGGTGGCGTAGGAGGCCTCGCCGATGATGTCGCGCGGTCCGGTGTCGCCGACGACGGCGTACTGCACCCGGTCCTTGTAGATGACCGCGGCGACCGCGCCGCCCCGGATCCCGGACGCCCGGTGGTTCCAGCGGCCGCTGACGCCGGGTACGACGACATACGGCAGCTCCTCGGCGTTGAGCTGGCCGCCGTCGGACTGCTGGAAGGCGGTGGCGGCGAAGAACGCCGGGTCGGCGGTGCGGTTGCAGTGGGCGGTGGCCCGGCCGTCGCAGTCGATGTCGAGGTCGGCCTTCCAGAAGACGGCCTGCCGGGTGCCGCACACGGGGACGGTGGCGGCGGTACCGGCGTCCGAGCGGTAGCGGCCCTTGGAGACCTGGGCGCAGTCCTGCACCCGGGCCAACAGGTCGGCGGCGGTGATCCGGTGCCGGTCACCGGGGGCCGCGTAGGAGACCGCGGGGGCGGGCAGTGTGGCCGGGGCGAGCAGGGCGGCGCCGGCCGCGGCCAGCGTCAGCGACTGGACACGCACGATGAGGGACCCTTTTCGTGGGGGACATGGAGTCACCGGAACAATCTGGTGCGGGTCCGGCGGCCGAGCCAGCAGGCGAAGGCCGTACAGGGCCGTTCGGAGCAACGAAACTGACACTTCGTGAGAGGCAGCCGAGGGCCGGGGCGCTGAGCCGGTGTCAGCCCAGGCCGCCCCGGCCGCCCGTGCCGGCGCGGGATCAGCGACGACAGCGTTCCGCGCCACAAGCGCGAACTCCCCTGTTCTCCGGGGAAGTTCGACCGCAGGGCACTCAGCATACGTAACTCTCCCCCGCCGTCTGCAATACGGCCCTCTTGATGTCCGCATCCCGGGCAGGCCATATTGGTCCGGACCATTGCCGTGCTGCCATCCCCGGGGAGGCGGAACCGTGCGCCGAGTTGCCGTCGTGGTCTGCGTCCTGTTGTCGGTGTCGTCCTGCGGCTGGGGCGGGGCCGCCGACGGTGACAGCGGCCGGCTGCCCGGTGCCCCCACGGGGGTCACGGCGGCGGCCGGAAGCGCCACCAGCGTGCACGTCATGTGGAACGCGCTGCCGGACGATTCCGGGATCCGCGGCTACGAGGTATATCGCGGCACCACGAAGGTCGAGGAAGTGCCGGGGTCCGAGCACATGGTGGACGTCACCAGGCTCAGGCCGTCCACGGTGTATGTGTTCACCGTGCGGGCCCGGGGCGGGGACGGCAGCCTCGGACCGCGCAGCCGTGCGGTGCGGGCGACCACACCGGCGATGGTCGCGGCGGACCGCTCGGCGCCGACCCGTCCCGCGCGGCCGGACGGCCGGGCCGTGGGCAGCCGTGCGGTACAGCTGTCCTGGGGCGCCTCGAAGGACGACCGGGCCGTGGTGTCGTACGAGATCTGGCAGGGCGGTGCCAAGATCCACAGTGTGGGCGGGAACCAGACCGCGACCGTGGTCACGGGGCTGCGGCCGGGCACCCGCTATGTCTTCACCGTCCGGGCCCGGGACGCGGCCGACAACCTCTCGCCCGCGAGCACCGCGCTGCGCCTCACCACGCCGGGCACGGGCGACGGCCGGGACACCGCGCCGGCCTCCTTCACGGCACGGACCCACGAGGAGAGCGGGGCCTACTACCTCGACCTGGCCTGGGATCCGCCGCAGGTGGACGGTGTGGTCACGGAATACCAGATCCGGCTCGACAGCGGTACGAGCACCTCCCTGGTGTGGGGAGGCACCCCGCCGAAGGGCCGTGCGACCTATAGCTTCTATGTGGGCCGGGACCATGGGGTCGTGCACCGGGTGCGGCTCCGGGCGCGGCTGCCGGACGGCACCTGGGGCGGTTGGTCGGTGGAGCGGACCGTGACGACGGAGGCCTGACGCGCATCCGGGCCTGGGCCGGACGGGGGAAGAAGTCACCTGACCGGTCGCCCTCCGGGTGCGGGACACGGCGGGGCCCCTTTCGCTGAACCTGTGGCAGCACGGGCGTTTCCCGACCCTCGGCGGCGCAAGGGGTTCCGCCAACCGTGCCGCCGGAGGACAGCCCATGCGCACTACCCGACTTCTCCTCCGCTCCGGCCTGACCCTGGCGGCCGCCGCCGCGTTCCCGGCCTGGCTCGCCGGCCCGTCCGCCGCGCTCTCGGGCATCTCGGTGAGCACCATCGGCACCCAGGTCTCGGTGGTCACCAGCGCCTGCACCCAGAGCAACGGCAGCTGGGGCAACGCCTCGCTGCTCAACAGCGGTCAGACCGCCTTCGCCCAGGGACGGCAGGTGGCCCTGGCGGGCACCACCGTGAGCCAGTCCGCGGCCTGGTCGGGGGTGCCGTCGGGCACCTACACGGTGGTCGTCGTCTGCTCCAACGGCGGGACGGCGGGCACCCAGTCGGTGATCGTGTCCGGAGCCGCCGTCGCGCCGACGACCTCCTCCACCACCAGGTCGGCCACCCCCGCCCGGGGCGTGATGGGCGGTCTGGGCGGCGCCGCCCGCGACTACGGGCCGCTCACGCTGGGCATCGGCGCGGCGCTGGTCGGCTCGGGCGTCATCGCGACGGGCTGGTACCTGCGCAAGCGCTCGAAGCCGTACCGGCTCTGAGCGCTCCGCTGGAACTGCCGCGATACGCCGTCTGTCGGCTGCGGCGCCGTCGTGGCTGGTCGCGCCCACGCGGCGGCAGCCGCATATCGGATCCGGCCCCGCGCCCCTTACGGGGCGCTGCCCTCAGGGCAGGTCAGGCAGTTCGCCGAACTCCTCCAGCGCGTGGCCGAGCCACTGCGTCCAGAAGGTCTCCAGGTCGATGCCGGCCCGCAGCACCAGATGGCGCAGCCGGTCCTCGGGGGCGTCCTTGCCCGGCGGGAAGTCGCGGCGCTGGATCTCCTCGTACTCGGCCAACTGCCGCCGGTGCAGCTCCAGATGGCGGCGCAGGTCGGCTTCGAGACCGTCGGTGCCGACGACCGCGGCCGCGCGCAGCCGCAGCAGGAGCACGTCCCGCAGCGGCCTGGGGTCCTGGGAGGCGGCGGTCCAGCGGGCCAGTTCGGCGCGGCCCGCCGGCAGGACCTCGTAGCTCTTCTTCTGCCCGCGGGCCGGCTGCTCGGCCGACAGCGTGCGGATGTAGCCCTCCGCCTCCAGTTTTCCGAGCTCGCGATAGATCTGCTGGTGCGTGGCCGACCAGAAGTAACCGATCGACCTGTCGAACCTGCGGGTCAGCTCAAGCCCCGACGACGGCCTTTCGAGCAGGGCGGTGAGGATCGCGTGCGGGAGTGACATGGGCTCATCCTAGGGACGGCCGCTCACAGGGCGGCCGCCAGCTCGGTGCCCTGCTTGATGGCCCGCTTGGCGTCCAGCTCGGCGGCGACGTCGGCGCCGCCGATGAGGTGCGCGCTGCAGCCGGCGGCGACCAGCTCCTCGTACAGACCCCGGCGCGGTTCCTGCCCGGTGCACAGCACGACGGTGTCGACCTCCAGGACCGTGCTCTCCCCGTCGACGGTGACGTGCAGTCCGGCGTCGTCGATCAGGTCGTACTGCACGCCCGGGACCATGGTGACGCCGCGGTGCTTGAGTTCGGTGCGGTGGATCCAGCCGGTGGTCTTGCCGAGTCCGGCGCCGACCTTGCTGGCCTTGCGCTGGAGCAGGTGGACGGTGCGCGGGGGCGCGGGGCGCTCGGGGGCGGTCAGACCGCCGGGGCCCCGGTAGTCCATGTCGACGCCCCAGTGCCTGAAGTACGTCGACGGGTCGTCGCTCGCCTTGTCGCCGCCGTCGGTGAGGTACTCGGCGACGTCGAAGCCGATGCCGCCGGCGCCGAGGATCGCGACGCGGTCGCCGACGGGGGCGTTGTCGCGCAGCACGTCGAGGTAGCCGAGGACGCGGGGGTGGTCGATGCCGGGGATGTCGGGGGTGCGCGGGGTGACGCCGGTGGCGACCACGACCTCGTCGTAGCCGGTGACGTCCTCGGGCTCGACGGTCGTGTTCAGGCGTACGTCCACGCCGTGGGCGTCGAGCTGGTGGCGGAAGTAGCGCAGGGTCTCGTCGAACTCCTGCTTGCCGGGGACCTTGCGGGCCACGTTCAGCTGACCGCCGATCTCGGCCGCGTTGTCGAACAGGGTTACCTGGTGGCCGCGTTCGGCGGCGGACACCGCGCAGGCGAGGCCGGCCGGTCCGGCGCCGACCACCGCGACGCGCTTCTTCAGCCGGGTCGGGGCGAGGACCAGCTCGGTCTCGTGGCAGGCGCGCGGGTTGACCAGGCAGGAGGTGATCTTCCCGCTGAACGTGTGGTCCAGGCAGGCCTGGTTGCAGCCGATGCAGGTGTTGATGGCCTCGGGCGTACCGGCCGCGGCCTTGGCGACGAAGTCGGGGTCGGCGAGCATCGGGCGGGCCATGGAGACCATGTCGGCGAAGCCCTCGGCGAGCAACTCCTCGGCGACTTCGGGGGTGTTGATGCGGTTGGTGGTGACCAGCGGCACGGACACCGCGCCCATCAGCTTCTTGGTGACCCAGGTGTAGGCGCCGCGCGGGACCGAGGTGGCGATGGTCGGGATGCGGGCCTCGTGCCAGCCGATGCCGGTGTTGATGATGGTCGCCCCGGCGGCCTCGACGGCCCTGGCGAGGGTGATCACCTCGTCGAGGGAGGAGCCGCCGGGGACCAGGTCCAGCATGGACAGCCGGTAGACGATGATGAAGTCGTCGCCGACGGCCTCGCGCACCCGGCGGACGATCTCGACGGGGAACCGCATCCGGTTCTCGTACGAGCCGCCCCAGCGGTCGGTCCGCCGGTTGGTCGGGGCGGCGATGAACTCGTTGATCAGGTAGCCCTCGGAGCCCATGATCTCGACGCCGTCGTAGCCGGCCTGCCGGGCGAGGCGGGCGGCACGGACGTAGTCGTCGACGGTGCGCTCGACGTCGGCGTCGGTCAGCTCGCGGGGCGGGAAGGGGCTGATGGGGGCCTGGAGGGGGCTGGGGGCGACCAGGTCGCGGTGGTAGGCGTACCGGCCGAAGTGCAGGATCTGCATCGCGATCCGGCCGCCCTCGCGGTGCACGGCGTCGGTGACGGCCCGGTGCTGCTCGGCCTCTTCCTCGGTGGTGAGCTTGGCGCCGCCCTCGTACGGCCGGCCCTCGTCGTTGGGTGCGATGCCGCCGGTGACGATGAGGCCGACTCCCCCGCGGGCCCGGGCCGCGTAGAACTCCGCCATCCGTTCGAAGCCGCGCTCGGCCTCCTCCAGGCCCACGTGCATGGATCCCATGAGCACGCGGTTGGGCAGCGTGGTGAAGCCCAGGTCGAGGGGTTTCAGCAGATGCGGGTAACGGCTCATCGGGGCCTCCGTGCGCGGTGTCGTCACAGCAGTTGTAGAGGACCGCGCACGGATTATGCAACTAGTTGCACAATGACCTCGGGGTGACGTGTCTCAGATCACCGGTCACCGGCTTTCGAGCAGGACGTGCAGCTCCCTCTCCTGGTCGCCCGAGGCGGAGGACAGGTTGCGTACGGCGAACAGGGAGTCGAGGGTCGTATGGAGCCGGCTGATCGCCCAGTAGCCGCCCTGCGCGTCGGCCTCGACCGTGGCCGAGAGCCGGGGCGGCGGGGTGCACTCGTGGGCGTCGGTGACCTCGAACGTGCCGAGCCACACCATCGGGCGCGTCTCGTGGAGCTGTTGCGGCACGTCCTCGGCGGCCCGGTCGGACTCGAAGCACTGGCACAGCGCGTCGAACACGATCCGGGCGTCCTCCTTGTTGCATCCACTGATCTCGAGGGAGACGGGTTCCTCGTGCATGCGCACACGGTCCATCGTGATCGCTCCTCTCATGGCGATGGCGCGGTGCCACGGGTTCCCCCGCGAACCGCGCCATGCCAACAGAAAAGCACCGATTTCCGGGCGGTGCACCACCCGTCAGGAGCAGCCGCCGAGGACTCAGCCTCGGGTGAACTTGTAGGTCTTGCTGTCCGTGAGGATGCAGATGCTCGGCGACATCACGACGACGCGCAGGGTGCCGGTGCGCCGGTCGTAGTCGATGCCCTCGGCCTCGAAGGTGCCCGAGCAGGAGCTGCGCAGCGGGAGCTGGCGCAGCGCGGTGACATGCCCGGTGACGTTGCCGGAGCCGGGCTGGGCGGACAGGTCGATCTGCAGGAGCGGCTTGGTGTAGCCGAAGAGGCTGCCGTCCGGGTCGTCCGAGGAGCACAGCAGCGTGGTGGCACTGGAGAAGTCGCAGCCCTGCACGTCACGCACGGCGTGGTCCAGGTTGACGACGGACGCGAGCGGGAGGTTCGCGGACGGCGAGGTGCTCTTGTTGGCGCCCGGCGTCGGGAAGGCCAGGAAGCGGGTCATCGTGCCGTACTCGCCGGAGAGCATGTACTGGCTGTCGGGCGTGATGGCGGCCCAGGAGTTGTTGAGGGCCTCGCCGGAGGCGAGCGTGTGGACGTACTCCGACCAGGTGCCGTCGGGAGCCTGCACCCGGTACATCTTGGCGGTGCCGGAGTCCGCCTGGTAGGGCTCGACGTAGTAGCCGTCGTAGGACTCGTCGGGGTCGCCGACGTGGTTCCAGCCGCGGCTGGAGACGCTGATCGGGATGGTGCCGATGCCGGTGTACCGGTTGGGGCTGTTGGCCGGGACCTCGACCGAGGTCAGGCCCTGGCTCTCGGTGAGCGCATCGGCATGGTCGGAGCCGGTCTCGGTCCAGGTGTCGGCCGCGGAGGCCGGGGCGGCGGTCGCGAGGACCATGGTGGTGGCGAGGGCGACCAGGGCGGTCAGGCCTGCGCGACAACGTTGCCGGGGGGACGCGGGCATGGAAGCCTACTCCTCGGTATCAGGGGGGTGGGACGCGCGTGCGCCGGTCAGTCTGGCGCGGGCCCACCGGACATGTACAGACCAATGACGGGACGGGAAAGTGAACTCACACCTCTGCCGCCCCTCTGGTCGCTTCGCCATACGGATGCCGCCTTGTTGAGAGATGGTGGAAAAGTCGGCGGCGGCGTCGGAGAGTCGGGTGTGAGCGCGATAGAACAAGGGGAGTCGGCACGGGGGACGACGTGCCGTGCGGAGGTTCGAAGGCGGTGCGTGCGATGAGTCCAGCCGAGGCTTCGGTGCCGGGGGGCCGGGAGCCCGTGCGCGGACCCGTGCGGCCGGGCGGGCTGCTGGACGTCCTGAGCGTGGCCTCGGTGGTGCTGGACGCCAAGGGGCGCATCGTGCTGTGGAGCCCACAGGCGGAGGAGCTGTTCGGCTACACGGCGCGGGAGGCACTGGGCCAGTACGCGGCCCGGCTGATGGTGGACGAGCGCCACATCGAACTGGTCGGCAAGCTGTTCGCCGACGTGATGAGCACCGGGCGGAGCTGGGCCGGCGGTTTCCCGATCCGGCACAAGGACGGCACCACCCATGTGGTCGAGTTCCGCAACATGCGGCTGATGGACGACAACGGCGACGTGTTCGCGCTGGGTCTGGCCGCCGACCAGTCGACGGTGCGCCGGCTGGAGCAGGACGTGGCGCTGTCCGAGCGGATCGTGAAGCAGTCGCCGATCGGACTGGCCGTCCTCGACACGGAGCTGCGGTTCGTGTCGGTCAACCCGGCTCTCGAACAGATGAACGGCGTCCCGGCCGAGGAGCACGTGGGGCGGACGATCCGCGAGGTGCTGCCCTCCCTGGACGCCGACGCCCTGGAGTCGGCCTACCTGCGGGTGCTGCGCACCGGTGAGCCGGTCATCGACGAGTCCGCGGTGGGCCGTACGCCGGCCGACCCGGACGAGGAGCACATCTGGTCGGTGTCGGTCTACCGGCTGGAGGACGCGCTGGACAACGTGCTGGGCGTGGCCACGTCGGTGGTGGACATCACCGAGCCGTACCGGGCCGGGGTCGAGGCCGAGCACGCGCGCCGCCGCCTGGCCGTGATCGCCGACGCCTCCGCCCGCATCGGCACCACCCTGGACCTGGAGCGCACCGCCCGGGAGCTGGCCGACGTCGCCGTCCCGGAGCTCGCCGACTTCGCGGCCGTGGACCTGCTGGACACGGTGGTCGAGGGCCGGCGCAGCACGCTCGGCCCCGGCGAGCCGGCCGTGCTGCGGGCCCTCGCCGTGCGCGCGGAGCAGGAGGCGGACGCGGTCCAGGCCGCCGCCGCGCCGGGCACGGTCGCCCGGTACGCGCCGGACCGGCTGATCACCGAGTGCGTGCGGACCGGGGAGGCCGTCGTCGTCCCGCAGGTCAAGGACGGGGACCTGGCGCGGATCGCCCCCTCCCGGGAGGCCGCGATGCTGCTGGCCCGGGCCGGGGTGCACTCGTATCTGGCCGTGCCGCTGATCGCGCGCGGCGAGGTGCTGGGCGCCCTCGATCTCAGACGCACCCGCAATCCGGCCTCCTTCGACGACGACGATCTGCTGCTGGCCCGGGAACTGGCGGCGCGGGCGGCCGTGCAGATCGACAACGCCCGCTGGTACCAGAACGCCCGCACCACCGCCCTGACCCTCCAGCGCAGCCTGCTGCCCACCCATCCCCGGGTCACCCCGGGCCTGGAGGTCGCCTCCCGCTACCAGCCGGCGGGCGCCACCGTCGAGGTGGGCGGCGACTGGTTCGACGTCATCCCGCTGGACGGCGACAGAACGGCCCTGGTGGTGGGCGACGTGATGGGCAGCGGCATCAACGCGGCCGCGACGATGGGCCGGCTGCGCACCGCGACGACCACCCTCGCCGCCCTCGGCCTCGATCCGGCGATGCTCCTCGAACACCTGGACAAGACCACGTCGGGCCTCGACCACTCCATCGCGACCTGCGTGTACGCCGTGTACGACCCGCATCTGCGCCGGTGCCGGATCGCCAACGCCGGCCATCTGCCGCCGGCCCGGGTCCGCCCCGGCCGGCCGCCGGAACTCCTCGACCTGCCCACCGGGGTCCCGCTGGGCGTGGGCGGTATCCCCTTCGCCACCACGACCGTCGACTTCGAACCCGGCGACGAGCTGGTGTTCTACACCGACGGTCTGGTCGAGACCCGCAGGCACTCCCTGGACGAACGGCTGGACGAGCTGCTGGCCCTGCTCGACGATCCCGCCCGCCCGCTGGAGGAGGCCTGCGACCTGCTGCTGCGGGAGCTGCACCACCCCGACAACCACGACGACGTGGCGCTGCTCATCGCGCGGGCACGGGAACTGCCGTGACGGAAAGGATCAAAGGCCCCGGATTCATCGAATTCACAGGGACTCATTACCAGGTTCTTATCGGCGGACTCCCACAATTCACAGAGAGGCATGCATCGCGCGATGCCGCGTGCCGTTCGCCGATGGGAGCGAGCCGTGACGCACGAACCGGAGCAGGAAGACCGCCGTGACGTCGACGGAACCGAACCGTCGATCCCCCCGATGCCCGACCGTCCCCCGCAGGCCGCCCCGGAGTGGGAAGTCCTCTCGGGGCCGGGACCGGACCACGAGCCGGGCGCGCCACTGCGCGACCGGTGGCGCCGCCAGTCGATCCGCGTGCGCGCGGTGACCGTGGCCTTCGTCGCCGGGGCGCTCGCCCTGGGCGGCACGGTGGCGTTCGCCGCCGGCTCCGGCGACAGCGGCTCCGCCACTCCCCCGGCCGCCTCCGGTACGCCGTCGGCACCCCCTTCGCCGGACGGGCGGGGCCCCGGACACGGCTGGTTCGGCATGGGCGTGCACGGCGAGGCGACCGTCAAGGACCCGGACACCGGCAAGTACGTGGTACGGGTCTGGCAGCGGGGCACCGTCCAGAAGGTGGACGGCGACCAGGTCACGGTGAAGAGCGACGACGGCACGTCCTGGACGTGGACCGTGGGCTCGGACGTCAAGGTGCGGGGCGACTCCGACGCGCTGAAGAAGGACGCGACGGCCTTCCTGATCGGCACCCGCGGCGGCGACGGCAAGCTGACCGCGTCCGGCGCCCTCTCGGGCGACTTCATGGGCATGGGCCGCGGCGGCATGCACGACCGCGGCGGCCCGTGGCAGCGCCCCGGCGACCGCTCACCGTCACCGAGCCCTTCGGGGAGCGGGGCCACCACCTAGGGCCTAGAGTTCTGAGAGCGCTCGGGTGTTGGCTCCAAGACTATGGTTTTACGGTGCCCCGACCGGCCGTCAGAGGCCAGCCTCGGTGATGATGCGGTCCATCCATGCCCTTGGCAGCACAGGGTTGGCCGCAGCGTCCTCGGCGACCCTGGGCTCCGGGTCCACCAGCAGTCGCTCCAGCAGGTCTGCGCTGACATTGGGATGCCGGGCCACTCCCGCGCGCATGAATGACTCCTCGCAGTCCCCGAACCGCCGCAGCTGCGCAACGGGCAGCTCGGGGTCCTTCAGGGCGAGGATGCGCACCCTCGGGTCCCGCTCATCCACGAGGTCGCGCAGCTCCTCGCGTGGGAAGTTGGGGTGGTCCACCAGCAGGGGCCGGACGTGGGAGCGCTCGCCGTGGGCTCGGATCAGTCGCAGCAAGACCTCTGGCGCTGTGTCGGGTCGGTGGGCGGCGGTGCGGCGGACGGACACGTCCGGATCTTCGTCCAGCGTCTGCCAGGCTGCCTCCGGCAGGTCCCGGCTGGCTGCCAGGATCCGCCGGAACACCGCGTGCGGGCAGTCGATGTAGGTCAGTCGCTCGGCGAGGGGTGCGTCCCGCAGCCAGCTCGGTTCGTAGGGCGACCAGTGGAGAGCGAGAGCGGCTTCGTCGCTGCCGGTCGCGTCCTCGGCCTCCACCAGCGCGAGCAGTAGGTCCCGGGTCTCGGGGGTGACGTGGCGGCTGTAGGCCACCGCGACACGCACGGATGGGTCTGCACTGTCCTGCAGGCGGGACACCATGTCGGAGGTCAGGTGCGGATTGCCGGCCACGGCGTGCAGCACCGTCTCGTCCCCGGTCGCCAGCAGCCGGTCGAACTGGTCGAACGTCAGCGGGATACGACACGCAACGTTGGCCCGGATGGCCGGATCGGCGAGGCAGCGCTCGTAGTACTCCGGAGGGACACCCGGGTCCTTGGCTTGGGTGGCCGCGGCCCGCACCTCGGGGTCCGGATCGGTGAGCAGCGTCAACTGCACGACGATCGGCCGCTCCCGCCAGGTCTGCGCGACCATCGCGCGCAGCTTGGGATCGGAGCTGGCCGCGAGTTCCGCCGGCGGCTGGCCATAGGCTTCGACCAGGTCGTCGATGCTCATTGGCACCCCGCGCTCCACCATGGTCCGGACGAAGTCCGCATGGGCATCGCGGATCGCCGGATCGGGATGCCCGGCGATCCGGCGGCGCATCGCCGGGGAGACCTGGTTTCTGTTCAAGAGCACCGCCGAATCCCTGCCGCCGTGCGTCAGCAATGCCTCGGCCACCGCATCCGGCAGCTGCCCCCTACGCAAGGTCAGCCCGTGCCGACCCGCTTCGTGCGCGGACAGACGCACCAAGACGTCAGGCGATGCGGCCGGGTTCCGTCCCAGCCCGGACAACTGCGGTTGCTTGAGATGGACCATGCGTCCACGCTAGCCGAGCCCTGGCAGCAACCTTCGTCCTGCCGACTTGTGCCGTCGACCTCCGACGCGCCCACACAGTCTTACCGGTGCTCTCGGTTCTCACCGACATCTCCTGGCATTTCGATCAAGAACCGATGTCAGAACTCGCCGACATCCACTCTCCGCTTCCGCCTACATAGCCAGCCAGTCATCTGTGTTGCGGTGACGGACGAGTCCGACTGCGTCGAACTCGTCGACGTGATTGCCCTTGGCAGCGCCGAGTCGCCGCAGCGCCTGGGAGATCGGAGTGCCACTCGTCGGCCACGGCTCCCCTTCGGCCAGGCACAACGGGCCAAGGACCATCTTCCCGGCATCCCAGACCTGCGCACTCTGAGTCCCTGCCCCTCCGAAGTACTCGGCCTCGACGTAGGCCACCGGTCCTGTTTCCGAGCACACGGTCAGCAGACGATCGAAGCCTGCTGGCGCCTTCCAGAACCCGTCGAGTTCGGGTGCTCCGGCGACCGTGACCGCATCGAACAGCGCGTCGGTCATCGGCAAGAGCCAGAGGTGCTGGCCGAGAGGAACGATGCACGCCTCTGTGATGGAGCCGGCCAACTCGCGGAGCATGGATTCGGTGGCGATGACCGCCTGCAGGCAATACATCCGCTCATTCTCGCCTGGTCGCTGATCGCTGCTAGATGCTGGGTATGCCGAGGTCGGCCGGTGCGACCCTGGCGAGTCGACGGGTCTGGTCCCGCCTCTGGCCCAGGAAAGACAAGGTCAGGTCGATTCCTTCGAGCTCACCGAGCCACCCCTCTGCTTCGGCTCGGGCTCGGCGGGTCAGAAGGTCGACTTCGATCTCGTCGAGGCGGGGCAGCATCTTCGGGTTAATGTTGATCATGGGACATCTCAGACAGGCGTGCTCATGCTGGCAAGGTGTCGAGTAGGAGCGAGCGCATCCTCCCAACTCGACTTTGCGCTGGTCGAAGTGCTGCTCGAAGCCGAGCCATTCGGGTTCGGTAACCGGCCGGTACTCGTCGGTTGGCCTGGCTCGGCGGCGCCGGTCGAGAAATCCCTGGTAGTGCCGGACGACGTCCTCGTTGAACACGGCGACGTAACCGCGAGTCGTTTGAAGATTCAGATGTCCGAGTAGGGCGGCTCCGATGTGGATCGGGAGCCCGCTGTCGACCAGTTCCGTGGCCAGGAGTCGGCGAAAATCGTGCGGCGTGAAGCTGGTGGCAAGGAAGCCGGGGTGCTGTTCGGCGAGCTCGACGCAGTGGCGCGTTGGAACAAGAACGGCATGGGCGGGCTGCTCTGCCGTTCCTTCGGGTCGTAGCGGGGCAGCAGCGGGATGGTCTGGCCGCCGGTGGTGTGGCGGCGGACGATGGCCGCGATGACAGCAAACAGCTCGGCCGACATGGGGATGACGCGTTCCCGGTCGCTCTTCGAGGGAGCGACTACGAGCAAGGCGATGACCTCGCCGTTGGGCCGTTGATACTGCCGGATGCTGAGATGGGCAAGTTCCAGGGCCTCCTCTATACGCACGCCTGAGTGCCGCCGGACCTCAACGATCGCCCACTCCCAGAATGCGGCGTCCTCTGCATGCGTGGCGTTGATGTACTTGCCGCTGTCCAGTTCGCGGACGCGGACGTTCGCCAGTCCTCCGAGCCGGACGCGGCGTTCATCCACCCGGCTCCACAGGCGCCGGTAGGTGCGGCCCTCCAGGGTGATGGTCTGTCCGCCAGTTGCGTCCGCGGCCCGAGCAGGAGGCCACGGAGGTGGCCGTACCGGTTCTCCAGGTGTTCCACGAGGGTGTTCAGCAGCGGTTGCCGTTGCCGGGTGCGGTCGTCCATGCGTTCCTTGACGCGTCGTTCGCGGATCCCGTAGCCGCGGACCTCGGCGTCGGAGACCGGACAGGGCGCCACCCAGATCGCCCACTGCTCGGGTTCCGCCGCGGCCCACGCCTGGAGATCTGCGTAGAAGGCGCGGACGGCCCGAAGAATGGGGTCGAAGTCGCGCTGCCCTTTGCCGTCGACGCGGACTGCGACCCGCTCGCGCCACCGTTGGTAGATCTCGCCGTCGATGTGTCCGCCACGTGGTACTGGTGGAAGTGCACCGAGTGGCCATCGGTTGCGGACCAGGTGACGGGGAAGCCGACGCCGGGGCCGAAGTACGCGGCGCGAACGCAGGCGCGCTGCGAGACCGTTCTCCGCTCGCTCTACGACTTCCACCGGGAGGAAGGCGCTGGGCCGGTCCTCAACCTGTTCCTGCTCGATCGCGGACGCCGCTCGGGCCGCGCGAACGCCGGCCATCTGCCGCCGCCTCCAGCGGCTCTCTGTCCGCCCCGAACCCGACCGAGGACTCGGGACGGACAGCGCACGCTGGCGTCGGTGATGTCCGAACTCATATTCATATCCGCAGAGTTGAGGACCGTACGACGTCGCCGCCGCCGAGAAACGTGTTGATCCGTGCATCTGGCATGTGGATGCTTCGTACCGATCCACCCACCGAATACGGAGGCACATCCATGAGACCGACCCGCGCCGCAATGCTGATCGCCGCGACCGTTCTGACGCCCGCCCTTCTCTTCACCGCACCGGCCTTCGCCGCCGACGCGTCCACGCCGACCACGCCCGTCACCACCACGCCTGCCACGGCCTGCCCGGACGTCTCGTCCGGCACCGGGACCCCGGTCGACGAGCTGACGGACGACCAAGTCAGGGCCGCGATCCAGGACATCCTCACGGACGACAACGCCGGGACGGGCGTGCTGCGCGAGGCCAACGAGGCGCTGAGCGGTACGGCGGAGGACATGCGTGCCTTCCTTGAGACGGGATGCCGCCTCGCCCAGGCCGAGGACGACTCCGTCGCGGTCGCCCATGTCCTCGCCGTGGCCACTCAGAACGGTGACAAGAGGGTGATCAAGGCGGCCAACGCCGCCCTCGACGCCAACACCCCGGAAGCGCTGCGTGCCTTCCTGGAGACGGGGTACGCCCAGGCCCAGGTCGAGGACGACTCCGTGGCCGTGGCACACATCCTGTATGTGGCCACGCAGAACGGTGACAAGAGGGTGATAGCGGAGGCCAACGCCGCCCTCGATGCCGGTACCGCCGAAGCCCTGAGCTACTTCCGGTGGACCGGATACCGGCTCGCGCAGGCCGAGGACGACCGCGTGTACATCATCCACATGCTCACGGACCCGAACATCAGCGACGCCATGTACGACGCGATCCAGGCGGTCCTCGACGACGGCAGCCCGGAAGCCCTCCGCTACTTCCGCACCGTCGGCCAGTACGAGATCGACAGCTGAGCACAGCACAGCCGCGGAAACCCAACCGACCGGGCCGGCCCGCGCCGCACGCGGCCCGGCCCGGCCCGGCAACGCGGCAGACGCGGGTCCGCGCAGCCCCGCGTCTGCGGCATGAACCGCCGGACAGGCCCGCCGCAAGCGGGCCGTCGCCGAAGGCTGGCAGGGCGAGATCGAAGGAATCGACCTGACGCTCAATTTCCTCCGCAGCAAACGCGAGCAGACCAGCCGCTTCGAGCGGACCGGACCGGTCCCACTCGGGCTGCCCGCGCCCCGCCGACGACAGCAGTGACGGGCTCCGGCATCATGGCAGACCATCGGAGTTGGTCATCGGGGGAGCCGTCATGCAGTTCGTCGTCCACGCGCAGCCGGTCGGACGCGCCTCGACCAACTACATCGCGCGCGCCGATCTGGCCCCCTTTGGCCTGGACGGACAGGTCGAGCAGCTCTGACTCAAGGCGGTCAACGACGGGAGCTACGAGGTCGCCTGCATTCCGTTCTCCACCTACGGGATTGCCCTGGGCGACGTTGTGGTGCTCAACGACGACGACTACGTCAGCGAGGTGGTCACGAACTCTTGGCATCCCACTCTGCGGCTCCTCTTCACTCCTGATCTGCCGCCCGCCGATCTCCAGAAAGCCGCTGACAAGATCAAGGAAGAAATCATCGCGGCAGACCTTCTGAGTGAGTGGAACGGCGCACGCTTCGTCGCCGTCGATGTCCCGCCCGACGTCGAACCCTCCGGACTGTTCGCCCTCATGGAGGCAGCAGTCAACGCCGGCCACGCCTTCTGGGAGTGGGCTGACGCAACACCGTTCGCCAGCCCTTCGTGACACCGTTGGTCCAGAATCAGGGCATGGATGTCCCCAAGCTGCTGGAAGCCGTCTCCCTGCTGGTCCCCGAAGAGATCGCTACCGAGAACGACATCACGATCAACGACGTTTGGGACTACCTCACCCACGATGAGTGGGAGGTGGCCTTCGGGCTGCTGGAGGGACTCGGCGACGTCCACCCGCTTCCGCTCAGCTTCTGGGAGACCCTCGCCACGGCCGCCGAGCAGATGCAGCTGGAGAGAAGCGCGGCCTGGTGCCACTGGCGCTGCTACGAAACCCGCAACGGGACCATCCGAGCTGACCTCACCCTCCGACCGGCCAGCGAGAGCCGACGACAGCCCCCCTTCTCCGGAGCCGGCGTTCTCCGGCCGATGTGGAACATCGGAAATCGCACCCCGACCGGCGAACCGACCCTCAACATCGCGAGCGTCTGGCTCGAATCCACGCCCTTCCTAGGACCCGGCGAGCGAGCCTCGGTGCGACTCGCCCCCCTTGACCCCTCACAGTGGCGCCACCTCAAGCCCGACCAAACGATCACCATGCACGAAGACCGGACCATCGCTGGAACGGCTGTCGTCCTGGAAGTCCACGGCCATTGAGTGGCATGCGCCGTTGCTCCCTCCGGTCCGGAGCCGTCGCCGGCCGGCTGACGTCCTTTTGGGGTGACGCGTCGAGGCGGCGTCCGGTGTTCGGGCCGGACGCCGCCTGCGTGGTCGGGTGTGGCCCGGCGGTCAGTAGCCGACGCCGCGCACGCCGCCTGCGGCGCGGATCGACTCACCCGTCACCCAGTGCGAGTCGTCCGATACGAGAAAGACCGCGACCGGTGCGATGTCCTCGGGCTCACCGAAGCGGCCGAGCGGTGTACCGGCAATCAGCTTTTCACCGAGTTCACCGGCGAAATTGCCGTCGGTACCGGGCGTGTTCGTGTGGCCCGGCAGGATCGAGTTCACCCGGATTCCGCGCGGTCCGAGTTCGCGGGCCAGTGCGAAGGTCATCGTGTCCACGGCGCCCTTTGTCGCCGAGTAGACGCTGGAGGCGAGGTAGGGATCGGTGCTGAGAATTGATGATGCTGCCGCCGGCGTCTCCGAAGTGCTTCACCGCTTCCCGGATCGCCAGGAAATAACCCAGCGACTCCGCTAGGAGTTTTTCGCCGTCCGGGCCCGATGAGCCGCGACCGTGGTCCGGCTCGCACACGCATTGGAGCAGAACCGGCGCGTCCGGTTCCGCGACTGGTCCACGAAGTAGTTCCCGCACCCGGCCGCGGCGCACCGCCCCAGCGTCACCGCCGGATCCCCGGCCACGACCCGGGCGAGCTCGGCAGCGATCAGCTGGCCGGCCCAGCGCTCGGCCGGGGTGCCGTTGCGGCTGAAGTGGATGTGCCAGCCGCCGAGGCCGTCATGGTCGGACAGGTGCATTTCCGGCGGATAGTCGCGCAGCAGGCGGTGTACGGCTTCGGGGGCGACGCCGTCGACCGACTGCGCCAGGGCCGTACGCACGAGGTCCGGCAGTTCGCCGTAGTCGCCGCCCGGTGGCGGAGTGACCTCGTGCTCCGCGAAGAACGCGGCGACCAGTTCACCGCGCTGGTCGAGGGTCCCGGTGTTGGCCAGCTCGACGGCCAACCGCGTCACGTTTCCAATGTAGTCACCGTATTGCACTTGACCACCTACATCGCAGCTTCCTAACGTAGGCGCCATGCTACCTGATGACACCTACATGGCACGCCGCCTGCTGCTGCTCGGGGAGTGGAACGCCGCGCTGGCCGTCCTGGGCCCGGACGCCGAGCCCGAGCTGCGTGCGGAGATCGCCGTCGACCGCTGGTTCTTCCGGATCGAGGGTCACGAGGAGGCCGAGAAAGCGGTCGCGGCGCTCGATCCCGCATCGCCGACCGCGCACCTGCTCACAGGGCGACTGGCCTACAGCCGCCTGCTGTTCCAGCGCGACCCCCGCGCCGACGACCGCGCCGTGGCCGAGGCCGGCTACCGCGCGGCGGTCGAGAGCGGCGACGAGAAGCAGCGCGGCTGGGCCGAGTACCACTGGGCCGTCCTGCTGGACAACATCGACGAGGACCCGGCCGGCGCCCTCCCGCGCTACGAAGCAGCTCTCCAGATCGCGACGGAGTCCGGCGACGGCTACTTCGAGTCCTACATCATCCGGCACCTCGCACCGCACAAGGAACCCGCCGAACGGATCGCCATGCTGCGCCGCTCACTTCACCTGCGCGCCGCACTCGGCGCCCGGCCCCAGACCATCGCCGCGCAGGCCCTTCTCGCCGAGAACCTCCCCCAAGACGACCCCGAACGCGCCGAGCTCATGCGGACGTTCCGCCCCGGTGCGGAAGAACTGCGCATCGGCTGGCTCCTGCACGAGGACTGATCCGCCGAGCTCCCCGGCCCGGAACCAAGGCTGGCGAGGGCCGGCGACCCGCTACGACAGGGCCTAGTCGCGCACGCCGATCACGACGTTCGCGTACAGCTCCTCCGAGGCGGCGAGCCGGGTGGTCAGGCCGGCGCGGCGGAAGGTCTCGACGGCGTCCTCGGCCTGGCGCTCGCTCGTCTCGACCAGGACACAGCCGCCGGGTGCGAGCCAGTCGCGCGCCCCCGCGGCGACCCTGCGCAGCACGTCGAGACCGTCGCCGCCGCCGTCGAGGGCGACCAGCGGCTCATGCTCGCGGGCCTCGGCGGGCAGCAGCCCCACCTCGTCGCTGGGGACGTAGGGCACGTTGGCCGCGAGGATGCCGGTCCTGCCGCGCAGGGCGGCGGGCAGGGCGTCGAAAAGGTCGCCGACGTGGGCGTGGCCGCCGTAGGGGGCGATGTTGCGGCGGGCGCAGCCGACCGCGGCCGGGTCGATGTCGGCGGCGTGCAGTTCGACGTCCCCGAGGGCGGCGGCGAGGGCGGCGCCGACCGCGCCGGAGCCGCAGCAAAGGTCCACGACGACGGACGCGCGGGGGGCCTGGGCCAGGGCCTGGTCGACCAGGAACTCGGTGCGGCGGCGGGGCACGAACACGCCGGGTTCCACGAGGATCCGCAGCCCGTGGAACTCGGCCCAGCCGAGGACGTGTTCAAGGGGCTGTCCGGCGGCTCGCCGGTCCACCATGGCGGCCAGTTCGTCCGGGGTGCGGGCGGTGCCGAGGATCAGCTCCGCCTCGTCCTCGGCGAAGACGCAACCGGCGGCGCGCAGCGCGGAGACGACGGCGGTGGCGGCGGTATCGGAGTCGGAGAGCGAGGTCATCACCGGGAGCCTATCCGGATGCCGGGGAGCCGGTCAGATGGTTTACCGGTCGTGCGGACGGACGCACAGCCCGATCACACGTTCGCACGATCGCCCGACGGACGGTCGGGCGATCGTGCGAACGAGCGGTGGGACGGTGGGGCGGTCAGACGCCGACCGCTTCCGCGGTCTCCTCCTCGGCCTCCTCAGCCTCCTCGGCCAGTTCGGCCTCCTCAGCCAGTTCGGCAGGGGAGTCGGGTACGGCCACGGAGGCGGCCGGGGTCGCCTTGGTCCGCTCGTAGGCCGCGGCGATCGCGGTGACCGCGAGGCCGGCCAGCAGCCAGACCGCCAGGGTCCACACGTTGCGGCTCAGGCCGTCGCTGCCGAAGTACAGCAGGCTGCGGACGCCCTCGACGAATCCGGCGCCGTTCCAGAAGGCGTGCAGGCTGCCGAAGAAGCCGTTCTGCAGCTCGGGGCGGAACAGCCCGCCGGAGCTGGTGAAGTTGAGCATCACGAACAGCACCATCATGGTCAGCGTGGTCCACCGCTTGAGGAAGGTGTGCAGGCCGACGCCGATGAGGAGGATGCCGGCGGAGTAGAGCCAGGCCATGCCCCAGACCCCGGCCAGGTCGTGGTGGGCGAGGTGGAACACCGGTCCGGCGAGCAGGGCGCCGATGCCGCTGACGACGGCGGAGACACCGAGCGCCAGCAGGGCGCGTATCCGCATGGGGAGCGCCGCGCCGGCCGCACCGAGGGCGGCGACCGAGGCGTAGGAGCCGATGCTCACGGCGATGAGCAGGAAGAAGAGGCCCTGTCCGGTGGGGTCGTCGGCGACCGGCTCGGCCACGTCGGTGACCTTGAGGGGCACGCCCTGCTTGTCGGCGACCGGGGTGAAGACCTTCTCGACGGCCGTGGCGCCCATGTCGGAGGCGGCGCTGGCGACGATCAGCTCCGGCGCCTTGGCGCTCGGCACATAGGCGCCGGTCACGGTACGGGACTTGAGGAGGTCGACGGCCGCGGCGCGGGTGGGGACGGTACGGACGTCGAGCTTGTCGCCGGCGGTGTCCTTGATGGTCTGCGCCAACACCTTCGCTTCCGGTCCGGCCCCGACCACGGCCACCGGCATGTGGTTGGGCTCCGGGTGGACGAACGCGCCCATATATGCGAGCCCCATGCCCAGGCACATCAGCAGCGGGGTGATCAGGTGCGTGAGCACATGGCGCAGAGCCGGTGACCTCATCGCGTACGACCTCCAGATCCTTCCGGCCAAACTGGTTGGCTTATACAACTCACGGTCAGGTTGTACTATACAACTAAACCGTCGGAGGAGGTATTCCCGTGTGGGCGTTGCTGTGGAAGGCGCGGCCGTCGAAGGTGTTCCCGTGACAACGGCGGAGACGGCAGTCGAGACCATCCAGCGCGAGATGACGATCTTCGCGCGCCGGGCCCGGGCGTCGGCCGGGCGCATGCACCCCGAGCTGTCGCTGGTGTCGTACACGCTGCTCGGGCATCTGGAGGAGAGCGGCGGCTGCCGGGCCACCGACCTGGCCGCGCACTACGCGCTGGACAAGTCGACGGTCAGCCGGCAGGTGGGCGCGCTGGAGCGGGCGGGGCTGATCGAGCGGCGTCTGGATCCGGAGGACCACCGGGTCCAGGTGCTGCATCTGACGGAGGCCGGGCAGGAGATCCTGGCCCAGGTCACACAGAGCCGCCGGGCCGCCTTCCGGGAGCGGCTGGCGGACTGGCCGGAGGCGGACCTGGTCAGGTTCGCCGGATACCTGGAACGCTACAACGCCGGAACTTCCGCGGGCTCGGCCGGCGACTGACCGAGCGGCTCCGGCACCCTGGCCGCGACGAAGGCGGTACGGCGGCGCAGACGGAAACCGAGCGACTCGTACAGCCGGATCGCGGTGGTGTTCTCGGCGCCGGTGTGCAGGAACGGGGTCTCGCCGCGTTCCCGGATGCCGTGCGCGACCGCGCGGATGAGCCGGGTCGCGAGGCCCTCGCCGCGGTACGCCGGGTCGGTGCAGACCGCGCTGATCTCGGTCCAGCCCGGCGGGTGCAGCCGCTCCCCCGCCATCGCGATCAGCTTGCCGTCGCGGCGGATGCCCAGGTAGGTGCCGAGTTCGATGGTGCGGGGCAGGAACGGGCCGGGGCGGGTGCGCTCGACCAGGTCGAGGATCTCCGGTACGTCGGCCGGTCCCAGCCGGACCGCGGCCGGCTCCGGGACCGCTTCCATGCCCTCGTCCACCAGCTGTACGCCCGCGATGTTCATGGTGAGCTCCCAGCCGTCCGGGAGCTCACCGCGGTACCCGGGCAGCGGGACCTCCGCGCCGGGGCCGGCCAGAGCGGCCAGATCCGCCCAGTCGTCCGCGTCGGGCGCGTCGGGCAGCGCCAGCCACGGGGACACGTCGACGGGATAGCGCAGGATTCGGCCGCGGCGTTCGGCGAAGAGTGCGTGCGGGCCGGTGAGCGAGGCGCGGGCGGGGTTGTCCAGGATGTGCGGGGCGCTCTCGCGGGAGTTCGGGACGCTCATACGGCGACCTCGATCACGATCTTGCCGAGGGCGTGCCCGTCCTCGACGGTACGCAACGCCTCGTCGGCCTTGTCCAGCGGGAAAGTCTGCGAGACATGCGGGTCGAGTTCACCGGCGACGACGAGCTCGGCCACCTCGTCCAGGACCGCGGCGGTCCGGGCGCGTTCCACCCGGGCGCCGCCCAGCGCGGCGACGGTCTCCGGCGGGGCGCCCGCGGTGATCAGCTTGGTGCGGTCGGCGAGCAGACCGGCCGCCTCGGCGAGCACCTCGCCGCCGACCAGGTCGTAGACGCCGTCCACGCCCTCGGGAGCGGCCGCCCGCACCCGGTCGGCCAGCCCGGGGCCCGAGGGCACGTGCACGGCGCCCAGCGACTCGACGAGGTCCTTCTTGGCCTCGCTCGCCACGCCGAGCACCCGCAGCCCCCAGGCCCGGGCGATCTGGAGGACCGCCGCGCCGACCCCGCCACCCGCACCGGTGACCAGCAGGGTCGCGCCCTCGGGCAGGTCGAGCTGGCGTACGCCGTCGTAGGCGGTGGCCGCGGCGACGGGCAGGGTGGCGGCGTCGGTGAAGGACAGCGCGGCGGGCTTGTGCGCCGTCACGGACGCGGTCAGCAGGGCGTACTCGGCGAACGCGCCGGCGGGCGTGTTGCCGAAGACCTCGTCGCCGGCCGCGAAGCCGGTCACGCCCGCGCCGGTCTCCTCGACCACACCGGCGGCCTCGCTGCCCAGGACGACCGGGAAGCGCGCCTCCCCCTCGCCGGGGCGGCGGAAGCCGTTGCGCAGCTTCCAGTCGACGGGGTTGACCCCGGCCGCGCGGACCGCGATCAGCAGTTCACCGGGGCCGGGAACGGGTCGGTCCACGTCGGCGAAGGCCTCGGTCTCGGGCCCGCCGTGACTGGTGTAGACGTACGCCTTGGGCATCGTGTTTCCTCGCTCTCTGGTGCTGTCACCGGTGTCCCGGCAGCGGCACTCAGCGCCAAGGACGAGCACGCGGCGGCTATTCCCGCACCCGCGGATCGTTCATACGGCCGCAATGATCGGGGGCCTGAGCTGGGCCCTTCACCGCCGCGGCGGCAGGTCCGGGGTTCGTTCCCGGCCCGGGCCGCACGGCACTCCCCTTCTGCGGCGCCCACCACTAGGATGCGCGGGCTCGCACGTCGAGGGCAGGGGGGATGATGCAGCCGACGCTGACGCTGAGGTACGTCCCGGAGGCCGACGACATCCTTGAGTTGATGACCCGCGTTGTCGTGCGGCGGCGTCTGCGGAGGCGGGCGCTGGGCCAGGCGGTCGTCGTTCTCGTGACCCTGTGGGGCCTGCTGGTGTTGCTGGCCGTCGCCGCACCGGCCTGGCAGTGGTGGATTCCCGCCCTGCTCCTCGCTGTGGTCCTCGTCCGCTACGTCGTGAGAGAGTTCGCCGTCACCACCCGCTGGAGTCTCCGCCGCAGGGCACGCGCGATCGGGCGGCGCTCACCGAGAACGCGGCTGGCGCACGAGATGGAGATCGGACCGGACGCCCTGACGATCCGTGTCGAGGGACAGACCACTGCCTACGCCTGGTCGCACTTCGGTTCGTTCACGGAGTCCGACAGACAGTTCGTCCTCCTGGACCGCACGGGCAGAGCCTCCGAGATCGTGCCCAAGCGCGGTCTGTCCGACGCGGCACTCGTCCCCGTCTGCCGCGACCTGCTCACCCAGTACCTCGAAGACCCCACCGCTCCCCCTGCCCCCTCCGCTTCCCCCGACGGTCACAGCGGCTGACCGGCGGCCGGGCGGGGCGCGCGGCGGAACCCGCGCTTCAGCCGGTACCGCATGCGTGCATCCGGACGGTGGGCCGGTTACTCCGTACGGGGTACCACTCCCGTGTGGACGCTCGCGTGCGAGCGGGGGCACGCTGGGAGCTGCGGACCGGCTGTCCGGCCCTCCGGCTCTTGTGGCGGCGAGGAGGTCGACATGCGTACCCGGGTGCGTGGCTGGCGCTGGCGGCAGAACCCGCTGCGGCGCAAGTCCGACGTGGTGGAGGCGTGGATCGCGCTGGCCGTCGCGGTCCTGCTGGGCGTGGGCGCGCCCCTGGTGGGGGCGGTGACGGGGCTGTGGGCCTACGAGCAGGCTCGGTCGGTGGCGGCGGTGGAGCGGGCCGAGCGGCACATGGTCCGGGCCGTGGTCATCGGCGGCTCCCCGGATCAGCTGCCCTCGGTGCAGGGCGGCGACCGGGCGCACGCCTACGAGACGAATGTCCGCTGGACGGTCCCGGGCAAGGGGACGAAGACCGCCCTGGCCCGGGTGCCGGCGGGGACCCGGACCGGTGACGTGGTGGACGTGTGGTTCGACCGGCAGGGGCACGGGGTCGCCCCGCCGCCCGACGCCATCGCCGTCTGGCAGCACACGGTCACCGTGGGGTTGTGCGGGGCCGGCGGCGCGGCGGCCTTGGTGCTGGTCGGCCATGGCGTGGTGCGCCGGGTGGCGCTGCACCACCGGCTCGCGGAGTGGGAGCAGGAGTGGACGCGCACCGGGCCGGACTGGACCCGTGGGCGCGCCTGAAAGCCCTGGGGCCCTGGCCGGTGGCCCTAGCCGGTCCTCTGCAGGCGGCGGGCCACGCGCGCGTGCGTGCGCAGCGCGTCCGCGAGCCCGGGCAGGACGGGCTCGCCCGCGTCGACCAGCACCCGCCCGCCGACCACCGTCGTCCACGCCCGCGCGGGTCCGCAGCGCAGCCAGGCCTCGACGGGGTCGGTGAGGGCACCGGCCAGGGCGACCTCGTGGAGGTCCCAGACGACCAGGTCGGCGCAGGCGCCGGGGCGCAGATGGCCGAGTTCGTCGGCGCGGCCCAGGCAGCGGGCCGAGCCGCGGGTGGCGATGTCCAGGGCGTCCCGGGCCGTCATGGCGGCGGGTCCGCCCCGGTAGCGGCCGAGCAGCAGGGCGTTGCGCGTCTCCATCCAGAGGGAGGCGTGGTCCGTGGAGGCCGAGCCGTCGCAGCCGAGGCCCACGGGCAGTCCGAGGTCGCGCATCTCCCGCACCCGGGCGGTGCCGCCGCCGATGAGCATGTTGGAGCTCGGGCAGTGCGCGACGCCGACGCCCGCGGCCGCGAGGCGCCCCAGTTCGGCGTCGTTCGGGTAGATGCAGTGGGCGACCCAGGTGCGGTCGCTCATCCAGCCGCAGTCCTCGAAGTACTCGACGGGACGGCAGCCGTAGGTCTCCAGGCAGTAGGTGTCCTCGTCACGGTCCTCGGCGAGGTGGGTGTGGAGCCGGACGTCGTACCGCTCGGCGAGCTCGGCGGTCGCCGTCATCACTTCCTTGGTCACCGAGAAGGGTGAGCAGGGGGCGAGCGCGACCCGGATCAGGGCGCCCGGTGCGGGATCGTGGTGGGTCCTGATCAGCCGTTCGCTGTCGGCGAGGACCTCGTCGGTGGTCTGGGTGACGCTCCGGGGCGGCAGTCCGCCGTCCTCGACGGAGCGGGTCATCGAGCCGCGGGTGGCGTGGAAGCGGAAGCCGATGTCGCGGGCCGCGCGGATCTCGGCGTCGACCAGGCCGGGGCGCGGATGCACATAGAGGTGGTCGGAGGAGGTGGTGCAGCCGCCCATGAGGAGTTCCGCCATACCGACGTACGCGGAGATGTAGGCGGCCTCCTCGTCGAGGGCGGCCCACAGGGGGTAGAGGGTGGTCAGCCAGTCGAAGAGGGAGCCGCCCACGGCGGGGGCGTAGGAGCGGGTGAGGTTCTGGTAGATGTGGTGGTGGGTGTTGACGAGGCCGGGGGTGACGAGCCGTCCGGCTGCGGACAGGACCGTACGGGCCTCGGGCTCGGTGCCGGCCGTTCCGACCGCGGTGACCCGACCACCGGCTATGGCCGCCCAGCCGCCCGGGATCTCCTGCCCGCCGTCCACGACGAGCAGTCCGGCGTCCCTGACCAGCAGATCAACAGCAGACGGCATGGGCTCATCGTAGGTGCCGGGCAGCGCAGAGGCCTGGTGATTCGTCGGACCACCCACGTACGGTGTGATCATCCGCACCTTCCCTTCACCAAGGCGGTTGTTGATGGCCCTGTTCGACCTTCCCCTCGACGAGCTCCGGGAACACCGCAGCGAGTCGGTGGCACCCGACGACTTCGACGCCTTCTGGTCCAAGACGCTCCAGGAGGCCCGCGAGCACGATCTCGACGCCCGCTTCGAGCCGGTCGACACCGGGCTGTCCACGGTCGACGTCCACGACGTGACGTTCGCCGGGTTCGGCGGCCACCCGGTCAAGGGCTGGCTGCGACTGCCGGCCGGCGCCACCGGACCGCTGCCGCTGGTCGTGGAGTTCGTCGGGTACGGCGGCGGGCGCGGGCTGCCGCACGAGAACCTGCTCTGGGCGTCGACGGGACGGGCGCACTTCACGATGGACACCCGGGGCCAGGGCAGCGCCTGGGGCGGCGGGGGCGTCACCGCCGACCCGGTGGGCGGCGCGCCGGCGTATCCCGGATTCATGACGCGGGGCATCGAGGCTCCGGAGAACTACTACTACCGGCGGGTGTTCACGGACGCCGTGCGGGCGGTGGAGGCGGCCCGTTCGCACCCGCTGACCGACGCGACGCGGACCGTGGCGCTCGGGGCCAGCCAGGGCGGCGGGATCACCCTCGCCGTCGGCGGTCTGGTCCCGGACCTGGTCGCGGTCGCCCCGGACGTGCCGTTCCTGTGCGACTTCCCGCGCGCCACCACGCTGACGGACCGTCACCCGTACCGGGAGATCGCCCTGTTCCTCAAGACCCACCGCGGCCGGTCGGCGGACGTGCAGCGCACCCTCTCCTACTTCGACGGTGTGCACTTCGCGGCGCGCGGCCGCGCCCCGGCGCTGTTCTCGGCGGCCCTGGAGGACCAGACCTGCCCGCCGTCCACGGTCTACGCGGCCTTCAACTCCTGGGCGCACGAGGACAAGGCGATCGAGGTGTACGAGTACAACGACCACGAGGGCGGCGGCCCCTACCACGAGGCGGCGAAGGTGCGCTGGCTGCGCTCGTACGTCTGAGGAGGCGGCGGAGATGGACACGCGCGAGGCCGCCGAGCGGTTCGTCCGGATCTGGGAGCGGGGCTGGGCCGCGCACGACGTGCCCGCGCTGCTCGCCCTGTACAGCGAGGACTGTGTGCACCACTCGATGCCGTTCCGCGAACCGCACCGAGGGCGTGACGCACTCGCCGCCTATCTGCGCTGGTCGTTCGAGGCGGAGCGGGTGGGGGACGTCCGGTTCTCGGCGCCGCTGGTGGGCCCGGACGGGGTCGCGGCGGCGGAGTTCCGGGTGCGGTCCGAGGAGGGGGGCGCGGCGGCCACGCTGGCCGGGTGCGTGTTCGTGCGCTTCGACGCGCAGGGGCTCGCGGTGGAGACCCGCGACTACTGGCACACAGCCGAAGGGCACCAGGAGCCGGCCGGGCGACTCTTCCTTCTCTGACCTTCCCTCCAGTCCGACCAGTCGGTACGTTCGGGGTGCCCGGGCCGCAGCGTCGCGGTCCGGGTTTTCCGGCGTACGACGGAGGGCGCATGTCCGAGCACGAGCCACAGGTCCACGGCCACTGCGAACCGCGTTTCGCGGCGGTGCGGGAGGCGTTCGAGGAGAACTTCCGGGACCGGGAGGAGCTGGGTGCCGCCGTCGCGGTGACGGTCGGCGGCGAGACCGTGGTGGATCTCTGGGGCGGCTGGGCGGATCCGGCTCGCGCCCGGCCGTGGGAGCGCGACACCCTGGTCAACGTCTGGTCCACCACCAAGGGCCCGGTGGCCCTGTGCGCGCACATCCTGGCCGACCGGGGGCTGCTCGACCTCGACGCGCCGGTGGCCGGCTACTGGCCCGAGTTCGCGGCGGCCGGCAAGGAGCGGGTCCTGGTCCGCCATCTGCTCTCGCACCGGGCCGGGCTGTCCGGCCTGCGTGAGCCGCACTCGCTCCAGGACCTGTACGACTGGGAGCTGACGACCGCGCGGCTGGCGGCGACGGAACCATGGTGGGAGCCGGGGACCAGGTCCGGGTATCACGCGCTGACCTACGGCTTCCTGGTCGGCGAGGTGGTGCGGCGGGTGTCGGGACTGCTGCCGGGGGCGTTCCTGGAGCAGGAGGTCACCGGGCCGCTGGGGATCGACTTCACCGTCGGGCTGCCGGAGAAGGAATCGGGCCGGGCGGCCGAACTGGTGCATCCCCGGGTCCTGTCGGACAGCGAACAGGCTGCGATCTTCAGCCAGTTGGCGCCGGCCGCCGTCGCCGCCCTGGCCAACCCCGGCGTGGGCGCGAGCGCGGCGAACACCCCCGAGTGGCGGGCGGCCGAGATCCCGGCGGCCAACGGGCACGGCACGGCCCGGGCGATCGCGGCGCTGTACGGGGTGTTCGCCGGCCGGGGCGAGTACGGCGGCCGGCGCGTGCTGTCGCCGGAGGCGGCCGAGCGGGTGCGGGAAGGCCAGGGCAGCTGCCGTGACCTGGTGCTGGGGGCGGGTTTCGAGCACGAGACCGAGGTCGGGCTCGGGCTCTGGCTGAGCGGGTCGAACGGCTCGTACGGGCCGAACCCGCGCGCCTGCGGGCACGACGGGTTCGGCGGATCCTGCGGGTTGGCCGACCCGGAAGCAGGCGTCTCCCTCGGATACGTCATGAACCGCATGGGACCCCGGATCGCGGACGACCCCCGGAAGACAGCCCTGGTCAACGCCGTTTACGCGAGTCTGTGAGGCCCGTTCGGTTTCGGCCGAACCCGGCGGCCGCTCTTCCCTGATGGTTTAGACCAATGCTAGATGTGGTCGCGGAACGAACCCGCACGGCTACGTCTTGTCATCGGGCCCGTCGGCAGGCGTCAGCACGCCTGTCCGCGTGCCCGGTGACCAAGCCCTGTCACCCACAGGAGGCGCGGCATGGCCCGCACCACCCCGCACGACCACTCCGAGAGCGAAGGGCAGCCCCTGTACTGGCGGATCGCGACACAACTCCTCGGCGAACTGCGCGACGGCACCCTGCCGCCGGGTGAACGGCTGCCCGCGGAACGGCAGTTGGCACAGCATTTCGGGGTCAGCCGGGAGACCGTCCGGCAGGCGCTGGAGGTGCTGCGGCACAGCGGACTGGTGGCCACCGACCGGCGTGGCAGTCATGCGACGCTGCACGGCCGTCCGGTGGAGAGCCCGGTCTCGCTGGCCTTCCCGGTGGGCGCCGGGACCACGGAACACGGCGCGGTCGACCGGGCCACGGTCACCTGGGAGGAGCCGCCGCCCGAGCACGCGGCGGCGCTGGGGCTGGCCCCGCACCGGCCGACTCTGGTGCACCGCTACGAGTCCGCCTTCCCCGACGGACACGCCCTGCGCACCGCCGTGACCTCCTTCTCGGCGGTGGCCCTGAGGGAGGTCGAGGAACTGGGCCGCTACCGGGACCGCGCCGACGGCAGTGCCGCCGCGCAGCTGCGCCGGGCCTACGACTGGATGCGCAAGGCGGGCCTCACCCTGCACCACCGGGACTCCATCACCCAGGTCGCGGACGCGTCCTCGGTCCGGGTGACCCGCCGGGTGCACGACCAGTACGCCCGCCCGCTGGAGATCACCGACCTGGTGGTGGACGCCCAGCAGGACACGCTGGTCTACGAGTTCACGGTCCCTGCCGCGGGCTGACAGCGCCGGGCCACGACCAGCCGGGCGCGAGGGCTGCCGTCGTCGCGCTCGCCGAACTCGGGCAGCACAGACAGTTCCACGGAGAACCCCGCCCGCGCCAACTCCCCCAGCACGGCGCCGAGTCGGAAGGCCCGGTAGTACATGACGAACGGCGGCCGCCACAGGGCGTTGCGCACCCGCATCACGGCGTCGAAGCCCAGCAGCAGCCAGAACCCGGGGCTGGTGGGCCGCGGCGGCGCGAGCACCGGGAAGGCGAAGGTGCCGCCCGGCCGCAGCACCGCGTGCACCTGGCCGAAGAGACCGGGCAGCTCCCGGGGCAGGAAGTGCCCGAACGCCCCGAAGCTGACGACCAGGTCGAAGGCGGGCCCGAACGGCAGGGCCCGGGCGTCGCCGCGCACATAGGCGACGTCCGGGCCCTCGGGCGGGGTCTGCCGGCGGGCGACCTCCAGCATGCCGGCGCTGAAGTCGACCCCGGTGATGCTGTGCCGGCACACCCGGGCCAGCACGTCGGTACCGGCTCCCGTCCCGCAGCACAGGTCGAGGCCGTCCTCGAACGGACCGAGCGGCATGAGCGCCTTCGTGACCGCTTCGAGGACCGAGTCGGGTGTCCGGAAGGGGGTGTGGTCGAACTTCGGGGCCAGCAGGTCGTAACCGCGCTCGACGGAGGACAGGGCCTGGACGGTGAGTTCACGGAGGCTCGGGCCTTCGGGGCTGAACATCCGGCCAGCTTACGGGAGCTCCCGCCGCCGGGCGCGGAGGAGGCGCGGACCGTGGAAGGGACCGCGCCTCCGGCCTGGTGTCAGGCTACGGCGCCGGACATCAGGCCACGGTGAGTGTGAGGGCGCCCGTGTAGGTGGAGCCCGCGGTGATCGCCGTCTCGGTGCCGTCGACCGTCAGCTTCACGGCCTTGCCGCGCGGTGCGTTCACGCCGGCGTCGGCCGCGAGGGTGAGGCTGGTCAGGTACGACGTCCCGGTGACCGTCCAGGTGGAGCCGCTGTTCAGCTTCACCACCACGCCGTTGTTGACGGCGGCCTGCGCGGTGTTGGTGACGATGCCCAGTTCGTAGAAGGTGGACGAGTCGATGGAGGACACCCGGTGCTTGGCCCTGGTCGCCGAGATGACGCCCTCGACGGACGAGTCCTCGAAGGTGAGGACCATGTTCTTGCCGTTGCGCATGCCGTTGTAGAAGTCGCCCTTCAGCCCGATGGAGCTGAAGGTGGCGGCACCGTCGGTGGAATGGACGGCGGTGACGTCGAAGGAGGAGTTCTTCACCGGGTCGGTGGTGGGCTCGGTGTAGACGCCGACGTTCATCATCTTGCCGTTGACGGGAACCGGACCCGGGTCGTCCAGCTCGATCATCTGGAGGATGATGCCGTCGCGCGGGTTGAGCCGGGCACCCTTGGAGCCGTCGACCGAAATGGTGGTCTGCTGGCCCTTGTTGAGGAAGGTGGCCCGCTCGGAGTTGATGACGGTGCCCCCGTCCAGGGTGAGTTGACCGGCGCCGAAGAACATGTAGCCGAAGTGACCGGAGTTCACCACCGTGCTGCGCTCCGGGATGCCCCGCAACTCGGCGTTGGAAAGGCCGAGTTCCAGCTCTGTGTTGAGGGCGGCGACGGCGTCGCGGGTGCTGTCCCCGTAGTGCACGACGGCGGCCGGCCCGGCGATGATCGTCGCGTAGGAGCCGACGTCGAAGCGGGAGCCGAGGACGCGGACGGTGGCGTCGCCGATGGCGTAGGTGCCGTAGCCGTAGTCACCGGTGTTGCCGACGTGGCTGTTGATCGCGGTCAGCTTCAGGCCGCTGCCGCCCTCGACCGACAGCGCGCCCCAGGTCTCCGAGAACACGGTCGAGTTGAGGTAGGTGGCGATGCTGTTCTTGCCGATCAGGTTGGTGGCGCGGACGTTGCCGTCCAGGCCCAGCATCCAGGGCACCGACTCCATGTACGGGGTCTCGACGGTGGCCTGGTAGTCGGCGGGCAGGACGCCGTTGCGGGCGCGCAGGAAGGAGTCCTTGACGAGGACGTTGGCGCCGCCGTTGGCGATGACGGTGGTGCGGACCACGCCCTTGTTGCTGATCCGGGCGCCGTCCACGACCAGCCTGGTCGCGGAGCCGTCGCCGACCACGGCCGCACCGTACCCGGCGAAGTCCGAACGGCCGTTGCCGTCGAGGGTGATGGTGGGGCTCTCGATGGTGTAGCTGCCGCTCTCGACGTAGACGCCGTTGAAGCACTCGCCGGTGGACGCGATCGACACGTTCCGGGCGGCCGTGTCGGTGACCTTGCCGCCGCGTACGGCGGACAGCACGGACTTCGCGGAGTCGACCCCGTCGGAGCCGACGTACAGGGCCTGCCGGAACGGGAAGGTCAGCGTCTGGTAGGTGACGTCGTTGGACTCGGCCACCGTGAGGACGACGTCCCCGCGGTAGGTGCCGGCCTGGACGAGGGTCCCGGTGGCTCCGGTCGCGGTGAGCAGCTGGCCGGTCTCCACGCCGTCGACGGTGAGGCTGATGTCGTACCCGTCCGGGGCGACGATCTTTCCGCCGTCGCCGATGGTCAACTGGCTGACCTTGGTGGTCGCGGCGAGTTCGTAGGTCTCCCCCGCGGCGACGGAGATCGTCCTGCCCGGCGCCTCGGGGGCTGCGGTGGCGGTGCCGGAGGCGACCGGAACGAGCACGGCCGCTGTCGCGGCGGATCCGGCGATCAGAAACGAGCGTCGGGATGTCAGCGTCATTGCAGGCCTTTCCACGGGTGGAGTGCGCCGTCGCGCAGAGTCACGGGTCGCCGGTCGGAACCAGGGCGACGAAGGCACCAGAGGTGCACGGGTGGGAGTGAATCAGCCTCGGTAAACCCGGGACAGGCCTTGCACATACGCATCCCGGAACCCGATGCCTCGGATCGTGCGGCCCACTTCATGGCGCTCACACAGAGTGGCCACAGTCCGCGGCGCCGGGCACGCACGACGGCGAGGCGGACGGCCCGCGCGCCGTCCACCTCGCCGTACTCGACCCTGTGCCTACGCCGGTGCGATCATCCCCGCCGACAGGTCGATGTCCGCCCCGCACAGCCCGGGCATCGCCAGCATGGCGACCAGTGCCCGCGCGACCTCGTCCTCCTCCACCAGCCGGCCGAGCGCGGCCCGGGAGGCGAAGTCCCGTTCCGCCTCCTCGACGGTGCAGCCGGTGAGTTCGGCGGTGAGCCGGAAGTTGCGGTCCATGCGGGGTCCCCGAACCGGGCCCGGGGAGAGGGAGTTGACCGCGACGCCCTGCGGGCCCACCTCGCCCGCCAGAGTACGGGTGAGGCCGATCAGCGCCATCTTGGAGGCGGTGTACGGCGTGCGGTTGAGCAGCGGACGCTTGCCGCTGACCGAGGCGACGTTGACGATGTCGCCCCGTCCGGCGGCGAGCATGGGCGGCAGGAACGCCCGGCACATGAGGTAGACGCCGCGTACGTTGGCGGCGAACACGTCGTCCCACTCGTCGGGTTCGATGTCGACGAGCGGCCGCACCGGTCCCGCGACGCCGGCGTTGTTGACGAGCAACGACACCTCATCGTCGGCGAGTCCGGCGGCCAGCGCGTGCACGGCGGCGGGGTCGGAGACGTCGCACACCGCCGGGCGGGCCGCTTCGCCGACCTTGGCGGCCGTCTCCGCGAGGGCCTGCTCGTTCCGGCCGACGAGGATCACCCGGGCCCCGGCGCCGGCGAGCGCCAGCGCGAAGGCCCGGCCGAGCGGCCCTCCCCCGCCGGTGACCAGGGCCGTGCGGCCGTCCAGGCTCACGCTTCGTTCCACGGCAGCGCGTCGCCCGCGGCCCTCGCGGCCCGTACGTCACCCGAGCGGGCGTGGCCCTCGAACAGCTCGACCCTGGACGCGCGCCCGCACAGCCGCCCGAGCAGGGTCTGCGAGGCGGTGTCGGTGACCTCCTGGTAGGTGACCGTCTTGAGGTACTTCCCCACCCACAGGCCGCCGGTGTAGCGGGCGGCACCACGTGTGGGCAGCACATGGTTGGTCCCGATGACCTTGTCGCCGAACGACACACAGGTGCCCTCGCCGAGGAACAGGGCGCCGTACTGGGTCATCCGCTCCAGCGCGAGGCGCGGCTCGACGGTCAGCACCTCGACGTGTTCGAAGGCGAACGCGTCGGCGAGTTCGTACAGTTCGTCGACCGAGCCGACGACGTGCACCTGGCCGTGGTTGCGCCAGGCGGGCTCCGCGTAGTCACGGGTGGGCATGCCGGGCAGGAGGCGTTCGACCTCGGCGATGGTCCGCTCGGCGACCTCGCGGGAGGTGGTGATCAGGACCGCCGGGGAGTCCGGGCCGTGCTCGGCCTGGGAGAGCAGGTCGACCGCGCAGACGAACGGGTCGGCCCGGTCGTCGGCGAGGACCAGGATCTCGGTCGGCCCGGCGAACAGGTCGATGCCGATCTCACCGAACAACTGGCGCTTGGCCTCGGCCACATAGGCGTTGCCGGGGCCCGCGATCAGGTTGACCGGCTCCATGGTGTCGGTGCCCACGGCCATCGCGGCCACCGCCTGGACGCCGCCGAGCAGCCAGATCTCGTCGGCGCCCGCGAGGTGCATGGCGGCGACGGTGGCGGCGGGGATCTCGCCGTGGATCGGCGGGGTGCAGGCGACCACGCGCTCCACCCCCGCCACCTTGGCGGTGACGATGGTCATATGGGCGGAGGCGGTGAGCGGGTAGCGGCCACCGGGGATGTAGGCGCCGGCCGCCTGCACCGGGATGTGCTTCTGGCCGAGCTTCACACCCGGCAGCGTCTCCACCTCGAACTCGCCCATCGAGTCCAGCTGGTGGCGGGCGAAGGTGCGGACCTGCTCCTGCACGAACCTGATGTCGTCGATGACCTGCTGCGGCACCGAGGCGACGATCTTCTCGACCTCCTCCGCGCTCAGCCGGAAGGAGTCGGGGCTCCACTTGTCGAACTTCTCGGAGTACTCGCGGACGGCCGCGTCACCGCGCTCGCGGATGTCCGCGATGACACCGGTCACCGTCTCGCGCACCTGGTCGAGGGAGGCTGCCACCTCGGCCTTGGGCACGGCGTGCTTCAGGATCTCTGCCACAACTGCGGCCTTTCTGGGAAGGATCGGGGTTACACCGGGGGCGCTTCGAAGAGCACGTCGGGGTCGTTGAACTGCTCCTTGGCGACCGACTCGCTCATCGGGTCGGCGGTGCCCCACTGGTCCTGGGTGATCGGGTCGTCCACGTCGTGCCGGCCGGGGTGCCACAGGTCCTCTTCGAGGACGGCGAGCTCGGTGGTGTACTCGACGGTGTTTCCGTGCGGGTCGTGGAAGTAGGAGAAGGTGTTGTCGCCCGCCAGGTGCCGTCCCGGGCCCCAGGTGAGCCGGGTCCCGGCGCGCAACGCACGCCCGGTGCCGCGCATGTACTCCTCCACCCCCCGCATCTCGAACGAGGCGTGGTGCAGGGACACATGGGGGCCGCGCGCGATGGCGAAGGAGTGGTGCAGCGGGCTGCACCGCAGGAAGTACATGAGGTCACCCATGTGCGTGGAGTACAGGGTGTCGGTGAGCCGGAAGCCGAGGTTCTTGATGTAGAAGTCCCGCAGTCCCTCCGGGTCCTGGGAGTTGACCACACAGTGCGAGAGCCGTACCGGAATGGCCTCGCGCTCCTCGATCTTCCGGTGGGTGCGGGTGGCCACGTCGGCCGAGACCTCGACGACCCGCCCGTCGGGGTCGAAGAACCGCAGCCCGTAGCCGCCGCCGGGGGTGTCCAGCGCCCGGGGCTCGTGGATGATCTGCACCCCGGCCCGTCCCAGCCGCACCGCGAGTTCGTCCACCGCCGCCGGTGAGACCGCTCCGAAGGCGACGAGGTCCATCCGCTTCCGCTCGTCCTCGCGGATGCGCACGATGTACTGCTCGGGGCTGCCCTCGGCGGCGAAGAACGCGATACCGCTGTCGTTCGCGACCTCGGTCAGGCCCCAGGTGGTGCCGTAGAAGGCCCGCTGGGTGGCGAAGTCCGGTACGGCCAGGTCGACATGGCGCAGATGGGTGATGGGCTGGAAGCTCATGCGTGGCTCCTGACGGTGTTGCGCTGACGGCCGAGGCCGGTGATCTCCGCGTCGATCACGTCTCCGGGCCGCAGGAAGACCCCCCAGTGCGCGCCGTTGCCGGCCGGGGAGCCGGTGAGCAGCAGGTCGCCGGGGCGAAGGGTGGTGGTCGTGGAGGCGTAGGCGATCAGCCGGGGAATGTCGAAGATCATGTCCTTGGTGGACTCGTCCTGCCGGACCACCCCGTTGTGCCGGAGTGTGATCCGCAGGTCGCCCGGGTCGCCGACGAAGTCCGCGGGGACCAGGAACGGCCCGGTCGGCAGGAAGGTGTCGGCGTTCTTCGCGGTGAACCAGTCGGTGCCGATGGCCTTCAGGTCGGGCCGGTACAGCCGGTCACGGGTGGTGAGGTCGTTGCTGATCGTGTAGCCGGCGACGTGCGACATCGCCTCCTCGACCGGAATGTTCTTCCCGGACCTGCCGATGACCAGGGCGAGTTCGAGCTCCCAGTCGTGCTGTTCGCCGAGCGCGGGCAGCACGATGTCGTCGTACGGTCCGCACAGTGCGCGCGGTGAGCCGAGGAAGATGTAGGGGACGCCTTCGCGGATCCGCTCGTCCATCATCTTCTCGGCGTCGGCGCGGGCCTCCTCGGGGGTGGCGCCGTGCACGCTCTCCTTCTCGGCGGCGACCAGGTCGACCACGTGCTTGCGGTAGTTGGCACCGCTCTGCAGGATCTGGCCCGGTTCGACCGGGGTCAGGACCCGCAGGTCCGCCAGGTCGTGCCAGGCGCCGTCGGCGGCCGCGGCCAGCTCGTGCAGCCGGGGCAGCCAGGTGTCCCAGTCCTCGACCAGCGCGCGTACCGACGCGACAGCGCCGGAGAGGTCGCGGACTCGCGTGCCGGCGACCAGGCCGGGGAAGGCGGCCGCTCCGTCGCTGAAGGTGCCGAGCGCGAAGGGTCCGGCGTGGGAGGGGGAAGGTTCGGGCACGGGCGGCTCTCCTCGTACGGGTGGGGGCTCGCCTTCGACGCTAGGCATCGCATCCGGTCGGCGGAAATGGCCGTTCGCGATGGCTGCCATCGCCCGCGCACTCCGCCGCGGCCTGCGTCGATGTGCGGCTGCGCGGCACGGGACCGCCATCGCCGTCGGGGATGGATGACGTCCCCCTTGTCGATGCCTCGATCCGTTGACCCTGCACCTACCGCCGATCAGGCTCGATGCCACCCCGAACCCGAGGAGCACACCGTGGTAGTCGAGCACGCCGAGCTGACCGTCGAGGAAGGCCGGGAGGCGGAATTCGAGGAGGTCTTCGGCAAGGCCCGTGAAGTGCTCGCCGAGGCGGACGGGTTCCGCTGGGCCGAACTGCTGCGCTGCGCGGAGCGGCCGCGGACCTTCTTGCTGCTCGTCGGCTGGGCGTCGGTCGAGGCGCACACGGTCGGCTTCCGGGAGTCGGAGCGGTTCGCGCGCTGGCGGGCTCTGGTCGGCCCGTTCTTCGCGGCGCCGCCGGCCGTCGAGCACTACCGCGAGCTGGGTCCCCGGTTCACCGGCTGAAAGCTGCTGACCCCCACCATCTGTCTTTCTACTTTCGCAAGGATCGCCCATGCCCGTGAACAAGGTGCTCGTCGTCGGCGGCGGCATCACCGGAAGCGTGCTGTGTCTCGCCCTCGCCCAGCGCGGGGTCGGGGTGGAGCTCGTCGAGGTCTCGCCCCAGTGGTTCGGGGTGGGCCATGGCATCACCATCCAGGGCAACGCGCTCAAGGCGCTGCGTTCGGTCGGCGTGCTGGACCGGGTGCTGGCCCGGGCGGTGCCGTTCGACCTCATGCGGCTGCGCCGGGCGGACGGCGGTCTGATCACCGAGCTGGAGACCCCGCACACCGGCGGCGCGGACCTGCCGTCCACGGCGGGCGCGCTCCGCTCGGACCTGCAGAACGCGCTGTGCGACGCGGTGTACGCGCACGGCGTCACCGTCCGCCTGGGCCTGAGCGTGCGCGGCCTCGACCAGGCGGCCGACCATGTGGACGTGACCTTCACCGACGGTTCCGCCGGCCGCTACGACCTGGTGGTCGGCGCGGACGGCATCAACTCGGCGATGCGCGCGCTCATCGGCATCACCGCCAGGCCCTGCCCGGTCGGCATGTCGATCTTCCGGGTGGTGGCCCGGCGCCCCGCCGAGATGGACTGCGCCGAGGTGTACTACGGCGGTCCCCGCTACAAGGCCGGCTACAGCCCCATCTCCGACGACCAGTGCTACGCCTACCTCCTCGACGAGAACCTGGACGCCGCCCTGATCGGTCCGCGCGCCTCGCTGGACCTGCTGCGCGAGCGCGGCGCCGGGTACGGCGGCACCTGGGGGAAGATACTTGCCTCGCTGCCGGACGACACGGCGGTGGACTACCGCTGGATCGAGGCGGTGCTGGTCGACGAGGACTGGCACCGGGGCCGGGCCATGGTGGTCGGCGACGCGGCGCACGCCTGTCCGCCGCTGATCGCGCAGGGTGCCGCGATGTGCATGGAGGACGCGGTGCTGCTGGCCGAGCTGGTCACCGCCGACGAGCCCGTGGACAGGGCCCTGGCACGGTTCATGGCCCGGCGGCTGCCCCGCGTCCGCATGGTGCTGGACAACTCCCTGCAGCTCGCCGAGTGGGAGATCCACCCGGACACCCCGGGCGCGGACCCGGCCCGGATCATGTCGGAGACGCTCTCCTCCCTGACGGTGGCCGCATGAGCACGCCCGTCGTCGACTGCCACGGCCATCTCGCGGTCCCCGAGGCCGACGCCCTGGTGGCCGGCACCGCGGGCTTCGCCGCCGAGCTGGCCGCCGAGCAGCGCGCCCACTCCGCCGAGTCGCTGGCCGCCAACCGGGCCCAACTCCAGCGTCTGGCCGGCAGGTTGACGGACGTGGACCTGCGGCTCGCCGACCTCGACGCGATGGGTGTCGACCTCCAGGTGGTCGGCCCGATGCCCATGCACCACTACTGGGCCGGCCCCGGCCTCGCGGTGCGACTGGCCCGTACCGTCAACGAGGCGGTGGCCGCGCACTGCGCCGCCGCGCCCGGCCGGCTCTACGGCCTCGGCACGGTACCGCTCCAGCACCCGGACCTCGCGGTCGCCCTGCTGGACCAGGCGGTCACCGAGCTGGGCCTGTACGGCATCAGCGTCTCCACCACCGTCGAGGGCCGCGAGCTGGCCGACCCCGTGCACGACGACGTCTGGCTGAAGGCCGAGGAACTGGGTGCGGTCGTCTTCGTCCACCCCTGGGGCTGCTCGCTCGGCGAGCGGCTCGCGTCGCACTATCTCGGCAACACGGTCGGCCAGCCCACCGAGACCGCGGTCGCGCTCTCCCTCCTGATCTTCACGGGGGTCCTGGACCGGTTCCCACGCCTGAAGCTGGTGGCCGCGCACGGCGGCGGCTATCTGCCGACGTACATCGGCCGCTCCGACCACGCCTGGCAGGTCCGGCCGGACGCGCGCGGCTGCGCCGAACCGCCCAGCTCCTATCTGCGGCGGATGTGGTTCGACGCCCTCGTCTACACGCCTCGCGCGCTGCGGCATCTGGTCGAGGAGGTGGGCGCGGACCGGGTGGTGCTCGGCACCGACCACCCGTTCGACATGGGGGTGACCGACCCGGTGGCCCGTCTGGACGCGGCCGGCCTGGACCCGGCCGCACGGGACGCGATCGCCGGGGGCAACGCCCTCGATCTGCTGCTGAAAGGACACACCCGATGACCCTGGGTCCCCTGAAGGAAGAGCTGGCCAAGGCCCGCGCCGCCTACCGCAACCGGGGCCGCTGGGGCGAGGACGACGTGCTGGGCACGCTCAACTTCATCGACGACGCGATCCGCGCGCACGCCGCGAGTCTGGTCCGGCGCGGCCGCTCCTTCTCGCTGGCCCAGGGGTTCGAGGGGTCCGGTCCGTGGCCCGGCCGCCAAGCCGTCACGCGATGGGAGGGGTTGGGCCGCGGCCACGCCACCGAGCAGGCGTGGAACGGCCGTTCGTGCACCGCCGTCGACGGCCACGGCGGCGACTCCGTGACCGGCTTCGGGCGCCTGCGGGGCGCCTTCACCGGCCGCGGGGTGCTGCTCGACGTCGGCCGGGCGGTCGGCGACGCGCTCGGTGAACTCCCGGACGGCTTCGCGATATCGGAGGAGCACCTCCAGGAGACCGTCGAGGCGCAGGGTGCCACCTCCAGTGTGCGCCGGGGTGACATCGTTCTCGTCCGCACCGGACAGCTCGGCCGGGTACGGCGGCTCGGCGCGTGGGACGGGTACGCGGCCGGGGACGCGCCCGGCCTGTCCTTCTCCACCCTCGGCCGGCTGCACCGCACCGAGATCGCGGCCGTCGCCACGGACACCTGGGGCCTGGAGGTGCGGCCGTACGAGTTCGCCGAGCCGGAGGCCGCGCCGCTGCACCGGATCGCCATCCCCCACATGGGCCTGCCGCTGGGCGAGATGTGGGATCTGGAGACCCTGGCGGAGGACTGCGCGGCCGACGGCGTGTACGAGTTCCTGCTGGTCGCCGCGCCCCTCCCGGTCACCGGCGCGGTCGGTGCCCCCGTCAACCCCATCGCAGTCAAGTGAGCCGCCCGTGAACACGAACCGATTCTCCGGCACCCTCCACCTCCCCGGTGACGAGGACTTCGAGGAGGCCGTGTACGGCAGGGTCTTCAACGCCCGCCGCCCCGCCGACCGCACCCCCGCCGCCGTGCTGAGGGCCGTCACCGAACAGGACGTCGTCGAGGGCGTACGGCTCGCACTGGAGCGCGGCTGGCAGGTCGCCGTCCGCTCCGGCGGGCACAGCTGGGCCGCCTGGTCGGTGCGCCGGGACGCGCTGCTGATCGACCTCGGGGGCTTCCGCGAGATGGCGTACGACGAGACCACCGGGATCGTCACGGCCACCCCCAGCGTCAGGGGCGGTGACGAACTCAACCCGTATCTGGGTGAGTTCGGGCGCTTCTTCAACGGCGGGCACTGCCCGTCCGTCGGCATCGGCGGCTTTCTGCTCCAGGGCGGGCAGGGCTGGAACGCGCGCGGCTGGGGCTGGGCGGCCGAGAACATCGTGGCGATCGACGTCGTCACGGCCGACGGCGAGCTGGTCCGCGCCGACGAGACGCGGCACAGCGACCTGTTCTGGGCGGCGCGCGGGGCGGGCCCCGGCTTCTTCGGCGTCGTCACCCGCTTCCACCTGCGCACCCGCCCGCTCCCCCGCCATCTCGCGCACACCGTGCACGCCTACCCGCTCGATCTCTTCGACGAGGTCATGACCTGGCTGCACGACACCCATCACACGGTCTCCGACCTGGTGGAGATCGTCGCCCTCACCCAGACCCCGCCCGGCCTCGACGGACCGGTGCTGCTGGTCACCGGGGTCTCGATGACCGACACCCCTCAGGAGGCGGCCGAGGCGCTCGCGCCCCTGCACGCCAATCCGTACGCCGACCGGGCCCTGTTCCGTATCGAGGCACAACCCACCACGATCGCCGAGCAGTTGACCGGGCAGCGCACCGCCAACCCGGAAGGCCACCGCTACTTCGTCGACAACGCCTGGCTGACCGGCAGCGCCGAGGAGGTCGTCCCGGCGATCCGCAGGGCGTTCACCGAGCACCCGACCCGGCAGACCTTCACCATCTGGTTCTCCATGGCGCCGCTGCGCCGGCTCCCCGACATGGCCTTCTCCCTGCAGTCGGAGATCTACTGCGCCAGCTATGTCGTGTACGACGACCCCGGGCGGGACGCGGAGCTGCGCGGCTGGCTGGACGAGGCGATGGCGGCGATGCAGCCGGTGACCGCGGGCCAGTACCTCGGCGACTCCGACTTCACGGTACGGCAGTTGCGGTTCATGGGCGACGAGCAGTGGCGGCGGCTGAACGAGATCCGGGCCGCCCGTGACCCCAAGGGCGTGTTCGCCGGCCATCTGAGCGCCGGGACCGTCACCAACACCAACCACTGGGAGCAGTGAGCAGCCATGCGTTTCGCGACATACGAGCACGACGGCGAGGAGCGCGCCGGTGTGGTGCGGGACGGGGTGATCCACCCGCTGCCCGACGGGGTGAGTGTCCTCACGCTCGTCGAGGCGGGCGTGCTGTACGCGGCCGGGACCGAAGCCCTCGGTGCACCGGGCGGGTTGACGGTGGATCAGGTGCGGCTGCTGCCACCGCTGAAGCCGCCGTCCATCCGGGACTTCGTGGGGTTCGAGGCGCACATCGAGGGTGTGTCGAAGTCGCTGGACGGCCTGGAGCACGTCCCGGAGGAGTGGTACCGGGCACCCAACTTCTACTTCACCAACCCCCACGCCGCCTACGGCGCCCATGACGACGTGCCGGTCCCGGCGGGCTGCTCGGTGCTGGACTTCGAGCTGGAGGTCGGTGCGGTCATCGGCCGCAGCGGGCGCGACCTGACCCCCGAGCAGGCGAGGGACCACATCATCGGCTACCTGGTCTTCAACGACTGGTCGGCCCGTGATCTGCAGAAGCCTGAGAAGAACCTCGGCCTGGGCTTCTCCAAGGGCAAGGACTTCGCCAACACGCTCGGCCCCTACCTGGTCACCGCCGACGAGGTCGAGGACCGGCGGGATGCGGACGGCTTTCTGGACCTGGAGATGACGGTCACCCTCAACGGCGAGCTGATCGGCCGGGACACCCTCGCCAACGTCTCCTGGACCTTCGAGGAGATGATCGCCTACGCCAGCCGGGACGCCTGGGTGCGCCCCGGTGACATCCTCGGCTCCGGCACCTGCGGCTGGGGCGCGCTCGCGGAGTTCTGGGGCCGGCTCGGGGAGCGCACCCCGCCCCCGCTGAAGCCCGGCGACGAGGTGACGCTGAGCGTCGAGGGGCTGGGCACGGTGTCCAACCGGATCGTGCCCGGGCGGGCGGACGCGTACCTTCCGCGAGCCCGCAAGAGGGGCCGCACGCCGCGCCCCTAGCACCCGAAGCTGTGGGGGGCCTGTGGTGCGCGCAGGCCCCCCACCTGCGGGTATCCGGCGACGGGATGCCTGGCATCGCATTTCCCTGAGAGTCGCCCCGACCCCCTTCCTCGACGGCCGTCCGCTGGTTAACCTCGCGTTTCACCGAAGCTTCAAGGACGTGGCCGGCCGGAAGGGGACACTCGTGGGTCTCGGAGCGATCGATCTCAATCTTCTGGTGGCACTGGAAGCGCTCCTGGAGGAGAAGAACGTCACCCACGCCGGTGTACGGCTGTCCACCAGCCAGTCCGCGATGAGCGGCTCGCTGGCCCGGCTGCGCCGGCACTTCAACGACGAACTGCTGATCCGGGTGGGCCGCGAGTACGAGCTGACGCCGCTCGCGGAGCGGCTGCTGCCGGTCGTCCAGGGCTCGCTGCAGAAGGCCGAGGAGGCGCTGTCGCTGACCCGGCACTTCGACCCGGCCCGCAGCCGCCAGCGGTTCTCCGTGGTCATGTCGGACTACGTGATGACGGTGTTCGTGGAGCCGCTGCTGCGGGTGATCGCGGCCGAGGCGCCGGGCGTGCGGATCGACTTCCATCCGATCGTGGACGGGCAACTGGAGACGGAGACGCATCTGCGCTGCCACGACCTGATGATCGTGCCGCTCGGCTACCAGCTTCCCGGTGTCAGCGAGGCCGTGATGCACGACCGGTTCGTGTGCATCGTCGACCCGGACAACCCGCGTCTGGTGGACGGCCGGCTCACCCTGCGCGACCTCGCGGAGATGCCGCACGCGGCCTGCGCCATCGGCAAGAGCCACACCCCCGCCGAACGCCAGCTGGAGACCCTCGGGATCACCCCGAAGGTGCAGGTCAGCACGCCGGGCTTCAGTGTGCTGCCGTTCCTGGTGAGCGGTACGGACCTGGTGGCCATGGTCCCGGAGCGGCTGGCCCGCCGCTACGAGGGCTTCGCGCGCTGTGCGGTCGTACCGGCGCCGTTCCCGGACGTGCCGCTGGTGGAGGCCATGTACTGGCACCACAACCGGCACGCGGACCCGGCGCACCGCTGGCTGCGGGACACCGTGCGCAAGGTCGGAGCGGCGCTGGGCGAGGAGGCCCCGCCGGAGATCGCCGAGGCGGATGCCACCCATTCCGAGAGCGTGTTTCCGGAGCTGTCCGCGGCTTCCTAGCGTGGACGGGAGGACCTCTCCCGTACCACTCTTGGAGGAAGCCGTGAGCCGCACGCGCCTGGCGGGCCGTACCGTCGTCGTCACCGGAGCCGCACAGGGCCAGGGAGCCGCGGAGGCTGCCGCGGCCGCCCGGGAGGGCGCGACGGTGATCGCGACCGACGTGCTGGACGAGGCCGGCGAGAAGCTCGCCGCGGCCCTGCGCGCCGGCGGACTCGACGTCCGGTACGTCCACCTGGACGTGACCTCACCGGACGACTGGGCGGCCCTGGCGGCCTCCCTGGAGACCGTGCACGGCCTCGTGAACAACGCGGGCATCCCGATGCGGGCCCGGCTCGGCCATGTCGCACTCGCCGACTGGAACCGCGCCTTCGCCGTGAACACCACCGGCGCCCTGCTCGGCATCCAGGCCCTCGCGCCGCTGATGCCGGCCGGCTCCTCGATCGTGAACGTCGGCTCGGTCGCCGGGCTCACCGCCCATCACGCGGTCGCGTACACGACCAGCAAGTGGGCGCTGCGGGGTCTGTCCAAGGTGGCAGCCCTGGAGCTGGCGCCGCGCGGCATCCGCACGAACATCATCCACCCGGGGTACATCGAGACCCCGCTGATGGCCACCGCCAACCCGGTGTTCGTCGCCGCCCACCTCGCCATGACGCCCCAGGGCCGCCCGGGCACGGTCGACGAGGTGGCGCCGCTGGTCGTCTATCTCCTCTCCGACGAGGCCTCCTACGTCAACGGCGCGGAGATCACGGTCGACGGCGGCTACACGGCGCACGGCCCGGTGAAGGCGATCACCAACGCCCTCGACCAGGACTGAGTGTCAGTCCTTGAGCTGCTCCAGCGTGGACTTGGTGTCGGTCTTCAGCCAGCCGGTCACGTCGTCGAGGGACGGCGGGTCGGTGTCGCTGTCGTACGAGGAGAAGTACGCGCTGTAGTACATGGTGTACGTCATCCAGCCGTCCCGCACCGCGAGCGTGGCATACCGCGAGCCGCTGGTGGTGGAGCCGTTGCTGGTGTCCTGGGTGACCAGGTAGGCCTCGTCGCCGATGCCCTGGACGGGCGTCACGTCGTAGTCGGCGTGGCTGTCGCCGTAGTTCTTCCAGGTGGCCGTGAACTCCGGCGCCGGGTCGGTCTTCTTGTGCAGGTCGACCTGGATGGAGAGATAGGCGTCCCCATAGCTGGAGCTGGTCTTCTTGAGGCTGAGACTGCAGTAGCTCTCGTCCAGCGCCGGGTCCTTCATCGCGTTCTTCGTGGGGGCCGAGTCGTCCACGGGGTACTCGTCCTTGAACGACGAGTAGTCGGCGCTGGAGCAGAGGTTCGCGGGCGCCCGGTAGCCGCGCAGGTCGGCGCTTGTGCCGAAACCACCCGTCAGGAAGAGGCCGGCCGCCCAGGCGGCGGAGGCGACCACCGCGCCCACGGCGGCCCACAGCACGGCTCTCCCGGCCGCGTTCCCGCCGGTCACCGGCGGTGCGGCCGGCGGCGGGTAGCCGTAACCGGGCTGCACGGCATAGGGGTTGGCCTGCTGCGGCGGAGCGGGCTGGCCGGCGAGGGTGGGCTGGGCATAGGGGTTCTGCGGGGGCGGCGACTGCGGGTTCGGATACGGGTACGCGGTCGGCTGGGGCTGCGACGGTATCGCCGGGGGCTGGTCCGGCTGCTGCGGGGGCGGCGAGGACTGCTGCGGAGCCGACGACGGCTGCTGCTGCGGAGAGGACGGCGGCTGCTGCGGTGGCGTGGACATGTCGTGAAGATACGGCATAACCGGACGTCAAGTCCCCGTCAGGACCGGGATCGTTATGGTCCGGGGACATCCGTTACCGGCCAAGGCCCGTTTGTTACAGGCCAGTTGGACTACATGCCGGAAGACCGGGGCGCGAGCCCCGGCCTTCTCGTCACGTCAGCGGTCAGGCGGATGCCGGCTGTACCGGCGCCTGGGCCGTCGCTCGTGCGGTGTTCCTGCGGACCAGCAGCAGGGTGACCAGCGCGCCGAGCAGCGACGCGCAGCCGCAGATCACCACGCCCAGGGCCATACCGTGCGCGAGCGCGTCCTGCGCGGCGGCCCTGGCGCTGTCGCTGCCCGCGTTGACCACGGCCAGGGGACCGGCCGCGGCCTCCATGCCCGCGTCGGCGCCGCTCAGCTTCCCGACCAGCGCGGAGGAAGCCGCGCTCATCGCGATGGTGCTGATCACGGCCGGGCCCAGGCCCTGACCGAACTCGCGGACCAGGCTGGTGGCGCCGCTCGCCATGCCGGTCATCTCGATCGGCACCGCGTTCACGGCGGCCGACGTCAGCGAGGAGACCACGCAGATGAAGCCGATGCCGAGCAGCAGCACCGGGCCGATGAAGGCCGCCAGGGAGGTGGTGGTGATGGGCAGCGCGGCGATCCAGAACTGGCCGGCGGCCATCGGCAGCAGGCCGCCCATCAGCAGCCAGCGCGGTTCGACGCGGGTGAGCATCTTGCTGAGCACCGGTGCGAGGAGCAGCGGGATCAGCTGGAGGATCACGAACGGCATACCGGCGCGCAGGGCGCTGAGGTGCATCACCGCGCCGAGCCGGATGGAGACGCAGTAGGCGGTGCCGATGAAGCCGAACATGCCGGTCAGCGCGACCACCGCGGCCGCCGCGAACGACGGGATCCTCAGCAGCTCCAGGTTGAACATCGGGGACGCGGCGCGCCGCTCCGCCATCACGAAACCGACGAGGGCCACGGCGGCGAGGGCCAGCGCGAAGACGATCGAGGGGCTGCTCCAGCCGCGGTCGCCGCCCTCGATGATGCCCCACAGCAGGGCGGTGAGGCCGACGGCGATGCTGATCTGGCCCGGCCAGTCCAGGGCGCGGCCCTCGGGCGCCTTGGAGTCGGTGACCAGCGCCCAGCAGGAGATGCCGACCGCGACGCCGAGGACGACCGGCGGCACGAACGCCCAGCGGAAGTCGGCGACCGTGGCCAGGATGCCGGAGGAGAGCGGGCCCACGGCGGAGGCGAGGGAGATGCTCAGCGCCCAGGTGGAGACCGCCTTGGCGCGGTCCTTCTCCTCGGGCGTCGCGGCCGCGATCACGGCGAGGGAGCTCGGGAAGAGGGCGGCCGCACCGACGCCGGCGAGGGCCTGGCCGATCCAGAGCATGGTGATGTTCTGGGAGGTGGCGTTGAGGAGTTCCCCGATCGCCAGCACGAATCCGCCGAGGATCAGCAGCCGCTTACGGCCGAACAGGTCGCCCACCACACCGAAATTCAGTTCCAGAATCGCGGTGGGCAGAATGAACGCGGAGGTGACCCAGGCGACTTGCGATCCCGAGGCTCCGAATGCGCTCTGGATCTCCCCGTTGATGGGCGAGGGGACGGTAATGCACAGCTGCGCGGCGGCAACTGCCAGACAACAGGCTATGAGCGTGCCCACGTCCAGTTTTTTCACAGCGTTGGTCATTCCGCACTCCATCTCACGGGTTATCGGTGGTGCCGCGCTCTTCGGCTTCGGCGAGTTCGCCGTGCTCGCCGAGTCCGCCGCGTTCTATGAGTTCGATGAGATTTCCCTCGGGGTCCTTGACCCAGGCCATCCGCACCCCGGGTTCGGGAGACGGGCCGGGGGCGAGGACCTCGCTCGCTCCGTGGGCCACCAATTCGGCGTACACGGGGTCGAGTTCTGGGGTGGTGACCGCGAAGTGCCCGTACCCCTCGGTGAGGGCCGCGGTCATCGGGTCCGGTGCCCTGAGGCCGGGTACGGACCCGGGCCTGGCGAGCAGTTCGAGCCGCCAGCCGTGCGGGTGTTCCAGGACGACACCGGCGAGTCCGGGGCCGTCGAGATGGAACTCGAAGACGGTCTTCAGTCCGAAGACCGTTTGGTACCAGGCGAGTTGGGTGGGCAGGTCGCGTACGTTGACGCCGACGTGGTCGAGTCGTGCGCGCATCCGCGCTCAGCCCGCCATCGCGCTGTCGCCGCCGTCGACCATGAGGTTGGCGCCGTTGACGAAGGCCGCCTCGTCGGAGCAGAGGAAGGCCGCCGCGCGGGCGATGTCCTCGGGCTGCCCGACCCGGCCGACCGGGATCCGCACCTCCAGCTGGGCCTTCGGGCCGTTCGGGTCGTCGAGGAAGGGCGCGGTGGCCGAGGTGCGGGTCATGCCCGGGGCGATGGTGTTGACCCGGATACGGTGCGGGGCGCCGGCCGCGCACAGGTGCTTGCTCATCGCGAGGACGCCGCCCTTGGCGGCGCCGTGCGGCACCATCGGCATGAACGGCGCGCCGCGCACGGCGGCCACGGACGCGACGTTCAGGACGGCTCCGCCGCCGCGTGCGATCAGGTGCGGCCAGGCCGCCTGTGTGCAGAAGTAGGGGATGTCCAGCTCGTTCCTGATGGTGAAGTACCAGTCTTCGGCGGGCATCGTCTCGAAGGGACCGTTCCGCAGGGCGGAGGCGTTGTTGTAGAGGATGTCGATCCCGCCGAATTCCGCGATCCCAGCCTCGATCCACTCCCGCGCCCCAGCCTCGGTGGAAAGGTCGACCGGCGCCAGGGAACGCATGACACCGCCGGACTTCTCGACGAGTTCCACGGTTTCCGCGGCGCTCTTCTCGTCGATGTCGCAGCCGAATACGGTGGCGCCCTCCGCCGCGAACACCCGTGCCGCGGCCCGGCCGATTCCAGCCCCCGTTCCACTGATGAAAGCGATTTTTCCGGCCAGTCGACCCATGATTGCCAAGTCCCTTGTCCATGCCGCCGAAGTGCGGTGGTGGCAGCGTAGGTAGGGCCTATGGCGAGAACAAGAAATGCGTCAGCGAAACGCCATCGGGGGTTCGTATGGCTGGTATGCGCCTCAGCCGCCGGGCCGCGGGCGCAGCCGCACCGGAAGGGTACGCACGCTGTTGCCGACGAAGCTCGCCTGCCGGGCGAGGCTGTCCTCGGGGACGGCGAGGTCCAGGGCCGGGAAGCGGTCGAAGAGCCGCTCCAGGGCCACCGTGGCCTCCAGCCGGGCCAGCGGGGCGCCCAGACAGTAGTGGGCGCCGTGGCCGAGGGAGAGGTGGCGGACGGCGTCGGGACGGGCCGGCCGGGTGACGTCGAACCGGTCGGCGTCCGCGCCGTGCGCGGCCGGGTCACGGCCGGCGGCGGAGTAGCCGGCCAGGACCGGGGTGCCCGCGGGGATCACCGTGCCGTCGACGGTCAGGTCCCGCACCGGGTAGCGGAACGGGAAGTGGCTGACCGGTGCGTCCCAGCGCAGCGTCTCCTCGACCACGTCCGCCCAGTTCGCCTCGCCCTTCCGGACGAGTTCGAGCTGGTCGCGGTGGCCGCACAGGGCGCGCACGGCATTGGTGACGAGGTTGAGCGTGGTCTCGTGGCCGGCGATGATCATCAGCACCAGGGTGCCGATCAGCTCCTCCTGCCCGAGCCGGTCGCCGTCCTCGTCCCGGGCGGCGATCAGGGCGCTGGTGAGATCGTCGCCGGGACGCTCCGCGCGGGCGGCGGCGACGGCGGCGAGGACAGCGGCCAGCTCCCGGTTGGCGGCGACGGCCTCGGCCGGTTCGATGTCGGTGGCCACGACCTGGTTGGACAGGTGGTGCAGCCGGTCACGGAACTCGGCTTCCACGCCCAGGAGTTCACCGATCACGCCCATGGGCAGGGGCAGCGCGAAGTGCCGGCGCAGATCGGCGACGCCGTCGCCGTCGGCGGCCCGGTCCAGGTCGTCCAGCAGGGTGCCGGTCAACTCCTCGACCCGGTGCCGCAGTTCCTCGACCCGGCGCGGCGTGAAGGCCCGGCTGACCAGCCCGCGCAGCCTGCGGTGGTCGTCCCCGTCGGCGGTGGTCATGCCCCGCACGGTGGCGAAGGTCAGCAGCGGCCAGCCCGTGGGGATGCGGCCTTCCCGCAACCGCGTGAAGTGCCGGGCGTCCTTGGCGACTTCGGGATGCTGGAGAAACTCCCTGAGCGCCTCGTGCCCGAGCACGGCCATGCCCTCGATGCCGCCGGGCAGGACGACCGGGGCCACTGCGCCGCGCGCCAGCAGCCTGGCGTTGTCGGCGTGCGGACAGCCGCCGGCGGGGTCCAGGCGGTGTGGCGCGGACGGGGTCTCCACCAGGGGCTCCTCGCAGCGGTACGGCACGGACACGGCAGATCGTAGGCGCCCGCGAGCCCCGGGGAAGGGGCGTTTCCCGGACAGTCGCGTCCGGCACCGGGAGACGGGAACCGGCGTCGCGTCCCGCGCCGGGAGACGTGAACCGGCGTCACGTCCCGCGCCGGCAGGCGGTCGCCGCGGTCCCGTCCGGCAGCGGGTGCGGGAATATCGGCGACCGGTGCCATGTTGACGATCGCGGAACCCCGGGTATAGTGCGATCAGCACGTGTGAGCGCCCCTCTCCTGGGCGCCGAGTGCCGGTTCCACCCCTCCAGCCGTATCGCCCGTCGTTTCCCGACCGGCCGCCGGCTTCTCAGCACCACCTCGTGACCAGGGCTTTTCCGCCGTTCCCGAGGTGTCGTTCCCCGCCGCACGGAGGCCTGCGCACACGCCCTCCCGCTCGCGGCCCACTCCCCCCTTCGTTCATGTCTTCCGTCCGCGAAAGGACCACCACTCATGACCACCACACTCGAACCCCCTGTACAGCAGCAGGACCGGCCCGCCGGCCGGTCCGTCACCGGTGTCCTCGACATCGACCCGGGCGGGAAGGGCCAGCTGCGGGCCCCCGACTGCCTGCCCTCCCCCGCCGACCTCCAGGTCTCCCCGGCGCTGATCCGCCGTCACGGCCTGCGCAAGGGCGACCTCGTCGAGGGCGTCCGCGGCGACCGGCGCACGCTGACCGAGATCACGCGCGTCAACGGCCGTACGCCCGAGGAGTCACGCGACCGGCGTCACTTCCGCGATCTGACCCCGCTGCACCCGCACGAGCGGATCCGCCTCGAACACCCCGCGGCCGGGCTCGCCGGACGGGTCGCCGACCTGTTCGCGCCGGTCGGCAAGGGGCAGCGCGGGCTGATCGTGGCCCCGCCGAAGACCGGCAAGACCGTGCTGCTCCAGCAGTTCGCGGCCGCCGTCGCCGGCAACCACCCGGAGTGCCACCTGATGGTGCTGCTGCTCGACGAGCGTCCCGAGGAGGTCACCGACATGCGGCGCTCGGTGCGCGGCGAGGTGTACGCCTCCACCTTCGACCGGCCCGCCAAGGAGCACATCGCCCTGGCCGAACTCGTGGTCGAGCGCGCCAAGCGGCTCGTCGAGGACGGCCAGGACGTCGTCATCCTCCTGGACTCCCTGACCCGGCTGTGCCGGGCCCACAACAACGCGGCCGCCTCCAACGGCCGTACCCTCAGCGGCGGTGTCGACGCCGGCGCGCTGCTCGGCCCCAAGCGGTTCTTCGGCGCCGCCCGCACGGCCGAGGAGGGCGGCTCGCTCACCATCCTGGCCACCGTCCTGGTGGACACCGGCTCCCGGGCCGACGGCTACTTCTTCGAGGAGCTGAAGAGCACCGGCAACATGGAGCTGCGCCTGGACCGCGAGCTGGCCTCCCGGCGGGTCTTCCCGGCCATGGACATCGCTCCCTCCGGCACCCGCCGCGAGGAACTCCTGCTCACCCCGGCCGAGTTGACCGCTATCCGCGGACTGCGCCGGGCCCTTCAGAGCCGGGAGGGCACCCCGAGCGGCCTGGAGACGCTCCTGGAGCGGATGCGGGAGACCCCGGACAACGCGACGTTCCTGCGGCGCGTGCAGCCGACCCTGCCGGCTGGCTGACACCGGACGCCCCTCCCGGCGGGCCGGGACCGGGCCCGGGCGTGCGGCATCCGGGTTGCGCACGGCATCCGACCGGCCCATGCAGCGCGCGGGACATCGCCCCCATTCCTACGTTGATCATATGACGATCGGATTCCCTGACCGATTCCCTCGGCGAGCGGCGGTGTCGACCTGCTCCCTCTGCCTGGCGGGCCTGCTGGCGCTGGCGCCCGGCACGGCCGCCGCCGGCACCGGGGCGCTGGACCCGGCACCGCCCCCGAGGGCGGTGGTGCCCGGCCCGTCGCTGCTCTACCAGTCCGGCCCGCAGGTGCGTCCGCACCTCGGGGCCCCGGAACTCCCGGACGTCTCCGCGCTCTCCTGGCTGGTCGCCGACGCGGGCACCGGCCAGGTGCTGGCGGCGAACCACGCACACCGCAGACTGCCGCCGGCCAGCACCCTGAAGACCCTGTTCGCGCTCACCGTGCTGCCCGTCCTGCCCGCGGACCTCCAGCACCGGGTGACGCCCGAGGAGCTGGCGGACGTCGCCGAGGGCAGCAGCCTGGTCGGCGTCGAGGAGGGGCACACCTACCGGGTGTCCGACCTGTGGCGCGGGGTCTTCCTCAGCTCCGGCAACGACGCCGTGCACGTCCTGGCCGCGCTCGACGGGGGCTGGGACCGCACCGTCACCCGGATGCAGGCCAACGCCCGCTCGCTGGGCGCCCTCGACACCCACGTCGAGTCCCCCGACGGCTACGACGCACCGGGGCAGGTCTCCTCCGCGTTCGACCTGGCGGTGTTCGGCCGGGAGGGGCTGCGCAACCCTGACTTCGCGCGGTACTGCTCCACCGCCCAGGCCCGCTTCCCCGACGGCGCCGGCTGGTCGTTCGGCATCGAGAACACCAACCGGCTGCTGACCGGCCAGGACGGTGTGGGGCGGTACCCCGGCCTGATCGGGATCAAGAACGGCTACACCAGCAACGCCGGCAACACTCTCGTGGCCGCCGCCCGGCGCGGCGGGCGCACCCTCCTCGTGACGGTGATGAACCCCCAGGACGGCGGCGTGTACGACGAGGCCCGTCAGCTGCTCGACTGGGGTTTCGGGGCGGCCGGACGGGTGGACCCGGTGGGCTCGCTGGACGGTCTGCGGGCCAAGCCGCGGCCCCGGCCGGGCCCGAGCACCGTACCGATGGCGGCGGCCACCGCGCCCGAGGACGACTCCGGCTGGTCGGACACCGCCATCGCCGCGGGCTTCGCGGTACTCGGCGCGGGTGCCGTCACCCTGGCGATGCGGCTCAGGGGCGAACGCTCCGGGCGGGACTGACCGACCGGCAGGCCCAGCAGCAGGCCCAGCGTGATCCAGGTGTAGAGGTTGCTGCCGAGGAACCCGTCGATGCCGGACGCGTCGTCGAACCACAGCCACACCACGCTGGTGCACATCACCGCGTAGAGGGCACTCGCGATCCGCGGGTGCCCGGCGCGGGCCAGCAGCGCGAACGACGGCAGCACCCACACCAGGTGGTGCACCCAGGTGATCGGGCTGACCAGGCAGGCCGCGAGACCGGTGAGCGCGAAGGCGGCCGTCCAGTCGCCGGCCGCCACGGCCCGGCGGGTCCGCCACGCCCACACGGCCAGCGTGAGCAGCACCACGATCGCCCACAGCGGCTTGTCCGGATGGCCGAGCCGGGCCAGCACGCCCTGGAGCGACTGGTTCGAGACGTAGTCGAGCCGGCCGACCCTGCTGGTGTCCCAGAGCGCGTCCGTCCAGTAGTAGCGGGAGGCCTTCGGGTCGGCCCAGGCCGCGAGAGCGGTCGCGGCGAGCGCCACGGCCGTGGCGACACCGGCCGCCCGCCACCTGCGGCCGATCAGCAGCATGCCGATGAACAGCGCGGGCGTGAGCTTGATCGCGGCGGCGAGCCCGATGCCGGCCCCGGCCCAGCGGCCCCGCCCGCTGCGCAGCAGACAGCAGTCGCCGAGCACCAGGGCGAGCAGTATCAGGTTCACCTGGCCGAAGCTGAAGGTGTCCCGCAAGGGCTCGAACAGCGCCAGCCCGCACAGCGCCAGCGCCCAGCGGTACCAGCCCCAGCGCCGCCAGCCCGGCCCGGCCAGGACGCGCAGCACGAACGCCAGCGCGGCCAGGTTCAGCAGCAGCGAGGCGGCGATGGCCAGGTGCAGCCCCACCAGCGCCATGGGCAGCATGCCGACGGCGGCGAACGGCGGATACGTGAACCCGTACGCCGTCCCGGGCACCCGGTAGTCGTAGATCCGCCCGCCGTGATGCACCCAGGTGTGCACGGTGCCGTAGTACACGCGCAGGTCGAACCAGTCGCGCAGCAGCGGCACGGTGGCCGTGAACGCGGTCACGGCGGCGACGAGGACCAGGACGAGCAGCAGCCTCCCCCGGTCGGTCCGTGGTGCTCTCGGGCCTCTCATGCCGTACGTCCCACGGCCGGGGCCTGCGCGGCCTGGTGGGCCTGCCACAGCACGACCACGCCGAGCACCCCGCCGGAGACGGCGAGGACCAGCTGGCCGATGTCGGCGGGACCGCCGCTGGGCAGCACGGCGAGGGCGAGCACTCCGGTGACGGCCGCCACCCGGTGGCGTACCGAGGTGCTGGGCGCCGCCGCCGCTATCAGGAACAGGCCCCAGATGGCGTACCAGGGGCGGATCGCCGGCCCGAAGGCGGCGACCGCGGCCAGGCTCAGGCCGAGGGCGTAGACCGGGCGGGGCCGCAGCCGGACCCATATCAGCAGCACGGTCACCGCGGTGAGCGCCAGCCCGAGCAGATGCCAGGCCGGGACGGCGAGCGGCGCCAGATCGCTGCCGAGGTGTTCGAGGAGCGCGCCCGTGGCCCGGCCGAGCAGGCTGCTGAGCGCCCAGTTGTGCGGGGAGACGGGCGTGTCGAGCGCCCTTATCCACCCGTACCCCGTCCCGGCGACCGCGGTCGCCACCACGGTCGTGGCCCCCGACGCGACCACCGTCGTCAGGGTGGCCCGCACGGGGCTGCGGCCCTTGCGCGCCTGTACGACGATCACCGCGAGCAGACCGAGCGCCGCGGGCGCCTTCACCAGCGCCGCGAGCGTGACCAGTACGGCCCCCAGGAACGGCCAGCGGCCGAGTGCCGCGACCAGGCCGAGGCCCAGCAGACCTAGCATGATCGCGTCGTTGTGGGCGCCCGCGACCAGGTGCAGCAGCACCAGCGGGTTGAGGGCGCCGAGCCAGAGCGCGGCGGCCGGGTCGGCGCCGCTGTGCCGGGCGAGCCGGGGCAGCGCGGCCGCCATCAGGCCGACGCCGAGCAGGGCGACCAGCCGCATGCCGAAGAGGCCGGCCGGGAGTTCGCCCCGGGTCAGCCCGGACAGCAGCGAGGCCACGCCCATGAACGCGGGGCCGTACGGGGCGGCGGTGTTCTGCCACACCGGGGCGACCTCGTCGGCCAGCGGGCCGCCGAGCTGGGCGGGTCCCGACGTGTAGACGTCCATGTGCGCGTCGACCATCGCGCCCTGCGCGAGGTAGCTGTACACGTCCCGGCTGAACAGCGGGGGCGCGAGCAGCAGCGGGGCCGCCCAGACGGCGAGGACCAGCAGCAGCTGCCGCGGGGTGGGCGGCTCGGCGCCGCGCACCAGGCGGCCGAGCAGCAACCACGCCGCGATCAGCAGCACGACGCCGAAGTAGACGCCGACCAGGCCGAACGCCGCCTGCACCGAGCTGGGTGCGAGCAGGTCCTCCACGGGGAGAGCGCCGGCTGTCTCACCTCCCAGGGCAAGGAACGCGGTGCCGGCCAGGCCGAGTACCTGGCAGCGGCGTAGATCGACGGGGAAAGCCATGGCCAACACTGGGTCAGCGTGTCAATTGCGGGTGGCCGGAAAGCGACGAGGTGTTTTCTTCGGGGGGGCCTGGTTGTTACCTGTGGGTGGTGGACCGTGGCCGGGTGCGTCAGGTCGCCCCCGTGTTCACCGTAGTGGGGCCCCTGCCGGCTGTGCGCTGTCCACGGCACCGGCCAGGAGCGTGACCAGTTCGTCGATGAGCGGAAAGTGGGCACTGGGTCTGCTGACGGCGAGGATCTCGCGGTGAAGCGGCGCGACGCCCGGCCGGAGGACCACTCTCTCGACCCCGGCGTCGTGTCCTGCTCCGAGGAGCGTGGCCGGGATCAGGCCCACCGCGAGACCCGCCCGGATCATGGCGAGCATGCTGTGCAGGTCGTCGGTCTCCAACGTCACCTGCGGCGCGATCCCGGTCTCACCGGCCCAGCGGTGCAGCAGCCGCCGGTCGGGGTTGTGGGCGTGGCCTGAGACCCATTCCCGTTCCAGGCATTCGGCCAGCTCCACCGGCCGTCGGCGCCCGGGCTCGGCACCTGTGACCAGGACCAGCGGCTCACGCCCCAGAAGAGTGATCGTCAACGCGTCGGACGGAGCCGGCGGGTCCTCGGGCAGGTAGCGGTAGGCGACGAGCAGGTCGATGTCTCCCGACGTCACCCTCGGCAGGCCCTCCTCCGTCTCGACGACGACCAGCCGGATCCGGGGACCTGGGCGGCGAGCCCTGAGCGTGGACAGGACCTGAGGGAGGAGGTAGGTCATGGCGCTGGGGTAGATCCCGACGCGCAGTTCGGCGATCTCCCGGTTCGCGATGCCGCGGGCGGCGTCCTGGAAGCGAGCGGTCGCGTCGAAGAGCGTCTCCGCCGCCCGCGCGAGGGCACGGCCGGCCGCGGTGAGGATCAGCCGGCTGCCGGGGCGGCGGGTGATCAGTTCGAGCCCCATGTCACGTTCGAGTACGGCGATGTGCTGGGACACCGCCGAGGGCACATAGCCGAGCTCGGCCGCGGCCTCGGCCATCGAACCCCGGTGCACGACGGCCAGGAAAGTGGCCAGGAGCTTCAGATCCGGCTGAGACTTCACGGTTCATGAACTTTCTCTTCGGGATCCATCGCTTTACGTGTCTCGGGGTCGGCACCCAGAGTAAAGGCAGCGCGACGCCAGGCACTCCGCCCGACAGAAAGCAGAGACATGGCCATCGACCTCACCGCCCTGCGGGCCCACTTCCCCTCCCTCGCCACCGGGCTCGCCTTCTTCGACGGTCCGGGGGGAACGCAGACGCCCCGCCCGGTGGCCGACGCCATCACCGCGACACTGACCGGCCCCCTGTCCAACCGGGGCACCGTCACCCCCTCCGAGCTGAACGCCGAGCGCGCCGTCACGGACTTCCGCGCCGCCTGCTCCGACCTGCTGAACGTGCCCGCGCACGGCGTCGTCCACGGCCGCAGCGCCACGCAGCTCACCTACGACTTCTCCCGCCACCTCGCCAGGACCTGGAACGCGGGCGACGAGATCGTCCTCAGCCGCCTCGACCACGACGCCAACGTCCGCCCCTGGGTCCAGGCCGCCGAGCGCGCCGGCGTGAGGGTCCGCTGGATCGAGATCGACCCGGAGACCACGGAGCTCGATCTCGACTCGTACGAGCAGGCCCTGACGCCCCGGACCCGGCTGGTCGCGGTCACGGCGGCCTCGAACGTGCTGGGCACCAAGCCACCCGTCCGCCGGATCGCCGACCGCGCCCATGAAGCCGGCGCCCTGGTGTACGTGGACGGCGTCCACTACGCCGCGCACCACCTCGTGGACGTGCCCGCTCTCGGGGCCGACCTGTTCGTCTGCTCGCCGTACAAGTTCCTCGGACCGCACTGCGGGGTGCTGGCGGCGGCGCCCGAGTTCCTCGAGACCCTGCGTCCCGACAAGCTCCTGCCCTCCCCCGACACGGTGCCCGAACGCTTCGAGTTCGGCACGCTGCCGTACGAGGTGCTGGCGGGCGCCACCGCCGCCGTGGACTTCCTCGCCGAGCTGGACCCGGGCACGGGGGTCTCACGCAGGGAGCGGCTCACCCGCTCCCTGGAGTCCGTGCACAAGCACGAACTGAGTCTGCGGGCGCGGCTGGAGAAGGGCCTGGGCTCCCTGGGTGACGCCATCACCGTGCACTCGAAGGCCCCCGACCGCACCCCGACGCTCCTGATGACCCTCGAAGGCCGCGACGCGCGCGAGGCCCAGGCGCATCTTGCCGCGCGCGGCGTGGTCGCTCCGGCCGGGTCGTTCTACGCCTGCGAACCATTCACCGCGCTCAAGCTCGAAGACCCCGCCCTGCGCGCGGGCCTGGCCCCCTACAACACCGCCGACGAGGTGGACCGCTTCCTCGACGGGCTCGCCTCTCTCCTGTGACCTCGCCGGATCCGGCCCGGCGCCGGGCTGCCCGCCGGCGCGGTCATTCCTGATCCCGCGCCACCGCGTCGATCGCGAGGATCGCCATCGCACGGGCAGCGCGGGCGGGAGCGCCGCTGCCCTGCAGCACGCACTCGGCGGCGGCGCCATCGGACGGCGTGACCAGTTGCCAGGCCAACGCTGCCGGGTCCGCCGAGTGCAGTGCCCGGGCCAGCGCGCGCAGCCGTGCTCGCAACCATGCCTTGTGGTCCCGCACGACTCTGCGTCCGGGGTGTTCCGCCGGCGGTTCCAGGCCGGCCGCGGTCTGGACCCGGGTCCGGGTTCCGGTGGTCGAGGGCTAGGCCACCACCCCGTTGCAGCGCCTGGCGGTGGTCGCCGACTCGGCGAACGGCATCTCCAGCGAACTCGCGCTGGACCGCTTCCTTGCACGACGTGTCCGGGACGATCGGCACCGCAACCCAGCCGCTCCTCGTCCAACCCCGCGAGCGCTCCGGGCAGCGGGCAGGACACCGGGAGGAGACCTTCACAGCGACAGGCGGATCCGGATGTCGGTCGGGCAGCCCCCAGAAGGATCCGTGCAGGCCGACCTCGGCGAAGTAGGTGCCTGCGGCGGCGGGTCCCGGCGGGTGCAGTCCGTGCACGCTGTACCGGGGATTCCGCACGGCCTACGGCTTCGCACCCAGCGACTACCGACGCGATCCGCGATTGCGCCGCGCCCGCGCGCTCCTGACCGAGGGCACAGCCGCCTACCGCATGGTCCTAGAACACCGACAGACCCGTGAGTGTCGTGAATCTGTCCAGCGCTGCCACTCCCGCCACCGAGTTGCCCCGCTCGTCCAGTCCCGGGCTCCACACACAGATCGCACAACGGCCCGGTACCACGGCGATGATGCCGCCCCCGACCCCGCTCTTGCCCGGCAGGCCGACCCGGTAGGCGAACTCGCCCGCCGCGTCGTACGTGCCGCAGGTCAGCATCACGGCGTTGACCTGCTTGGCCTGGCTTCTGGTCAGCAGGCGGGTGCCGTCGGCACGTATGCCGTGGCGGGCCAGGAAGGTGGTCGCCAGGGCCAGGTCGGCGCAGGAGGCGGCCACGGAGCACTGGCGGAAGTACTGGCCGAGGAGGACCGGGATCTCGTTGTCGATGTTGCCGTAGGACGCCATGAAGTGGGCCAGGGCGGCGTTGCGGTCGCCGTGCTGGGACTCGGAGGCGGCGACCTCCTTGTCGAAGTCCAGGGAGGCGTTGCCGCTCTCGGCGCGCAGGAAGGCCAGCAGCTCGCCGGCCGCGTCCCCGGTACGGGTCTGGAGGCGGTCGGTGACGACGAGGGCGCCCGCGTTGATGAACGGGTTGCGCGGGATGCCCTGCTCGTACTCCAGCTGGACCAGGGAGTTGAAGGGGTTGCCGGAGGGTTCGCGGCCGACGTGCTCCCAGAGTTCGCCGCCCTCGCGGGCCAGGTCGAGGGCGAGGGTGAAGACCTTGGTGATGGACTGCGTGGAGAAGGGCTGCCGCCAGTCGCCGACGCCGTAGACCGTGCCGTCCAGCTCGGCGACGGCCATGCCGAAGCTGCGGGGGTCGCAGGCCGCGAGCGCCGGGATGTAGTCGGCGGGGCGGCCGCGGCCCGGCGTGCGCTCTATCTCCTCGGCGATGCGCTCCAGGACCGGCAGGAAGGCTTGGGACGACGTCATTGTCATGATCACCATTGTGCCTCCGGGCCGGTCCTGGCGCGTACTCGCAGGTCAGGCGAGGGGTGAGCCGCTGCCGGCGACGACCTCGGGACGCAGCAGGTCGGCGAGCCGCTCGGCGGGCAACAGGCCCTTCTCCAGGACGAGTTCGGCGACCCCGCGGCCGGTGACGAGGGCCTCCTTGGCGATGTCGGTGGCCGCCGTGTACCCGATGTACGGGTTGAGGGCGGTGACCAGGCCGATGGAGTTCTCGACCGTCGCCCGCAGCACCTCGGTGTTGGCGGTGATGCCGTCCACACAGCGCTCGGCGAGCGTGAGGCAGGCGTTCCGCAGGTGTGTGATGCCCTCCGACAGGGAGTGCAGGATGATCGGCTCGAAGGCGTTGAGCTGGAGCTGCCCGGCCTCGGCGGCCATCGTGATGGCGACGTCGTTGCCGATGACCTCGAAGGCGACCTGGTTGACGACCTCGGGGATCACCGGGTTGACCTTGCCCGGCATGATCGACGAACCGGCCTGCACGGGCGGCAGGTTGATCTCGCCGAGCCCGGCCCGCGGCCCGGACGACAGCAGCCGAAGGTCGTTGCAGCTCTTGCTCAGCTTGACCGCGATCCGCTTGAGCACGCCGGACATCTGGACGAAGGCCCCGCAGTCCTGGGTCGCCTCGACCAGGTTGGCGGCGGTGACCAGGGGCAGCCCGGTGATCTCGGCGAGGTGCCGGCGGGCCGACTCGGCGTAACCGGCGGGCGCGTTGAGGCCGGTCCCGATGGCGGTCGCCCCGAGGTTGATCTCGTGGATCAGCTCCACGGCCTCGGCGAGCCGGCTGCGGTCCTCGTCGAGCATCACGGCGAAGGTGGAGAACTCCTGCCCGAGCGTCATGGGAACCGCGTCCTGCAACTGCGTACGGCCCATCTTCAGCACGTCACGGAACTCGACGGCCTTGCGCCCGAAGGAGTCCTGCAGCACGGCCATCGCCCGGAGCAGCCCGCGCACCGCGAAGACCGTGGCGATCTTGACGGCGGTCGGGTAGACGTCGTTGGTCGACTGACCGAGGTTGACGTCCTCGTTGGGGTGCAGGTACTGGTACTCGCCCTTCTGGTGCCCCATCAGCTCCAGCGCCCGGTTGGCGACGACCTCGTTGGCGTTCATGTTGGTCGACGTCCCGGCACCGCCCTGGATGACGTCGACCACGAACTGGTCGTGCAGCTTGCCGGCCCGTATCTCCCGGCAGGCGGCCACGATCGCCGCGGCCTTCTCCGGCGCCAGCAGCCCCAGCTCCTCGTTGGCGAGGGCGGCGGCCTCCTTGACGGCGGCCAGGGCGTCGATCAGATGCGGGTAGGCGGAGATCGGCGTACCGGTGATCGGGAAGTTCTCGGTGGCACGCAGACTGTGCACACCCCAGTAGGCATCGGCGGGCACGTCACGGTCGCCGAGCAGATCGTGTTCGCTACGAACAGTCATGTCCTCTTCCAAAAGAGTGAGGGTAAAGCGCCCCGTAGGGGCGCGGGGAACTGCGCGACCGGCCACACCCGGCCCGCAGCCGCCGAACAACAGGTCCGCGCAGCCGACTAGGCGCAGGCCGAAGCCACTACCGGCTCCAGGGACCGGACGGGCCGCACACGCCCGACCTCCCTGCCACCGCCGAGCAGCGCCTCCCCGGCGAACCCGGTCAGCAGCTCCGGATCAACCCCGGCCCTCTCCAGTGCGGCCGCAGCGACCGGTACCCGCGCCCGGTTCGCCCCGTCGGCGATCTTCACGGCCACGGCCCGCCCGTCGGGCAGCGCCGCGACCTCGACCCCCTCGAAGCCGTCCTTGGCCAGCAGCCCCGGCACGGCCGCCATCAGCGCGGCCACGTCGCGCCCCGCGCCGGACGCCATCTCCGCGTGCTCCCGCATCGCGTCGGCCACCCGCGCCTCGGGCGTACCCGGCGCGGCGGACACGATCCGCGACACCGCACGTGCCAGCCCGTGCAGGGAGACGGAGAACAGCGGCGCCCCGCACCCGTCCACAGTGGTCGCCGCCACCCGCTGCCCGGTCAGGTCCTCGACGATCTCGGCGATCGCCTGCTGGAGCGGATGAGCCGGATCGAGATAGTCGTCCAGCGACCAGCCGTTGAGCTTCGCGGTCCACAGCATCGCCGCATGTTTGCCGGAGCAGTTCTGCGCGAGCCGCGACGCCTCCCGGCCCTCGCGGATCCAGGTGTCCCGCACGGCCGGGTCGTACGGCATGTCGGGCACGTTGCGCAGATCGGCTTCCGTCAGTCCGGCGAGGCCGAGGATCCGCCGGGTCCCGGCGAGGTGCCGCTCCTCGCCGGAGTGGCTGGCGGCGGCCAGCGAGAGCAGGTCGCCGTCGAGGGACAGCCCGGCCCGCAGCATGGCCACGGCCTGGACGGGCTTGAGGGCCGAGCGCGGGTAGAACGCGGCCTCGATGTCGCCGAGCTGGAACTGGACTTCCCCGTCGGCGCCGAGGACGACGACGGAGCCGTAGTGGATGCCCTCGACGACCCCGCCGCGGATGAGGTGGGCGACGGGGGCGTGGAGGGGTTCACGGACGATGGGTGCGTCCGCGGGGGAACTGCTGTGCATCACTGCCTGGTCTCGGGTGAGGTGGGACGGACCGGTGCGCGGTTCACGCGTCGGTTCCGGTGGACGTGCGCGGGCGCCGGCGCCGGATGGCGTACCAGCCGGCGACCAGCGCGGCGACGATCAGCGGCACGCACAGCACGGTGGTGCGTCCGGCGCCGCCGTCGGCGTACATGAGGACCAGGACGGAGGCGAGGAACGCCAGCGTCACGATCTCGGTCCAGGGGGAGCCCGGCAGTCGGTAGCCGGGGCGGGTGAGTTCGCCGTTCTGGGTCTTCCGCCAGAAGAGCAGGTGACAGAGCATGATCATGCCCCAGGTGGAGATGATGCCGATCGCCGCGAAGTTCAGGACGATCTCGAACGCGTCGGCGGGGACCACGAAGTTGAGGCCGACGCCGAGGACGCAGATGCCGCTGGTGAGCAGGATGCCGCCGTACGGGACCTGGGTGCGGCTCATCTTCGCGGTGAACTTCGGAGCGGAGCCGTTGACGGCCATGGAGCGCAGGATGCGGCCGGTGGAGTAGAGGCCGGAGTTGAGCGAGGACATGGCCGCGGTGAGGACGACGAGGTTCATCACGCCGCCGGCCGCCGGGACGCCGATGTGGGAGAGCACGGTGACGAAGGGGCTCTGTCCCGCCGTGTACTTGTTCCAGGGCAGCAGCATCGACAGCAGGATCACCGAGCCGACGTAGAACAGGCCCACGCGCCACATGATCGAGTTGATCGCCTTCGGCATGATCTTCTCGGGGTTCTCGGTCTCGCCCGCGGCGACGCCGACCAGTTCGACCGAGGCGTAGGCGAAGACGACGCCCTGGATGATCAGCAGCATGGGCAGCAGGCCGTTGGGGAAGACGCCGCCGTTGTCGGTGATCAGGGACGGGCCGGGGGTGGTGCCGTCCACGGGGTGCTGGGTGACCAGCAGGAAGATGCCGATGACCATGAAGATGACCAGGGCGCTGACCTTGACGATCGCGAACCAGAACTCCAGTTCGCCGAAGATCTTGACCGAGATCAGGTTCACGGTGAGGACGACGGCCAGGGCTATCAGGGCGATCACCCACTGGGGTATGTCGGAGAACATCCCCCAGTAGTGGGTGTAGGTGGCGACCGCGGTGATGTCGGCGATGCCGGTGGTCGCCCAGTTCAGGAAGTACATCCAGCCCGCGGTGTAGGCGCCCTTCTCGCCCAGGAACTCCCGGGCGTAGGAGACGAAGGCGCCGGAGGACGGGCGGTACAGGACGAGTTCGCCGAGGGCGCGCACGACGAGGAAGGCGAAGACTCCGCAGACCGCGTACGCGACGAAGAGGGAGGGGCCGGCGTCGGCGAGGCGGCCGCCGGCGCCGAGGAAGAGGCCGGTGCCGATGGCGCCGCCGATGGCGATCATGTTGACGTGCCGGTGCTTCAGCGACTTGCTGTAGCCGTGGTCTCCGGCGTCGACGTGACGGGACGAGGGGCGCGTCTCGTCTTTGAGGTGCTGTTCGCTCACGCCTCGGTTCCGCCTTCCTGGTGCTGGTCCGTGCGCGCGGGGCGCACGATGTGGGTGAGGGTGGTCTCGACGCGGTCGAGGTGGTGGCTCATGGCGTCCACGGCGTCGATCTCGGAACCGTCGATCAGCGCTTCGACGATGGCCCGGTGCTCCCGGTTGGACTGCTCGCGGCGGCCGCCCAGTTCGTTGAGGAAGGCCGACTGACGCGCCAGTGCGTCCCGGATCTCCTCGATGACCCGGCGGAAGACCGGGTTCTGGGCTGCCTCGGCCACGGCCAGGTGGAAGAGGGTGTCCATCGCGACCCACGCGGTGGTGTCCGTCTCCCGCTCCATGCGGTCGAGCAGATGGGCCAGGTGGTCCAGGTTCTCCGGGGTACGGCGCAGCGCCGCGTACCCGGCGACCGGGATCTCGATGTGCCTGCGCACTTCGAGCAGGTCGCTGGCCGCGTAGTCGCCGAAGGTGGGGTCCTCGACGGCGTTGGCGACCACGAAGGTGCCCTTGCCGGTCTTGGAGACGGTCAGGCCCATCGTCTGCAGGGCCCGCAGGGCCTCGCGCAGGACGGGCCTGCTGATCTCCAGGGTGCGGCAGAGCTCCGCCTCGGAGGGGAGCTTGTCGCCCACGGCGTACTCGCCGCGCTCGATGGCGGCGCGCAGGTGCGCCAGTACCGCTTCCATGGCGCTCACGCGCCGCGGAGGCTGTCCGGCTGTCGGGCTGTCTGACAGGTTCACGGGTGAGATGTTCCGGGTTGCGTGAGGACGCTGTCAAGGTTTCCGGAAAGGAAACATTCACGGGGTGCGACGCCTGAATGCAGGCATCACACCCCGTGGCGGAGCTGTGACTCGTGGGACGGCGGCCGTCAGGCGTTGATGGTGCCCGCGGCGAGGAGGCCGAAGAGCGCCAGGCCGATCACGATCCGGTAGATCACGAACGCGTTGAAGGAGTGCTTGGCGACGAACTTCAGCAGCCAGGCGATGGAGGCGTAGGCGACCACGAAGGAGACGACCGTACCGACGACCAGCGGGGCGGCGCCCACGCCCGCGCCGAGCGCGTCCTTGAGCTCGTAGATGCCGGCGCCGGTCAGGGCCGGGATGCCGAGGAAGAAGGAGAGGCGGGTGGCGGCGACCCGGTCCAGGTCCAGGATGAGCGCGGTGGACATGGTGGCGCCGGAGCGGGAGAAGCCGGGGAAGAGCAGGGCGAGGATCTGCGAGCAGCCGACCAGCATCGCGTCCTTGAAGGAGGTGTCGTCCTCACCGCGCTTGTGGCGGCCCATCTGGTCCGCGCACCACATCACACCGGAGCCGACGATCAGCGAGCCGGCGACCACCCACAGCGACCCCAGTGGCCCCTCGACGAGCTTCTTGGCGGCGAGGCCGACCACGACGATCGGGATGGTCGCGGCGATCACCCACCAGGCGAACTTGTAGTCGTGGTGGTAGCGCTCGTTCTTGTTGACCAGTCCCCGGCCCCAGGCGGAGACGATCCGCTTGATGTCCTTGAAGAAGTACACGAGCACGGCGGCGATGGCGCCGACCTGGATGACGGCGGAGAACCCGACGACGGACTGGTCGTCGACCGGGATGTTCATGAGCCCCTCGGTGATCTTGAGGTGGCCGGTGGAGGACACGGGAAGGAACTCGGTCACCCCCTCGACTACCCCGAGGACGGCGGCCTGACCGACGGAGATGGCGCTCATGGGATCCAGTTCTGCAGAGTTTGGTCGACAGTGCTGTAGACAGTCTTACAACGGGCGGGTGTGAGGCAAGTCCTAGGCCCAGACGGCCTGGGCGATCGCCACCCCGGCGAAGGCCGCCCCGAGGCCGGCCCCGAGGCTCGCGACGACGTTGGCGGCAGCGTAGAGCCCCGCGCCGGTCTCGGTAAGCCGGAGTGTCTCGTACGAGAACGTCGAGTACGTCGTCAGCGCCCCGCACAGCCCGGTGCCGAGGAGCAGCTGGAGGTGCGGGCTCGCCGCCCCCGCCGAGGCCGCGCCGGTCAGCAGGCCCAGGATCAGGCAGCCGGTGACATTGACCACGAAGGTGCCCCAGGGGAAGACGGAGTCGTGCCTGGCCTGGACGGCGCGGTCGGTGAGATAGCGGAGCGGAGCACCGACGACGGCGCCGAGGACGACCAACAGCCAGTTCACAACGACTTCTTACCCTTCGCATCCGTTTTGCCCGTGCCGTCCGCGTCGTTCGCGTCGTTCGTGCGGCCGACATACCGGATGACTTCGCAGTCGTCCAGGGTGACGAGACCCTCGGTCACCAGTTCGTCGAGCTGCGGCAGGAACGCCCGGACCCGCTCCTCGGTGTCCACGACGACGACCGCCACCGGCAGGTCCTCGCTCAGGGACAGCAGCCGGGAGGTGTGGATGCGGGAGGAGGCGCCGAAGCCCTCGATGCCTCGGAAGACGCTGGCTCCGGCGAGTCCGGCCCGGTGGGCGCGGTGCACGATCTCCGTGTAGAGGGGCTTGTGGTGCCAGGTGTCGTCCTCGCCGATGTAGACGGTCAGGCGCAGGGCGCGGCCGGTCAGTCTCGTCATCGCTGCCTCCGGGTGAGGACACGGCGGGTCGCGGTGGCCGCGCACCACACCGCCGCGAGGGCCGCGCACAGGGTAGCGGCGAGGTAGGCGAGGCCCGTGGCGGGCCGGCCGTGGTCGACCAGTTTCTGGATGTCGACGGCGTAGGTGGAGAAGGTGGTGAAGCCGCCGAGGACGCCGGTGCCGAAGAAGGGGCGGACGAGGCGGTGGGCCGGGAGTCCTTCGGTGATCAGGACCAGGAACGCGCCGATCACCGCGCAGCCGATGACGTTCGTCCAGAAGGTCGCCCAGGGAAATCCCCCGGTGGCCGTGGGCAGCGCCAGGGCGAGGGCGTAGCGGGCCACGGCGCCGATCGCACCGCCGGCCGCGACCACCGCGACTACCGGTGCCTGGGCACGCCACTCGGGCCGCCTCTGCGGGGTCGGCTGAACGCGGAGGCTCTCGGCCTCCGGGGCTGTCATGGTCGTACGTCTCCTGTTCGGCACCGCCCCTGACGGGGGCCTCAGGGTACCGCCGGGCGTACCCGGCGGTCACTTCGCGGTGGGGGCCGCGCAGACCGCGACGCCTGGCTCCCAGACGCTGCCGAGGACCAGGTGGCGGCCGGTCCGGCAGACGCTGGTGACCATGCGGAAGCCGGAGTTGCGGCGGGCCAGGTGGTGGACGACCCGGCCGTGGTCGTCCAGCGCCAGTACGGCGATGGTGCCGACGGGGCGGTAGGGGGCGTGCACGGCGGCCCGGGCGGCCGCTCGGCGGACGGCGGGCGGGGCGCGGTGGAAGAGGTCGAGCGGGGGGTTGCGCGGGCCCGCGAGGGCGACCCAGATGAGGTCGTCCTCGCGCCAGATGTTGTCGGGCATGCCGGGGAGCTCGGCGAAGAACTCCGCGTGGCCGGTCCGCGGGCCGGTGAGCCAGTAGCGGGTGAGGCGGTACCCGCCGGTCTCGGCGACGACCAGGAAGGTGCCGTCGCCGCTCACCGTCAGGCCGTTGGCGAACTGGAAGCCCTCCCAGGCCACTTCGGCCGTGCGGGCACCCGGCGCGAGGCGCAGCAGGCGGCCGGTGCCGCTGTGCTCGACGATGTCGCCGATCCACTGGTCGAGGGGGAAACGGCGGCTGGAGGCGGTGAAGTACACGGTGCCGTCGGGCAGGGCGGTCACGTTGCTCGCGAACCGCAGCGGCTCCCCCTCGACCGTGTCGGCGAGGACGCGGACGGCGCCGTCGGCGAGGCCGACGCGGAGCAGGCCGCGTTCCGCGTCGCAGACCAGCAGGTCGCCGTCGGGGAGGAGGTCGAGCCCGAGCGGGCGGCCGCCGGTCCTGGCGAGCGTGCGGACCCGGGCGGTGTCCGGGTCGCCCAGTCCGTCCAGGCGCAGGATGCGGCCGTCCTCGACGCCGGTCAGGACCCGGCCGTCCGGATCGGTCACCACGTCCTCCGGGCCCCGGCCGCCGACGGCGACGTAGTGGAGGGGGACTAGGCGCGTGGGTCGGTCCATGAGTCCCATGGTGGCAGGCGGAACCGGTCTCACCAGCCCTTCTCGAACATCCGGGCCACTTCGGCGATCCGGATCTCGTCGCGCCGGTAGTAGACGCGGTACCGGATGCGCTTGGTGCGCAGCAGGCCTAGACGGGCCAGCAGGCCCAGATGGGTGCCGGCGACCTTGCGGGAGACCCCGAGCTTGGCGGCGACGGCCCGGACGGTGACGCCGTCCTCGGTGAGGTCGGCGTGGCGCTGGGGCGGGAAGTGGGCCGCCGGATCCTTGAGCCAGTCCAGAATGTCCAGGCGGTTTACGCTCGTGGCGTTCCTCGGCATCCGACCAGCCTCCGTCCCTGCCTCCTCGCAGTGTGTGTTCCCACTGTCCCGCAGCCGAAGCCCCCACGTCGGGGAGTCGGGGCGCGTTGTCCGAGATCGAACGCCGGCACGGGGGCGGCCGGTCGGGAATTTGCCTGAGCAACATGCCCGGGGCAGGGCGGAGGGGCCCGGCCGTCCCCTTACGGCCGGGCCCCCGTCAGTGGTGGTTCAGCGGTGGCTGAACCACGCCATGGAGGACAGCGCCTTGTCGTCGTAGCCGAACAGGGCCTGGTTCTCCCAGCCGTTGCCGGAGGTGGCGTCGGTCGGGTCCCAGCCGTTGCCGGTGACGGCGGTCCAGGTCGCCTCCCAGTAGAAGACGCCGAGGCCGCGGCCGTTCGGGACGGCCTCTACGATGCTCGCGACGGCGTTCATCCAGGCCAGCTGGCCGGCGGCGGTGGCCGGGTAGCCGGTGACCAGTTCGCTGCTGGTGTCGATCTGGTTCTCCAGCGAGTCGTCCTGGGCGAGGGTGAACGGGTAGGCGGTCTCGGCGATGAAGACCGGCTTGGAGTAGCGGGAGGCCACGTCGTCCAGGGTGGTCTGGGCGGCGGCCAGCGAGCCGTGCCAGTAGCCGTAGTACGAGAGCCCGATCACGTCGTAGTTGATGCCGTAGGTCTTGGCGTTGTCGAACCACCAGCGGACCGTGGCGTCGTCGCCCGCGTTGGCCAGGTGCAGGGCGACCTGGGTGCCGGAGGAGACCGCCTTGGCCGCGCTGTAGCCGGAGTTGATGAGGCCGGCGAGCTGGGACCAGTTGTCGGTGGAGCCCTCGGACCAGAGCATGCCGCCGTTGATCTCGTTGCCGATCTGCACCATGTCGGCGGTGGTCCCCTGCGCCTTCAGCGCGTTGAGGACGTCGTAGGTGTGGTTGTAGACGTCGGTCTTGAGCTGGCTGTAGGAGTGGCCGGACCAGGCGGCGGGCTTGGTCTGCTTGCCCGGGTCGGCCCAGCTGTCCGAGTAGTGGAAGTCGACCAGCAGCTTCATGCCGGCGGCCTTGACTCGCTTGGCGACGGCCAGCACGTGCGCCTTGTCGTTGTAGCCGTCGGCCGGGTTGACCCAGACCTTCAGGCGCGCGTAGTTCATCCCGGCGCTCCTGAGGATGGTGACCGCGTCCCCGGTGGTGCCGGAACTGGTCTTGTAGACCCCGCCCTTGGCCTCGCTCTTGGCCAGTGACGAGATGTCGGCACCCTTGATGGACAAGCCTGTCGAGCCGGATGCGAAGGTCAGGTCGTCGACGTTGATCCAGTTGCCCGCGTTGGCGTCCGAGTAGATGCTGATGGTGCACTGGTTGTTGGTGACCGCGATCGAGGTGACGATCCGCACCCAGCTGCTGGTGGAGACCGGCAGGTCGGTCCGCTGCTCCGAACTCCCGCAGTTCTTCAGGGATATGTAGGCGGAGTTCTGCCCGCCGCTGGAGCGGGTCCAGGCGGTGAGCGTGTAGGTGCCGTTGGTCAGCCCCGACAGGTACTGGTAGGTCTCCACCTTGTAGGCGGAGGCCGAGTAGTGGCTCAGGCGGTAACTGCCGCTGTGGCCGCCGGACTCGGTGTAGGAGGCGCCCGTGTCGCCGTACTCCGACCAGCCGGTGGGCGTGGCCACGCCCGCACCGTCCGACTCGAAGCCGCCGTTGGTGAGGGTGCTCGCCGCCTGGGCGGTCTGCGCGGGGAGCGCGGTGAGGGCGAGTCCGGCCAGGAGCGGCAGCAGCAGGGCTCTGATGGTGCGTCTGGGATGGAACATCATCGTCCGTCGTCCCTTCGACGTGACTGGGGTGGGGATGTCCTCCGGCGGGGCCGGAGGAGAGCCCCTCCGCCCGCGGCTCTCGTGGCACTCACGGACGGAGGGGAGTCTCGGTGGGCGCGGTCACGGCGGCCCCGGGGCCCGCGCCGCGGTTCAGCCGTCGAGTCGTACGACCCGCACGGTGCCCGCCGGGACCGCGAGCCGGCCCGCGGCGCGTTCGCCCGTCAGCAGTTCGGTGCCGTGCGCCTCCAGGGGCACCTTGGCGTCGGTGGCGGTGTGGTTGATCGCGAAGAGGAAGGTGCCGGACTCGCCGGTGCGGCGCACGACCTCGACGTCGCGGGGCAGTTCGGCGCGGGGCGCGATCCGGGCGTCCTCGGCGGCCCAGCCGAGCAGGGCGTCCAGGCCGTGCGCGTCCAGGCGCGTCGACACGTACCAGGCGGTGCCCTCCCCCAGCTGGTGGCGGGTGACCGCCGGGTGGCCGGCGGTGAGGCCGTCGGCGTAGCTCCAGACGGTCTCGGCGGCGCCCGGGACGACGAACTCGGTCCACACGTCGCCGGTGAGCTCGGAGCCGTCGGGGCCGGTCAGCCGCACCCGCTGGTCCTGGAGCAGGGGCGAGAACTCCTCGACGGTGAGGCCGAGGGTCTCGCGCAGGGTGCCCGGGTAGGCGCCCTCGTGCACGGCGTCGTGCTCGTCGACGATCCCGGAGAAGTACGAGACGACGAGGGTGCCGCCGTTCTCGACGTACTCGCGGAGGTTGTTCCCGGCCGCCTCCGTCATCAGATAGAGGGCCGGTACGACGACCAGGGGATAGGCCGACAAGTCGCTTTCGGGGTGGGCGAAGTCGACCGTGAGGTGGCGGTCGTAGAGGGCCTCGTAGAAGGCGTCGGCGCGTTCGCGCGGGTCGTGGTCCTCGCTGGGGCGCCACTGGAGGTTCTGCGCCCACCAGGACTGCCAGTCCCACAGGACGGCCACGTCGGCCCGGGTGCGGGTGCCCTTGATCTGGCTCAACGAGTCGAGGGAGGCGCCGAGTTCTACGACCTCGCGCCAGACGCGAGTCTCGGTGCCGCCGTGCGGGAGCATCGCGGAGTGGAACTTCTCGGCGCCGCGCCGGGACTGCCGCCACTGGAAGAACAGCGCGCCGTCGGATCCGCGGGCCACGTGGGCCAGGGAGTTGCGGGCCATCTGGCCGGGGGCCTTGGCGGGGTTGCGGGGCTGCCAGTTGACGCCCGAGGTGGAGTGTTCGAGGAGCAGCCAGGGGGCGCCGGCGGCGACCGAGCGGGTGAGGTCGGCGGCCATCGCGAGGTTGACGTGGGTGCGGCGGCCGTCGGTGATCAGGTAGTGGTCGTTGGTGACCAGGTCGACCTCGCGGCCCCAGGCCCAGTAGTCCATGGAGTCGCACTGGCTGAGGGCGGTCATGAAGTTGGTGGTCACCGGGACGCCGGGCGAGAGGCGGTGCAGGATGTCCCGCTCGCTGCGGAAGTTCTCGCGGATGGTGGCGTCGGTGAACCGCTTGTAGTCGAGGGCCTGGCCCGGGTTGCCGACGGTCGGCGTGACGCGCGGCGGGTTGATCTGCGCCAGGTCCGTGTAGTGCTGGCCCCAGAAGGCCGTGCCCCAGGCCTCGTTGACGGCGTCCACGGTGCCGTGGGCGCCGGCGAGCCAGCGGCGGAAGTGGGCGGCGCAGGAGTCGCAGTAGCAGGCCGAGACGGGGACGCCGTACTCGTTGTGGACGTGCCACAGGGCGAGCGCCGGGTGGTCGCCGTAGCGCTCGGCGAGGCGGGTGGTGATGTTCGCGGCGGCGGCGCGGTAGTCGGCGTTGGAGTGGCAGATGGCGCCGCGGGAGCCGAACTCGTAGCGCACGCCCTCCGCGGTCACCGGCAGGGCCTCGGGGTGGGCGCGGTAGAACCAGGCGGGCGGCGCCACGGTGGGGGTGCCCAGGTCGACGCGGATGCCGTTCTCGTGCAGGAGGTCGAGGACCCGGTCGAGCCAGCCGAAGTCGTACTCCCCCGGGGCCGGCTCCAGCAGGGCCCAGGAGAAGATCCCGACGCTCACCATCGTGACCCCGGCCTCGCGCATCAGCCGGACGTCCTCGTGCCAGACGCTTTCCGGCCACTGCTCGGGGTTGTAGTCCCCACCGAAGGCGAGCCTCGTCAGGCCCCTGGGGGTGGTGTCCGGCATGGATCTCTCCCGTTTAATCGATCATTTGGGAACGTTCACACACATCGATCGTGGCGTGAGCCCAACATAACCGCACAGCAACAACCATTGACAAGTGTCCGGGATGTTTCTCTACTGTGAACGCTCACAGAGCATGACACGGACTCGCGACGGGCGATGATCCGGGTCTGAGAACGCTCACACATCATCTGCATGGCAGGTTCCCGCGACGGGCGGGGACCCAGGTCAGGGGAGAGATCCATGCCGCACACGAAGCGCCGCCGCCTCGTGACAACCGCCGTCGCCATCTCGCTCGGCGCCACCGCCCTCGCCGCCTGCGGCTCGTCCGACGACGACAGCAAGGCCGACTCAGGTCCGGTCTCCCTGACGTACTGGGCCTGGGCGCCCGGTATGGACAAGGTCGTCGACCTGTGGAACAAGGGCGAGGGCAAGAAGGACCAGATCAGCGTCACGGTGAAGAAGCAGGCGTCCGGCGACACGCTGGTCACCAAGATCCTCACCGCGCACAAGGCGAAGAACGGCCCCGACCTGGTGCAGGCCGAGTACCAGGCGCTGCCCACGCTGGTCAGCAACGACGCGGTCGCCGACATATCGAAGAACGTCGGCGACGCCAAGAGCAAGTTCGCCGACGGGGTCTGGCAGCAGGTCACCCTGGGCACGGACGCGGTGTACGCGGTGCCGCAGGACATCGGCCCGATGATGTTCTACTACCGCGCGGACCTCTTCAAGAAGTACGGCCTCAAGGTGCCGACCACCTGGGACGAGTTCGCCCAGGACGCCCGTCAGCTGAAGAAGAAGGCACCCGGCCTCGACCTGACCACCTTCTCCGCCAACGACTCCGGCCTCTTCGCGGGCCTCGCCCAGCAGGCCGGCGCCAAGTGGTGGACCACCTCCGGCGACAAGTGGAAGGTCGCCATCGACGACGCGGCCACCCAGAAGGTCGCGAAGTTCTGGGGCGGTCTGGTCAAGGAGGGCGCCATCGACAACCAGCCGATGTACACCCCGGCCTGGAACAAGGCGCTGGACACCGGCAAGCAGATCGCCTGGGTCTCCGCGGTGTGGGCGCCGGGCACGCTGACCACCGCCGCGCCCGACACCAAGGGCAAGTGGGCGATGGCCCCGCTCCCCCAGTGGTCCGCGTCGGAGAACGTCACCGGCAGCTGGGGCGGCTCCTCCACCGCCGTCACCACCGACTCCAAGCACCAGGCGGCCGCCGCCAAGTTCGCGGCCTGGCTGAACACCGACGGCGAGGCGCTCAACGCGCTGGCCAAGGAGAGCGGCATCTACCCGGCCGCCACGAACGCCCAGACCAGCGGCGCCTTCGCCACCGCGCCCGACTACTTCTCGACCCAGTCGGACTTCTACACCAAGGCCGCCGAGATCGCGAAGACCACGGCGCCCTCCGCCTGGGGCCCGAACGTGAACGTCGCCTACACGTCCTTCAACGACGCGTTCGGTGCCGCCGCGAAGAACAAGTCGGACTTCACCGCCGCCCTGCAGAAGATGCAGGACGACACGGTCGCCGACATGAAGAAGCAGGGCTTCGAGGTCTCTCAGTGACCAGCCCCACCGGCCGGAGGTCGTACGGGGTCAAGGGGGCCCCGTACGCCTTCCTCCTCCCCGCCACCGCCCTCTTCGCGCTGTTCTTCGCGCTGCCCATCGGGTACGCGGTCTGGCTCAGCTTCCGCAAGGTGCACGTCTCCGGCCTCGGCCTGGGCGCCGGCGCCCGCACGGAGGTCTGGGCCGGCCTGGAGAACTACAAGGACGCCCTCACCGACAACGAGTTCTACGACGGTGCGCTGCGCGTCCTCGGCTACGGCTGCATCGTCGTCCCGGTGATGCTCGGTCTCGCCCTCCTGTTCGCGCTGATGCTCGACTCCGAGCGGGTCCGGCTCGCCCCGTTCACCCGGCTCGCGATCTTCCTGCCGTACGCCATCCCCGGCGTGGTGGCCGCGCTGCTGTGGGGCTTCCTGTACCTGCCGGACGTCAGCCCCTTCTACTACGTGCTCGCCAAGCTGCACCTGCCGCAGCCGAACCTGCTGGACGGCGGCCCGCTGTACCTGGCCCTGTCCAACATCGCGGTCTGGGGCGGCACCGGCTTCAACATGATCGTCATCTACACCTCGCTCAGGTCCATCCCGGCCGAGGTCTACGAGGCGGCCAAGCTGGACGGCGCCACCCCGCTGCAGACCGCCCTGAAGATCAAGATCCCGATGGTGGCGCCCTCGCTGGTACTGACCTTCTTCTTCTCGATCATCGCGACGCTCCAGGTCTTCAACGAGCCGATGACCATCAAGCCGTTCACCAACTCCGTCAACCTGAGCTGGAGCCCCCTGATGAAGGTGTACCAGGACGCCTTCCGCCGGGGTGACATCTACTCGGCAGCCGCCGAGGCGACCCTGATCGCCATCGCCACGCTGGTGCTGTCCTTCGGGTTCCTGCGGGCCGCGAACCGCCGGAACAGGCGGGACGTCAGCCAAGGAGGGGCACAGTGAGTTCTCTTGCCGTCCGCAAGGCCGCCCCGGCGGCCGGTACGACGCCCGGGACCGCGCAGGGACCGCCGCTGCGCCGCCGTATCGCCCTGATCCCGACGATCACCCTGCTGCTCGGCGCGATCTACACGCTTCTGCCGGTGGCCTGGGTGGTGATCGCGTCCACCAAGTCCGGCAGCGAACTGTTCTCCACGTTCACCTTCCTGCCCGGCTCCGGCTTCGCCGACAACCTGAAGGACCTCAACGCCTACCGTGACGGCGTCTACTGGAAGTGGATGGGCAACTCCGCCCTGTACGCCGGTCTCGGTGCCGTGGTCTCGACGGGCGTGTCGGCGTTCAGCGGCTACGCCCTGGCGATCTACCGCTTCAAGGGCCGCGAGGCGATCTTCAACGTGCTGCTCGCCGGCGTGCTGATGCCCCCGGTCATCCTCGCCATCCCGCAGTACCTGCTGCTCGCCAAGGCGAACCTCACGGACTCCTACCTGTCCGTGCTGCTGCCGCAGATCCTCTCCCCGTACGGCGTCTACCTCTCGCGGATCTACGCGGCCGCGGCCGTGCCCTCCGACGTGGTGGAGGCCGGGCGGATGGACGGGGCCAGCGAGTGGCGGATCTTCACACGAATCTCGCTGCCGATGATGATCCCCGGCATGGTGACGGTGTTCCTGTTCCAGTTCGTGGCCGTGTGGAACAACTTCCTGCTGCCGTACATCATGCTGAGCGACGACGAGAAGTTCCCGCTCACGGTCGGTCTGTACACGCTCCTGGAGCAGGGCGCCAACACCCCGGCGCTGTACACCCTGGTGGTCACCGGCGCGTTCCTGGCCGTGTTGCCGCTGATCGCGCTCTTCCTGGCCATTCAGCGCTTCTGGAGCCTTGACCTGCTGTCCGGGGCCGTAAAGTCATGACCATGAGCAGTAGTGCGGGGGGCCGGCGCAAACCGCCGACGATCCATGACGTGGCGCGCGAGGCCGGTGTCTCACGGGGCACCGTCTCGCGGGTGCTCAACGGCGGGCACTACGTCAGTCCCGCCGCCCAGGAGGCGGTCAACGACGCCATCCGCAGGACGGGTTACGTGGTGAACCGGCACGCCCGCTCGCTGATCACCGGGCGTTCGGACTCGGTCGGCTTCCTGCTGACGGAGCCGCAGGAGCGGTTCTTCGAGGACCCCAACTTCAACGTCCTGTTGAGCGGTTGCACCCAGGCGCTGGCGAGCCATGACATCCCGCTCCTGCTCATGCTGGCGGGCACCAAGGACGAACGGCGGCGGATCACGCGGTACATCACCGCCGGGCACGTGGACGGGGTGCTCCTGGTGTCGAGTCACTCCGGCGACCCGGTCGCGCAGGAACTGCGCGAGGCGGGCGTGCCGCTGGTGGCCTGCGGCAAGCCGATCGGGCTCGGCTCGAAGGTGAGTTACGTGGCCGCCGACGACCGGGACGGCGCCCGGGACATGGTCCGGCACCTGCTGGACGTGGGGCGCCGCCGGATCGGCATGATCACCGGCCCGCTGGACACCCCGGGCGGTGTCGAGCGGCTCGCCGGGTACAAGGAGGTCCTCACCGAGGCGGGCGTCGAGATCGACGAGGCGCTCGTCGTGTCCGGGGACTACAGCAAGGCGAGCGGTGAGGCGGGGGCCGAGCGGCTGCTCGCGCAGGCCCCGGACCTGGACGCCGTCTTCGTGGCCTCCGACCTGATGGCGCAGGGCGTGCTGGCGGTGCTGCAGCGGACCGGCAAGCGGGTGCCGGATGACATCGCTGTCGGCGGTTTCGACGACTCCCCGGCGGCCACGGCGGTGACCCCGGCGCTCACCACCATCCGCCAGCCCTGGGACCGGATCAGCACCGAGATGGTCCGCGTTCTGCTCGCCCAGATAGGGGGCGAGGACCCGGCGGCGGTGATCCTGCCGACGGAACTGGTGCGGCGCGACTCCACGTGAGGCCGGGCGCGGTCGGGGGTGCCGGGGTCTGCCGTCGGGCGGCTGCGGCTGTGTGGGGGCTGGTCGCGCCCACGCGGCGGCAGCCGCATATCAGGCAGAGCCCCGCGCCCCTTCGGGGGCGCTTCCGCAAGCGGTCAGGATTGGAGAAGCTGCGATGGGCGCCCCTGTCCTAGCGTGGGATCACCGGCCGGAAAGCGCCGGTTCCCTTACCGCCAGGAGTGAGAACGCCATGACCGCAGGCGTACAGACGATCATCTACCCCGTCAAGGACGCGGCGCAGGCCAAGGCCCTGTTCAGCGCGCTGCTCGGCGTCGAGCCGTATGCCGACGAGCCGTACTACATCGGGTTCAAGGCCGAGGGGCAGGACGTCGGCCTCGACCCGAACGGGCACGCCCAGGGGCTGACCGGGCCGACGCCGTTCTGGCACGTCACCGATCTGCGGGAGCGGCTGGCGGCACTGCTGGCGGCGGGAGCGGAGCTGGTCCAGGACGCGCGGGACGTCGGCAACGGCCGGCTGGTCGCCTCGGTGAAGGACGCCGACGGCAACATGGTGGGCCTGCTCCAGGACCCGGTGGCCTGACCGTCGTACTCCTCGGACGACTGCTTGCACCCGCACTAGTTGCGCACTCAACAATTGGCCAGATCGGTGTTACGGTGCGGGTATGGCAGTGAAGACGGCCGAGGCCCGGCTCGAGGAACAGTGGCGGGACATCCTGTCGGTGCACGCGCGCACGATGTGCGAGATCGACCGGGTGCTGCATCCGCACGGGCTGGGTGCGAGCGACTTCGAGGTGCTCGACCTGCTCGCCGCCGAGACCCCCGCCGAGGGTGACCACTGCCGGGTGCAGAACCTGGTGGGGCGGGTCCATCTCAGCCAGAGCGCCCTCTCCCGGCTGATCGGGCGGCTGGAGAAGGACGGTCTGGTGGAGCGGTCGGTCTGCGTCGAGGACCGGCGGGGCGTGTGGGTCGCGCTCACCGCGAAGGGCCGCGCCCTGCACGCCGAGGTACGGCCGCTGCAGCGGGCGGTGCTGGGGCGGATGCTCGAAGGGGCGGACGTCTAGAGCCGCGCAAGGACGTGCCGCCGCGGGCTACCGGACTCGAACCGGCTCAGACCCTACGGGTCACAATCTCGAAGATTGAAGCGGCTTTCCCAGCACGCCTTTGCCCGCGGCGACCGTTCGCGGCCTACCGGCGACCTGCAAGCGCGACCGGGCGAATTACGTTGCCCGATGCGGCACTGGGTGCCCCGCTGGAATTGCCGCGATGCGCCGTCGTTCGTCCGCGGCACCGTCGTGGCTGGTCGCGCCCACGCGGCGGAGCCGCACATTGATACAGCCCCGCGCCCCTTTGGGGCGCTCTCAGAGCGCGAACTCGATCCCGTCGGGGAGGACCTCGACGCCCTCCGCGGCCACCTGGGCGCGGGCCCGGGACGTCGGGTCGACCAGGGGGTTGGTGTTGTTGAGGTGGGTGTAGATCCGGCGGGTGCGGGGATGGCGGGCCAGGGCGGCGAGGCTGCCGTGCGCGCCGGAGACCGGGAGATGGCCCATCGCCGCCTGCCTGGGACCGGAGCGGACCGTGGTGCCCATCTCGCGGGCGGTGAAGAAGGTGCCGTCGAGCAGCACGCAGTCGGCCTCCGCGCACAGCTCGTCCAGGACCTCGCTCCAGGCGCCCACGCAGGGGGCGTAGAGCAGCACTCCCCCGGTGGCCAGGTCCTCGACCCGGTACGCCGTCACCCAGCGGCCGTCGGCCTCGGCGAGCGCGGCGGGGACGTATGCCGGGACCTTGGCGCCGACCGGGTGGGCGGTGACCACCAGGCCGCCGGCCAGCACGAAGCCGCCGTCGGCCAGGCTGTCGGCCCACTCCCAGGGGGCGTAGCGGTCGAGGGCGCCCCGGGCGGGGGCCAGCACCGTCCGCACCGGTGGGGCCGCGTACACCTTGAGGTCCGGCGCCCCGCGCAGCGCGGTCAGGCCGGTGACGTGGTCGGCCTCGGCGTCGGTGAGCAGCACGCCGCGCACCGGAGTGTCCCGGGGGCCCGGTCCCGGCCACAGCGCGGCCGTGGCCGTGAGCTGGGCGCGGATGTCCGGGGAGGCGTTGAGCAGCCACCAGTCCCGGCCGTTGCCGGTCAGGGCGACGCACTCCTGGGTCCGGGAGGGCAGCTTGCCGTCCCGGGCGGCGGCACACAGTGCGCAGGCACAGTTCCACTGCGGGAATCCGCCGCCCGCGGCGGTGCCCAGCAGGACGACCCTCACGACGATCCGCCCCTCTCGCTCTCCCCGGCCCCTGCTGGGATCTTCCCTCAGGATGCGCCGCGCTACCCGCGGGAAGGGGGAACTTCCGGCCGTCCCTCGGAAGGCCTCCGGTCCACCGGGCGGCGCGGCGGAATCGGTTCCGACGGGAAGTCGCGGGCACCGGTCCACAGCGCGGGTACGGCGTCGCACCGGCGGCACAGCTCGTAGGCGACCGCCTCGTAGTTGACCCGCCAGCCGTGGAAGTGCGGCCAGGCCTCCTCGGTGCCGCGTTCGGCACGGAAACCGGTCTTCTCCAGCATGGTCACGGCTTCCTCGAACTCGCCGTACGTCAGCTCGATGGGGGTGTCCGGGGCCGGGTCGGTGTCGAAGGTCGCCTGCACGGAGGCGGCGATGTCACGCAGTGCGGTGAACCCGGCGCGCAGCACCAGCCGGGCCTCCGGCGGGGCGGTGCGCGGGGCGAGCGCCAGCTGCATGGCCGCCGCGTCCATGACGGCGATCAGGCCGACCAGCCAGCTGCGGTAGGGGCGGGGCGAGCGGAACGCCAGCAGCACCGGGTAGGTGGCGTGGCTCTCGCCCATGTCGGCGGCCAGCCGCTCCCAGGACCGGTACAGCTCGGGCAGCGCGGTCTCGGTGTCGACCAGCCACTGCCGGGCGAGGATCTCCGGGCCCCAGGCGGGCTCGCCGGCCCGGGACTGCAGGAGGGTGACCTCCAGTTCGCGGCGGTTGTAGGCGGCGTACAGCGTGGGCAGGTAGGCGATCTGCAGCGCGATGACGACCGGGCCGGTGGCGGCGGCGACGAAGTCGAGCGCGGACAGCCGCAGCCGGGCGCCGCTGGCGAACCCGAGGGTGAACAGGCTGGAGCCCGCCTCCCGGAACGCGATGCTCCAGGACAGCGGGGAGAACGCGTACAGCAGCATGCCGAAGCCGAGGAACGCCCCGCCGAGCCAGGCGGCGAGCATGCCGACCAGCATGAGCGGGGCGAGCCAGGTCTGGGCGCGGTCGATGGACCGGTAGCCGCCCCGGTGCGCGGTGAAGCAGAGCACACGGCGCAGGCCCCACCACAGCCGGTACACCAGGACGGAGTACAGGCCCCGGGGGACCACGAGCGTGCGCAGGATGCTGCGCAGGACCAGGATCAGCACCAGTCCTCCGGCCACCCCGGAGATCCATTCCATGGCGCCATTCTGGCCCGGGCGCCGGCCTCCCGGTGACCGGAGCGCTTCGTTCAGCCCGCCGGCCGGGCCAGCAGGGTGCGCACTCCCTCCGAGGTGAGCGTCAGCGCGTGCGCCGAGCTGCCGTCGATGGCGAGCGAGAGGTTGTCCTCGGGCCACTGCGAGGCGAGCGCGCCGAGCGGCACCACGCGGTAGCGGGAGACCGTCGGCAGCAGGCCGGTCAGCTCCCCCTCCGAGGTGAACACGGGGACGACGGGGTCGCCGTCGGGGCGTTCCAGGACGGGCAGGGCGATCATCGCGGGGTCGGCCGCCTCCGCGGCGTCGTCCGGCACCGGGACCAGCACGTCGCTGTGCGCGAGCGTGTCCAGGGCGGCGGGGTCCTCGGCGTTCACGGCCAGCGTGTCGAGCGCCCGCTGGGCCGGCGTCGGGAAGTCGTGTGCGGGTGTCTCCATGGCAGATCCCCAGGTAGCGGTGGTGGTACGGGCCGCAGGACCGGCAGGGCACCGGGCGGCCACGCCACGCGTACCCGGTCGGGGCCGGGGCATGCGCCGGGACCGGCGGGGCTTTCACCCTCCCCGGTGGTGCCGCGCCGCGATCCCGGTGGCTCCCGGCCGGAAACCGCCTGCCGGGGGTGGCCGGGGCGGAGCGAGGGGTGGTACAGGGGGCAGTTCCCGGTGGCACGTGCCTCGCGCTCCGTCCCCCGGCATCACTCGCGGCGCGGGCACCGGGGTAGGGGTAGCCGCGGAAGGTGACGGTACGTGTTCGTTCCGTCACCCCTGCGACGCGAGAGAAGGAATGCGATGTCGGTCGAGACCGGTACGACGCCCGAGGCGGGCGCCGAGGAGCGGGAGCAGCAGAGCCTCGGTACCGCCGCGGCACGGAATCTCACCACGACGGCCAAGTCCGCACCCCAGATGCAGGAGATCAGCTCGCGGTGGCTGACGCGGACGCTGCCGTGGGTGGACGTGCCCGGCGGCACCTACCGCGTCAACCGCAGACTGTCCTACCGGGTCGGCGACGGCCGGGTGACCTTCGTGCAGACCGGCGCGCGGGTCGCGGTGATCCCCGCCGAACTGGGCGAACTGCCGTTGCTGCGCGGCTTCGAGGACGGCACCGCGCTGCAGGCGCTGGCGGCGCGGTTCGAGCAGCGGGAGTACGCGCCGGGGCAGGTGATCGCGGCGGCCGGCCGCCAGGCCGACCATGTGTATCTGATCGCGCACGGCAAGGTGGAGCAGGTCGGGTCGGGTCCCTACGGCGACGAGGCGGTCGTCGGACTCCTCGCGGACGGCGACACCTTCGGCGGCCGGGTGCTCGCCGGCCTCGACGGCGCCTGGGAGTTCACGGCCCGCGCGATGACGGCCACCACCGTGCTGGCGTTGCCGCACACGGCGTACCTGGAGGTGGCGGACCGGCACGCCGACCTGCGGGCGCACGTGGAACTGGCAGGGCTGGACGGGCACCGGGAGACGAACGCCTTCGGCGAAGCCGGGATCGCGCTCAGCGCGGGCCATGCCGGCGAGCCGGACATCCCGCACACCTTCGTGGACTACGAGCCGGCGCCACGCGAGTACGAACTCAGCGTCGCCCAGACCGTGTTGCGCGTCCACACCCGGGTGGCCGACCTCTACAGCCGGCCGATGGACCAGACCGAGCAGCAACTCAAACTCACCGTCCAGGTGTTGCGGGAACGCCAGGAGCACGAGCTGGTCAACAACCGGGACTTCGGCCTGCTGCACAACGCCGACCACGGCCAGCGGATCTCCACCCACGCGGGCCCGCCCACCCCCGACGACCTCGACGAACTCCTCGCCATGCGGCGCGACACCACGCACCTGTTTGCCCACCCCCGGGCGATCGCCGCGTTCGGCCGGGAGTGCAACAAGCGCGGCCTGTACTTCGGCGGGGTCGAGGTCGGCGGCCACCACCTCCCGGCCTGGCGGGGCGTCCCGCTGCTCCCCTGCGGGAAGATCCCGGTCACCGGGGACCGCACCTCCTCCATCATCGCGCTGCGGGCCGGCGAGCAGAACCAGGGCGTGATCGGCCTCATCCAGACGGGCCTGCCGGACGAGGCGGAGCCGGGCCTGACCGTCCGCCTGATGGGGATCAACGAACAGGCGGTCGCCTCCTACCTGGTCACCGCCTACTACTCGGCCGCCGTCCTGGTGCCGGACGCCCTCGGCATCCTGGAGAACGTGGAGGTGTCCCGCCGGGGCTAGGCGCTCCGCTGGGGGGCGGGGGTGCGTCGTCGGTCGTCTGCGGCGGCGTCGTGGCTGGTCGCGCAGTTCCCGCGCCCCTTCGGGGCGCGGACTTCACCAGACCCGTTCAGGACAGCAGTTCGGCGGTCGTCGTCACCCGGATCAGCGGGCGGTACAGGTCCAGCAGGTGCAGCGCCTTCGCGTGGGAGTCGTCGTCCGCGCCCGCGCAGGCGTCCGCGACGACCAGGACCTCGATGCCGGCGTCGGCCGCCGGCAGTGCGGTGGACAGGACACAGCAGTCGGTGCTGACGCCGGCCAGGACCAGGCGGGCGTGCGGGGCGGCCAGGGCGGCGAGTTCGGGGGTCCACTTGCCGAACGTGGGGGCGTCCAGGACGACTTCGGCCTGCTGCTCGAACTCGTCGGTCAGGCGCCAGAGTCCGGCTTCCGGAGGCTGGAGCGCGAAGGGCCACCGGTCGTAGTAGGCCCGCCAGGCTCCGGTGGGGTGTGCGGGGGCGACGAAGCGGGTGAAGACCGTGCGATTGCCGAAGGCCGGGAGCAGGCGTCGTACGCCCTGGGCCGCCTCGGCGTAGCGCGGGGCGGCCCAGGGGCCGGCGGGGTCGGCGAAGACGTGCTGCATGTCGATGACAGCCAGGAGGCCGGGTGGGGTGCTCATACGGTTGATGCCGAGGCGGTGGCGGGCAGGCTCTCCTGGGTCCGGACCCGGCCGCGGCCCAGGGCCAGGGTGCCGAGGAAGCCGAGCGCCAGGGCGGCCAGGACGCCGAGGTTGGCGTACGCCCAGGCGCCGGACTTGCCGCCGAGGCCGAGCGGGCCGAGCAGATAGCCCTGCCAGGTCAGCCAGCTCGCGGCGGTGTTGGTGACCAGGCCCCAGCCGAGGGCGGTGGCGGCCAGGGTGAGGAGCAGGGGCAGGAGGGGGACATCGCCGTAGCGGCCGGCGGGGCGGTAGAGGTCGGCCTCGTCGTAGTCGCGGCGGCGCAGCGCCAGGTCGGCGAGCATGATCCCGCACCAGGCGGAGATCGGCACGCCGAGGGTGGTGAGGAAGCCCATGAACTGGCCGAGGAAGTCGTCGGCGAAGAAGACGATGTAGACCGAGCCGGCGATCATCAGGACCCCGTCGACCAGGGCGGCGAGGTAGCGGGGCACGGGCAGGCCCGCGGAGAGGAGGGCCAGCCCGGAGGAGTAGATGTCCAGGACCGCACCGCCGACCAGGCCGAGGACGGCGACGACGGCGAAGGGGACCAGGAACCAGGTGGGGAGGATGGTCGTCAGCGCGCCGATGGGGTCGGCCGCGATCGCCTTGTTCAGGGTCTCGGAGGAGCCCGCGAGCAGCAGGCCGAAGACCAGCAGGAGGAGCGGGGCGACGGAGCCGCCGAAGGTGGTCCAGCCGATCACGCCCCGGCCGGAGGAGCCGCGCGGCAGGTAACGCGAGTAGTCGGCGGCCGCGTTGACCCAGCCGAGGCCGAAGCCGGTCATCATGAACACCAGCGCGCCGATGAACTCCTGGGCGGAGCCGGACGGGATCGCGCTCACCGCCGCCCAGTGGATGTGGTCGGCGACGAGGACGACGTAGACGACGGTGAGGACGCCGGTCACCACCGTGATCACGGTCTGCAGCCGCATGATCAGGTCGAAGCCCATCACACCGCCGACCACGGTCAGCGCGCAGACCACGATCAGCGCGACCACCTCGGTCTCGGTGCCGCCGCCCCAGCCGAGCCGGGTGAAGACGGTCGCGGTGGCCATGGTGGCGAGGGCGATCAGGACGGTCTCCCAGCCGACGGTGAGCACCCAGGAGACGACCGACGGCAGCCGGTTGCCCCGCACGCCGTACGCGGCCCGGCTGAGCACCATGGTCGGTGCCGAACCCCGCTTTCCGGCGACCGCGATGAAGCCGCAGAGCAGGAAGGAGACGAGGATGCCGAGGACGCCGGCGGCCAGCGCCTGCCAGAAGGAGATGCCGAAGCCGAGCGCGAAGGCGCCGTAACTCAGTCCGAGGACGGAGACGTTCGCGCCGAACCAGGGCCAGAACAGGGTGCGCGGGGTGCCCTTGCGGTCGGCGTCGCCGATCACGTCGAGGCCGTGCGTCTCGACCTGGAGCTGTCTGCCGGGTTCCCGTGTGTCCGCCATCGTCGGCCCATCTGTCCAGGTGTGTTGGCTGGAGGCTAGGTCGGCCGTCGGCAGGGGTCAAGGACAAATGATCAGACGGTGATCGGACGGGACCGGGGCCGCCGGCCCGGACTGCGCCCTTCCGCACCCCGCCGGACCTGCGGCTCCGTCGACCGCGCGGGTCCGCAACCCGGTTGGACCACCCCGATTTGACACCGCTCATGATCCATTCCAACCTATGCTCATGAAATCCATTTTCAAAAGGAGCGGCGGTTAGCCATGCGTGTTGCCTTCGTCGGCAAGGGCGGCAGCGGCAAGACGACGCTGTCGGCCCTCTTCACCCGTCATCTGGCACGGTCCGGCGCGCCCGTCGTCGCGATCGACGGTGACATCAACCAGCACCTGGCCCACGCTCTCGGCCTGGACGAGGACGAGCTGTTCGCGGCGCCGCCGCTGAGCGCACGGACCGGTGAGATCAAGGACTACCTGCGCGGCACCAACCCCCGGATCACGTCCCGGGAGGCCATGGTCAAGACGACACCGCCGGGGCACGGCTCGCGGCTGCTGCGACTGCTGGGCGACGACGAGGTGCACTCCCGTCACGTCCAGGAGGTCGGCGGGGTGCCGCTGATGGTGACCGGGGCGTTCGCCGGGAGCGACCTCGGGGTGGCCTGCTACCACTCCAAGCTCGGTGCGGTGGAGCTGTACCTCAACCACCTGGTGGACGGCCCCGGCGAGTACGTGGTCGTCGACATGACGGCGGGCGCCGACGCCTTCGCCTCCGGTCTGTTCACCCGCTTCGACATGACCTTCCTGGTGGTCGAACCGACCCGCAAGAGCCTGTCCGTGTACCACCAGTACCGGGACCATGCGGCCGAGTTCGGGATCCCGGTCGCCGTGGTCGGCAACAAGGTGACCGGCGCGGACGACCTCGCCTTCCTGCGCGAGCGGGTGGGCGAGGACCTGCTGGCCCACTGCGAGCTGTCGCCGCACGTCCGCGCCCAGGAACAGGGACGCGGCAGCGGCGGGCTGGAGCCGCACAACTCCCGGGCCCTGGACCGGCTGCGGGCGGCGGTGGACGCGCGGCACAAGGACTGGGACGCCTTCCAGCGGCACGCCGTGGAGTTCCATCTGCGCAACGCCGCCGCCTGGGCCGACGCGGCGACGGGCCAGGATCTGGCCGCCCAGGTCGATCCGGACTTCCGGCACGGCCCGGCGGCACTGCCCGTCTTCGCCTGAGACGCCGGTCTCCCGTCGCGCGGATCCCTTTTGCGCGAACCCTCCTGAACACCCCCTTTCCGTAACACCCCTTTGAAAGAACAGGACACCGCCACATGTCGCTCGACGTCTCCCAGCAGTTGCTCGCCGAAGCCGAGAACGGCGCGGTGCAGGAGGAGGACTTCATCGAGACCGTCCGTACGTCACTGCCGTACGCGTACGACCTCGTCGCCCGGCTGGCCACCGAACTACGCGGCGGCACAGCCGAGTTCGCCGACAACCAGACCCCGCCGCCCTCGGAGAGGGAGCGCGGGCAGCTGCTGCGGGCGCTGTCCTCCGACGCGATCCGGGGCAGCCTGGAACGGCACTTCGAGGTCGCCCTCGCCTTCCAGAACTGCCACCGGGTCGCGGTGTTCCCGCCCGGCGCGCGGGGCGGCGAGACGCACACCCGCTTCACCTCGACGCGCGCGCAGATCCTCAACCAGTCGCCGGAGTTCCGCGACTGCTGAGTTCCCGCCGGGCGGCCCCACGAAGGCCGCCCGGCACCGCGGTGCACCGCTTCACGCACCGACCTCGGTGGCGCGCGGGCCTTCGCCCCGCAGGCTCCGGGAGACGGCGTCGGCCGCCGCCCGGACCTGCGGGGCGAGTCTGAGCGGCTGGACGGCCTCGACCGGACCGAACACGCCCACGGCGGCGACCACGGCCCCGCGGGAGTCGCGCACCGCCATCCCGAAGCCGTCGCGCTCCTCGGTGAGCGTGCCGCGCATGACGGCGTGTCCCTCCCGGCGCACCTTCGTCAGGGAACGCTCCAGCAGGGCACCGTCGGTGACGGTGTGCGGCGTGTAGGCCTTCAGCGGACCGGAGCACACCTCCTTCTGTACGGATTCGCTCGCGTGGGCGAGCAGGACCAGGCCGACCGCGGTGGCGTGCAGCGGCAGGCGCCGGCCGGTGTCGCCCCAACGGCCGGAGAACTCCGCGTCGCAGGAGACGAAGCCGAGGCAGACGCCCTCGGCTCCGTCCCGGATCGCGAGGATGGCGGCGGCCGAGGACTGCGACTGCAGAGTGACCAGGTGCGGCAGTGCCCGCTCGGCCAGGGTCGCGGCGCGCGGCGCCAGGGAGCCCGTCTCCCACAGGCGCAGTCCGATGCTGTACGCGCCGTCGGCGGACCGTTCGAGAGCGCCCCAGAGCTGGAGCTTGTTGACGATGCGGTGAACGGTGGCGACGGGCAGCCCGGCCCTGCGGCTGATGTCGCTCAGCGACAGGGTCCGGTTGTCCTTGTCGAAGGCGCCGAGGATGCTGAGCGTCCGGTCGACGACCGAGCGCTCCGGTACGGCGGAGTGGGGAGTGGTCATCCCGATCAGTTCCCTTCACGTCGTGGGTGCTTGCTGACTCCTGCGTGCACCAAGGGTGATCTGACATCGGGCGGCCGCCTCTATCATTGAAGCGTCAAGTGGCCAGTGAAAGGTCGATTCCGGAACGTTCATGGTCGATTTCGCATCGTTACCGATCCCCGTCATCGCGTACACCCCTGTCTGCCGTCCGGGCCTCGGTATCGCGTTGACGACCGTGCGCGAGCTGCACGCCAAGGCTCCCCCGGAGCTGCTCACCCGGCCGCACCGGCTGGACTTCCACCAGATCGTGCTGTTCACCGAGAAGTCCGGTTCCTACGGTGTCGATTCCACCCGCTTCCCCTGCGACCCGGGCACCCTGCTCTGGACCCGGCCCGATCAGGTGGTCCAGGCCTACCCGGCAGCCGGGGCGGACGGCGACGTCATCATGTTCACCGAGGCCTTCCCGCTCCAGATGGGCCCTCGGATGGGGCTGCTCGACGATGTGCTGCGCCCCTCGCACTGGGTGCTCACCGAGCAGGAACTCGCGGCATTCCAACGAGTTCTGAGCCTGCTTCAGGAGGAGTTCCGGCGGCCCGACCGGGGCTTCGGCGAGGAATTGCTGAAGCATCTGCTGGCCGTCGTCCTGCTCCATGTCGACCAGGTGTGCCGCCACCGTCACCCGGACGGCGAGGACGGCGCCCCGAGCGGGGAGGCCGGCGAACTGTTCATGCGATTCCGCCGCGAACTGGACCGTTCCTACGGCTCCACCCGGCTGGTCGAGGACTACGCGGACGCCCTGAACTGCAGTCCCCGTGCCCTCGCCCGGGCCTGCCGCGCCTTCGCCGGCACCTCCACCAAGGACCTCATCGACGCCCGGGTCGCGCTGGAGGCCCGTCGGCTCCTGGTCCACACGGACCTGCCGATCAGCGCCATCGCCCGGCAGCTCGGCTTCTCCGAGGTGACCAATTTCGGGAAGTTCTTCACCCGGCGGGTGGATATGACACCGGGTGCGTTCCGTCGTGAGGCAAAGGCCCGCAGCCAACCGTAAGGTGCCGTCGCGAAGCGGCATTTCACCTTCCAGTCACTTGATCCGCCACCAGGTAGACGCCTGTCAACCCGGATTTCTTTCCACTCTCTGGAAGAGCTGTTGTTCAGGATTCCGATAGCTGGCAAGACTGTGGCCTGCGTGCTTCGGGCGGCCACTCCGAAGTCTTCGCCGGGCTCGCGGGACCGCACCCCCGCCCACGCGACGCAGCACCCCACCGAAGCGGAGCGCGCCGGAGACTTACTGACAAGTAATTCGCAGTGCCCGAAGGCGTTCCGGGAAATGTGACGCGCCCGACGATTCCGCGGGCTTTACGGCCGTCTATGGCAGACGTGCGCCCATTGCCCGCGCGCCCCACCACCCTCAGGGAAGGACGACCATCATGGCCGCAGTGACCGCTCGTGAGGCCGAGGACTGGCTCATCGGGAAGATCGCACACCGCCTGGGCGTGGCAGACAACGAGGTCTCCCGCGAGGTGTACTTCGACGAACTGGACCTCGACTCCACCGAGGCGCTCATCCTCGCCGGTGAGATGGAGAACTGGCTCGGTTTCGAGCTGAGCACCACGACGCTGTGGTACCACCCGACCGTCAAGGACCTGGCCGCCTATATCGCGGAGGAGAGTTCCCAGCGTGCGGCCGCCGCGTGAGCTGACGCCGCCGGTCGTCCGCCCGTTCCGGCAGGCCGGGTCCGGCGGACGGACGGTGTACGTGGTGCACCCCGGCGCGCTCGCGGCCCAGGTCTACCAGGGGCTGGCGGACGCCCTGCCGGAGGGCGACGGACTGACCGTGCTCGATCTGTCGGGCGTCGCCGAATACGCGCAGGCGGCGCTGAACGGCGGCCGGGCCGCGACCACCGTGCAGGACCTGGCCGACGGCCTGGCCGCGCACCTGGAGCCGGAGCAGGGCCCGTACATCCTGGCGGGCTGGTCCTTCGGCGGGGTCCTCGCCCACGCCATGACCCGCTCCCTGCCCACCGGCCGGCTCCCCGGGTCCCTGGTCCTGCTGGACAGCATCGCGCCCGTCGACGCCTACAAACAGCCCGACGACGCGCTCGAACCCGCCCTGCTCCTCGGCTGGTTCGCCATGTACCTGGGCGCGAAGCGCGACCGTGCCGTCACCGTCGACCCGGCGGCGCTCGCCGGGCGCGGCACCGACGAGGGACTCCCCCTGGTGCTCGACGCGGCCGTCGCGGCCGGGGCGCTCGCCGCGGACACCCCGCTGCCCGGACTGCGCAAGCTCTACGACACGTACGTCGACGGGCTGCTGCGCAACAACCGCCTCACCGCGCCGTACCGGCCCGGACCCGCCCCGCTCCCGCTGGTGCTGGTCAAGGCCGAGCGCGGACTGCTCCCCGAGGACGCCTCCCTCGGCTGGGAGTCCCTCGCCGCGCACGGGCTGACCGTGCGCCCCTGCCCGGGCGACCACTACACGATGCTCGCCCGTCCCGACGCGCTCGCCGTGCTCGCACCGCTGCTGCACGCCGCGTAACTCCCCCTTTCTCCTTCCCCCATCGCGCGTGTCACCCCCAGGGCCCCCGTACCGACCCGGGCTGTCCAGGCCCCGTCCGACCAAGAGAGCCTCGCCGTGAACGCTTCGCACCGCTCGTCCGACCTCGATCGCCGGCTGGCCCGCGATCCCATCGCCGTCGTCGGCCTGTCCGCCCTCTACCCCAAGTCGCGTGACCTGCGCGAGTTCTGGGCGAACGTGGTCTCCGCCGCCGACTGCATCGAGGACGTCCCCGCGACCCACTGGGACGTGTCGGAGCACTACGACTCCGACCCCGCCGCCCCCGACAAGACGTACTCCCGGCGCGGCGGCTTCATCCCCGACGTCCCGTTCAACCCGCTGGAGTTCGGGCTGCCGCCCAACACCCTCGAAGTCACCGACGTGCTCCAGCTGCTGAGCCTCGTCGTGGCGCGTGACCTGCTCAAGGACGCGGGCGCCGACCAGGACTGGTACGACGCCTCGCGCACCGGGGTGGTCCTCGGGGTGACCGGCGCCAACCAGCTCACCCAGCCGCTGTCCGCCCGGCTGCAGACACCGGTGCTCAAGGAGGTGGTCCGCTCCTGCGGGCTCTCCGACCGGGACGCGGAGGAGATCGCGGAGAAGTTCAAGCTGGCCTTCGCGCCCTGGGAGGAGAACTCCTTCCCCGGCATGCTGGGCAACGTGGTCGCGGGCCGGATCGCCAACCGGCTCGACCTCGGCGGCACCAACATGACGATCGACGCGGCCTGTGCCAGCTCGCTCGGCGCGGTCAAGTCGGCGGTCAGCGACCTGCTGGAGCGCCGCTCGGACATGATGCTGGTGGGCGGCTGCGACGCCGAGAACACCATCTTCATGTACCTGTGCTTCTCCAAGACGCCCGCGTTCTCCAAGGCCGGGCGGATCCGCCCGTTCGACGCGGACGCCGACGGCACCCTGATCGGCGAGGGCATCGGCATGCTGGCGCTGCGCCGCCTCGCCGACGCCGAGCGCGACGGCAACCGGATCTACGCGGTCCTGCGCGGCATCGGCTCCTCCAGCGACGGCCGCTTCAAGTCCATCTACGCCCCTCGCAAGGAGGGGCAGATGGCGGCGCTGCGCCGGGCGTACGAGGACGCGGACGTCACCCCGGACTCGATCGAGCTGTTCGAGGCGCACGGCACGGGCACCGCGGTCGGCGAGGCGACCGAGCTGTCCGCACTGTCCGCGGTGGTCTCGGAGTACACCGGGGAACGGCAGTTCGCGGCCGTCGGCAGTGTGAAGTCGCAGATCGGGCACACCAAGGCGGCCGCCGGCGCGGCCGGCATGATCAAGCTGTCGCTGGCCCTGCACCACAGGCTGCTGCCGCCGACCATCAACGTGGACCGGCCCAACCCGGCCATCGACTGGTCAGAGAGCCCGTTCTACGTCGGCACCCGCACCCGCCCCTGGATCCGGGACCCGCGCCGGCCGCGGCGCCGGGCGGCCATGTCCTCGTTCGGCTTCGGCGGCACCAACTTCCACCTGGTGCTGGAGGAGCACGGCGACGGGGACGACCTGCGGGTGATGTTCCCTGTCAGCCGGATATATGCCTGGCATGAACCTGACATGCACGGTCTGGTGCGGGCGGTGGACGGCGGGGCCGAGCCCCGCACCGACCCCGCACCGCACGGCCACCCCCGGCTCGCCCTCGTCGCCCGCTCCGCGGCCGAACTCGCCGAGCTGCGCGCCCTGGCCGCCGAGCGGCTGCGGGCCGAGCCGGACGCCGAGGCCTGGTCGCACCCCAAGGGCATCTACTTCCGCCGCTCCGGCGCCGACCTCGGCAGGGTCGGCGCGCTCTTCGCCGGTCAGGGCAGCCAGTACGTCGAGCCCGGCCGGACCGCGGTGCTCGCGCTGCCTCCGCTGCGGTCGGCCTTCGACCGGGCCAACGCGGCCTTCGGCGACCACGAACTCCCGCTGTCCCGGGTGGCGTTCCCGCCGCCCGCCTTCGACGAGGTGACCCGCGCGGCCCAGGAGACCGAGCTGCGCCGCACCGAGTACGCGCAGCCCGCGATCGGCGCCCTGGCGGCCGGACAGTACCGGTACCTGACCGGACTCGGCTTCGCGGCCGACGGGTTCCTCGGGCACAGCTTCGGCGAACTGGCCGCGCTGTGGGCGGCCGGCGCGATCGACGACGACACCTACTTCACGCTGGCCCGGGCCCGCGGTGCGGCGATGGCCCCGCAGGGCGACGCGGACGCCGGGGCGATGGCGGCCGTCACCGCCTCCGAGGAGCGGGTGGCCGAACTGCTCGCGAAGTTCGGCGACTTGACCGTCTGCAACCGCAACGCGGCCGACCAGATCGTGGTCGGCGGTGCCACCGAGGCGGTGGAGCGGTTCGTGACGGCGGCGGAGGCGGCCGGGGTACGGGCGGTTCGGCTGCCGGTGTCCGCGGCCTTCCACACGCCGTTCGTGGCACACGCGGTGACGGAGTTCGGGCGCGCGGTCGCGGACGCGGCGATCGGCGCGCCGGACCGTCCGGTGTTCGCCAACTCGCCTGGCGCGGCCTACGGTTCGGATGCCGACGCCAACCGGCGGACCCTGGTGGACCAGCTGGTCAAGCCGGTCGAGTTCGCCGACCGGGTCGAGGAGATGTACGCGGCGGGCTTCCGTACGTTCGTGGAGTTCGGGCCGAAGGGCGTGCTCACCCGGCTCGTGGACCGGATCCTCGGCGGGCGCGAGCACTTCGCCGTGCAGCTGGACCCGGGCAGCGGCGGTGACGCCGACCTCACCCTGAAGCGGGCCGTGGCCCAACTGGCCGTGCTGGGGCTCCCGTTGGCGACCGCCGACGCCTATGTCGCGGAGGTGCCGGACGTCGAGCCCGTCAAGGGGATGACCGTGCCCCTGAACGGAATCAACCATGTGCCCGAGGCACGCCGGGCCGCGTATCGCGAGGCGCTGGAGAACGGCTACCGGGTGGCGCTGCCGACGGCCGCGGCACCCGTGGCCGCGCACACGCCGGCAGCTGCCGCCGCGGCCACCCCGGCCGCCGCCACCCCCGCCGCC
>NZ_JAGXJL010000003.1:354871-547275 GCF_019091475.1 Streptomyces sp. GbtcB6 | reverse complement strand
CGAGGCCACCCCGATCCCGCCCGCCCCGAGCAGCAGCACTCGCCTACGGCCCATCCGGTCCCCGATCGCGCCCTTGGGGATGAGGACACCCGCGATGAGGAATCCGTAGATGTCCACGATCCACAGCAGCTCGGTGCTGCCGGGCCGCAGGTCGGCGGTGAGGGTGGGCAGTGCCAGATGCAGCACCGTCAGGTCCATGGCGATGAGCATGGTGGGAAGGGCGAGGACCGCCAGTCCCAGCCACTCCCTTCGAGTCGCCCGCGGTGCTGCCGCGGTACCGACGTCGGTACTCAACGGGTTCTCCTTGCCTGGTCGTTGGCGTTGGACATCGGAAACCGTAGAAACTCAACTCAGGTTGAGGTCAAGGCGTGTTCGTCCTGTCGCGTCCGGTCGGCCGCCTGGCGCAGCCGGTCCAGCAACAGCGCCTGCCGGAGGCAGTCGGGGTCGTGGTGGGTCCCGGCCCGCACCGCCCGGGCGAACGCGTCCACGGTGTTGGCGACCTGGTCGTCGGGGAGGAGCCGGCGCTCCTCCGTCTCCGACCCGCGCACCACCCGCAGTACCGGGACATGGTCCGCGGGCGGGGTGAAGGCCCGGTCCACGGTGATGTGGCCCGCGCTGCCCCGTACCTCGTACGCCGATCTGTAGGCGTGCTCAAGGCCGAAGGTGAGCTGCGCGGTCACCCCGGAGGGGGTCGCCAGCAGGGCTGCTCCCGAGGTGTCCACCCGACGGCCGGGGCACGCCGTCAGCTCGGCGCCGGCCACCCGCAGGTGCGGTCCGAGCAGGTGGATCGCCGCCCGGACCGGGTAGACGCCGACGTCCCACAGTGCGCCACCGCCGAGTTCGGGCCGATAGCGGATGTCGTCGTCGGGCAGCGCGGGGACGGCGAACGTGGCGTGCAGGGACCGCGGTTCCCCGATGGCGCCCGCGGCCAGCAGCCGCCGTACCTCGGCGTGCTGCGCGTGGTGCACGAACATCACGTTCTCCATCAGCACCAGGCCTCGCGCCGCGGCCTCGTCGAGGAGTCGTCGGGTCAGCGCCGCGTCCGTGGTCAGCGGCTTCTCCGCCAGCACGTGCTTGCCGGCCCGCAGCGCGGCCGCCACCCACTCGGCGTGCAGCCCCGTCGGCAGCGGCACGTACACCGCGTCCACGTCGTCGCGGTCCAGCAGTTCGGCGTAGCCGGGCACGGCGCGGCAGCCGTACCGGCGGGCCTGCTCCGCCGCCCGGGCCGGGTCCCGGCTGGCGATCGCCGCCACTTCGACGCCGGGGCGGGCCGCCATCGCCGGCAGCATCCGGCGCAGCGCGATGCCGGCACAGCCGAGCACGCCGATCCGTACCGTCGCCGCGTCGGACCGGCCGCTCACCGCGCCCTCGCGAGCATCCCGTTCAGGCACGCGAGCAGGCTGCGGGCCTGCACGTTGACGTAGTTGCTGTGGCTCACCAGGGAGGTCAGCTGGCCCACGGTCAGCCAGAAGAAGCCGGGCGGCGGGTCGAGGGGCGCCTGGTCCTCTCCGGCCTCCACCACCATGTAACGGCTCTCGGCGTTGAGGAAGCGGCCTCCCTCCTCGGAGTGCACCGCCTCGTAGCGCACGGTCGACGGGTCGGCGGAGAGCACCAGGTCGAGGAAGTCAGGACGGTCCTCGGGCGCCAGATCGTCGTGGTTGCCCGGGACGCACTGCACGGTGGGTCCGAGCTCCAGCGCTTCCAGGAACCCGGCCTCCGCCCTGGCCCGCATGAGCACATGCAGCACCCCGTCGATCTGCCGGGTGACGAACGCCGCGATGCCCACGCCGCGGGGTTCGATCAGGGGCTGGGTCCAGCCGCTGACCTCGCGGCTGCCGGCCTCCACGGACAGTGCCACCACCCGGAAGAACCTGCCGTCGTGCCGGTCGATCGAGTGGGTGCCCCTGACCCACCCGGGCAACCCGGCCAGCGGTACCCGTTCGGCGCGTACGTTCTGCCGGGCCCGCTCCGCCGTGAACCAGGACAGCAGTTCGACGTCGGAGTGCAGCGCCCCGGCGTTCCGGGACCGGGCCAGCGCGGCCACGAACGGATCGCGCGCCCGGTCCGGGGCGACGGCCCCGATCGGGGCACAGGCCAGCACGGTCCTGGAGTCCATGTTGACCACGTTGTCCAGGTGCAGCAGCTCGCCGATCTGCCCGAGGGTGAGCCAGCAGAAGTCGCCGTGCGGCTCGATGTCCTCGTCCACCTCGACGATCATGTTCCGGTTGCTCTTGCGGTGGAACCACGCGCCGTGCTCCGACTGCAGCACGTCGGCGAGGATCCGGCCCCGGCCCGGCTCCAGGAAGTAGTCCAGGTACCGCACCGGCGCGCCCTGGTGCACCCGGGTGTAGTTGCTCCGGGTGGCCTGCACGGTCGGGGAGAGCTGCAGCAGGTTGGGATTGCCGGGCTCCATCTTCGCCTGCATCAGGCAGTGCAGGACCCCGTCGAACTCCTTCACCAGGATCCCGAGGATGCCCACCTCGGCCTGCTTGATGATCGGCTGGTGCCACTCCCGGCGCGGCCCGGCGTCCGTGGTGACGTGCAGCCCCTCGACGGTGAAGAAGCGGCCGCTGTCGTGGACCACGTTGCCGGTGCCGGGGTCGAAGGACCAGCGGTCAAGCTCGCTGAAGGGGATGCGGTCCACACGGAACGAATGGGCCCGCCGGTGCTCGGCCAGCCAGTGGGGGAACTCCTCGGTGGACAGCACCGCGCCCTGTGTGGTGCTGAGCGAATCGGCCAGCCTGCCGGGCAGTTCGGCGTCCGCTCGGGGGCGCAACAGGGTGTTCTGGGACATGGGAGGACTCCCTTACCAGGTGAGGATCATGGACGGGGCGGCGCTGCGGGCCGACGCGTTCATCCGTGGACGGCCACGAACTCCCGGATCGAGGCGATCACGTAGTCGAGCATCTCTTCGGTGAGCCCGGGGTAGACGCCGACCCAGAAGGTGTGGTCGGTGATGATGTCGCTGTTGGCGAGTCCGCCGACCACCCGGTGCGGCTGGTCGAGGTAGGCCGGATGCCTGGTCAGGTTCCCGGCGAAGAGCAGCCGGGTGCCGATCCTGCGGTCCTCCAGGAACGCGACCAGCTCGCCCCGGGTGAAGCGGGCCTGCGGGTCCACGGTGATGACGAACCCGAACCAGCTGGGGTCGGAGCCGGGGGTCGCCTCGGGCAGGAGCAGCCCGGGGGTGCCGTCCAGACCGCTGCGCAGCCGCCGCCAGTTGCGCCGCCGCGCGTCACAGAACTCGTCCAGCTTGGCGAGTTGGGTCAGCCCCAGCGCGCCCTGCAGGTCGGTCGCCTTGAGGTTGTACCCGACGTGGGAGAAGACGTACTTGTGGTCGTAGCCCGCCGGCAACGTGCCCATCTGGTAGGAGAACCGCTTGAGGCACTTGTTGCTCTCCCCCGGCTCGCACCAGCAGTCCCGCCCCCAGTCCCGCATCGACTCCACGATGCGGGCGAGCGCCAGGTTCGAGGTGAGTACGCAGCCGCCCTCGCCCATGGTGAGGTGGTGCGCGGGATAGAAGCTGACCGTGCTCAGGTCTCCGAAGGTGCCGGTGAGGCGCCCGTCGATCAGCGAACCGACGCCGTCGCAGTTGTCCTCCACGAAGAACAGCTCGTGCTCGTCGGCGAGTTCCCGGATCCGCCCGGCGGGGAACGGGTTGCCCAGCGTGTGGGCCATCATGATCGCCCGGGTCCGCGGCCCGATGGCCTCGGCGACCCGCTCGGCCGTGGTGTTGTAGGTCCCCAGGTCCACATCCACGAAGACCGGCACGAGGCCGTTCTGCAGGATGGGGTTGACGGTGGTCGGGAAGCCGGCGGCGACCGTGATCACCTCGTCGCCGGGCCGCAGCCGCCGGTCCTCCAGCGCCGGGGAGGTCAGGGCGGACAGCGCGAGCAGGTTGGCCGAGGACCCGGAGTTGGTGAGGTGCGCCTTGCGCCGTCCCAGTTTGCGGGCGAACCGCGACTCGAACCGGCGGGAGCTGGGCCCGGCGGCGATGCGCATGTCCAGCGCGGCCTCGACCAGCGCCGCGCGGTCGTCCTCGTCCAGCACCGCACCGGACGGCCATATCTCGGTGACCCCGGGGACGAAGCTCGTGTCCGGCTGGGCTTCCCGGTGGTACTTCCGGACCATTTCCAAGAGCTGCTGCTTCGACTGCTCTGTCTGCATGTCGTCATGCCCCATTTCCGTGGTCAGTGCTTGCCGTCGGTGTGATCCGGCGCGGCGTCCCGCCACTTCGCGAGCAGCCCTGCCGCGAGCGCCTCGCGCATCCCCTGCGCCTGCGCGTCCTTCTCCGACATCAGTGGCGGCTCGGTGAATCCCCAGGGGAGCGCCAGGTCGGAGTCGAGGGGGTTGATGTCGATCTGGGTGCCCGGCACGTACCGGGTGGAGACCACGTAACAGATGCAGGCGTCGTCGGTGAGCGTCAGGAACCCGTGCCCGACTCCTTCCGGCACGTACACGCTGCGCCCGGACCCGGCGTCCAGCAGGGTCACGTGGTGGCGGCCGAAGGTGGGCGAGCCGACCCGCAGGTCGACGACGACGTCGCGGAGCGCCCCGCGCACGCAGGTGACGTACTTGGCCTGCCCCGGTGGTACGGACACACCGTGGATGCCGCGCAGGGTGTTGCGCCGGGACACCGAGTAGTTGATCTGCTCGGGCCGGAACGGACGTCCGGTGACCGCCTCGACCCGGTCGCAGCGGAGCGCTTCGAAGAACGCGCCCCGCTCGTCGCGGATCTGTCTCGGCGTGAACACGAACGCGCCGGGTACGCCGCTCTCGAACACGTCCATGTCCGGTCAGTCCCGGGTTCGGTACTGCGCGGCCAGCCGCTCCAGGATCGGCACGATCTCGGCGGGGCTGGGCGCCGCGGTCATGTCCGCGTACACGTCGGCGGCCCCCTGCCGGAAGGACGGCTCGGTCAGCAGCCGGGAGAGTTCGCCGCCCACCTGCGCCGCGGTCAGACCGTCGCCGGCCAGGGCGACGCCCGCGCCCCTGGCCGTCAGATAGCGGGAGCTGGACAGCGGGCTGCCCAGTTCCTCCGTGACGACCAGCTGGGGCACCCGGTGCGCGGCGGCGGCGAAGAACGTGCCGAAGCCGCCGTGGTGGATGACGGCCGAGCAGGTCGGCATGACCTGGGTCAGCGGGAGGTAGTCGACCATGCGCACGTTGTCGGGAATCTTCTGGTCGTCGCCCAGCTGGTCGGCGTTGACCGTGGCCACCACCTCGACGTCCATGCCGGCGACCGCCTCGAGCGCGGCGGCGATCCGCCGGTCCGGACCGGTGTACTCGCCGCGTGCGGTGACGCCCAGCGACAGGCAGACCCGGGGCCGCGCCGGCGGCTGCCAGAGCCACTGCGGCAGCGCGGCCGATCCCGTGTACGGCACCCAGCGCATCGGCACGTCGCGCAGCCCGTCCGGCCTGGGCAGCTGTACGGGGAGCGGATCCACGGTGAAGTCGCCCAGCAGCATCCGTGCGGAGAAGTCGTGGCCGAATCGCCCGAATATCGGTTCCAGGGTCCTGGCGAGCGGGTTCTCCCGCGCGTTCGGCGGGTACGACCGTTCGGTCAGCCGCCCGTGGACCCAGCCGAAGTAGTCGGGACCCCACAGCAACCGGGCGGAGGCGGCGCCCGATTCCCGGGCCGCGACCGATCCCACGGGGTTGGCCGGGTCCCAGATCACCAGGTCCGGCCGCCAGCCGCGGGCGAACTCGACCAGGTTGTCGGTGAGATCCCGGCGTCCGCCGGCGTCCGGGTAGTAGCGCGCGCAGTTCGCGACGAGGTAGTAGCGGATCGACTGCCAGAGCCGGCCGTAGTCGGATCCGGACTCGAACCCGAGGGCCTCGCTGAACCGGTCCAGTTCCGCTTCGGAGACGTCCGGCGGCGAAGCCGGGTCGTCGCCGAGCCGGACCGCGGTGAGGCCGGCCGCGGTGATCTGTTCGGCCAGCGCGGTGCCGCTGGCCAGCCGCACCTCGTGCCCGGCACTCTGCAGCGCCCACGCCAGCGGAACGCTGGGGTACAGATGGGCGGTCAGCGGTGCGACCGCGATGAGAACCCGCATGGTGAGTTCCTTCTAATCGTCCGTAGTCTGTCGTGATCGATGAAGGCCGGCCCACGGTCGCGGCCACGCGGCCGGGTCCCGCTCGCCACCGGGCATGCGAAAGGTGCCCCGCCCGCTCGTGATCCGGCCCTGGTCGGGCCGGATCGCACGGGATGCGGGGCACCTTGTCGATGTCGGGTCAGATGGTCGGTCCCCCGGGTGGGGGCCGGGTCAGCGGGCGGTGGAACCGGTCCTGGCGCCCCAGATGTCCAGCTCCTCGTAGGCGGCGCGCCACTCGGTCTCGTAGGCGGTGCGCAGCGGCTCGGGCATGTTGGCCAGGAAGCCGGTGAGCTTGGCGGCGGCCATGTCGTCGAGCAGCCAGGGCAGGTAGCGGCGGGCGTCTTCGCCGACGCGGGTGCGCTGCTCGGTGCTGAACGCCGCCCACTCCTCCTTCGTCATGGTGATGTCCATGAGCTTCAGAGCCTCGCCCTCCTCGTGGTCGAGGTGGCCGCTGAGCTTCGTGTGGAGGGTGTCGGTCAGGCCGCCGAGGCGCTCCAGACCGGAGTCCCGGTCGGCGAGGGCCGCGTCGATGTCGGCGAGCAGCGGGTCGATGACCGCGTGCTCGGCCTCCATCGCGTCCAGCAGGGCCAGCTCGGCGGGCCGGCCGGCCAGCGCCTGCTGCATCACCGGCCACACGGTGATGTCCTCGGAGGTGTGGTGGATCGTCAGGAACTTCTTGAACAGCTCCCATCCGACCGCGGTGCTCAGCACATGGCGGGGGTCCTCGTCGACCCGGGCCGTGATGCGCGCGATCCGCTCCAGCTCCCGCCGCAGGGCGTCGTGGATGGCGAACATCATCGTCATGTCGTGGTTCTTGAACTCCTGGCTCATCGCTGTCTCCCTCAGCGTCGCACTGCTGCGTTACCGCATCAGCCTATCGTCAACTAGCTTATCCATCAATTCTTCCAACTAACAGAAACCCAACCATCAGACACTCATCCATTGATTGAAAGGGCAGGTCAGATAGGGTTTCGAGGGGCTCGGGAGGTCCGCGGGACCGCCTCTTCTTGGCCGATTCCGGACCACCCGTCGTCCGGATCACGATCTCGCCCGGCGCAGTGGAGGCCCCGGCCGGCCGGTACGTCCGGATCCGCCGTCCGCGGGCGTGGCCGCCCGGCGGGTTTCGGCCGCGCGGCCGTCCCGGGGAGAGCACCTGTGCGCGCCCGGCCCGCGGACACCCTCGGGACACCGATGCCGCACGAGGGCATGAAGCCGCCGGAAAAAGTGTGACATCCGAGCCGGAGACGCGTCAACTGCCCTATTTTCAGGGTTGGTTGACGGTATTTCAGAGGGTCCGGAGTATCAGCTCCCGGCACTCGGGAGGGGGCGCACCGGGGTGACCTCCCGGGTGTGGAGGACGACGTCGAACCAGTCGGCGAGCGAGCCGCCGGAAAGGTGGTGGGCCGCGTCGTCGTCGGGGTCGTAGCGACGGCCGATCCAGCGCGTCCTGGTCGGCGTGTCGAGCCAGGTCCGCACCGGGGCCGGGCTGTCGGCGCGCAGGTCCAGCAGGTAGGTGTCCAGGCCGGTGGCCCCGAGGACCGCGTCGGCGAACTCCGCCGGCGGGGCCGGGACGGGGTAGGGAGCCGTGCCGTGGTGGAAGGTCAGGCCGACGGACGCATACCCGGCGCCGAAGCGTTCGCGGAGGTGGCTGCCCGCGTTCCGGTGCGTCTGCGGCGGGGACGAGGGTGAGACGGTCAGCGAACCGGCGTCGACGGTGTGCATGAGGCCGCCCCAGTAGACGATCCTGTCGGCGGTCTTCTCATGCCACCGGATCGTGTCCTCGGCCAGGCCCAGCTCGACACCGGCCGGGCCGCCGGGCACGGAGGCCCGGCCCTTCAGGGCGCGGCCGGCCCCGGCGAACCGGACCGGGTCGTCGGGGTGCCGGCGATTGAATGAGCGCATCCAGCGGACGGCGTCGAGGATCTCCTCGGTCTGCCAGAAGGAGCGGGCCCCGGCCAGCAGTGCCCGCGGGTCCCCGGTCCCCGTGGCGACGTACTCGTCGAGCCCGACCCTCGACGCGTCGTCCCCTTCCAGTACGAGCGACCGGAATCCCAGTTCCTCGACCAGCAGCCGCAGGACCCGGTGCGCGAGGACGGACAGTTCGCGGGCCTGGCGGGTGGCGGCACCGACGGCCACGACCTCGGCATCGCGCACGATGCCGGCCAGCGGCAGGAGATCGGTCAACGGGGCTTCGGGATCGAGTGTGGTGAGGGGATGGGCGTGCCGCCCGATCCACCGGGCCACTGCCTCGGTCATGTCCGGACCTCCATGATCGCGGTGACTGATCGGTACTGGTGCACGTCGCCGGCCGCCGCACAGGCCGGCCGCGGTGGCACCGGGACCGTGCGGACCCGGATCCGCCGGCCCCGGGCGGTACGGCCACCGTCCGGAGCCTAGGCCCGGGTTCCGGTCCTGTCCCGTGCACCGGCCGGTCGGGAGGTCAGTTCCTGACGGCGACGGCGGCGAAGCCGGCCGTGTCCTCCCGGTTGGTCTGGTAGTCCGCGTCGGAGGCCCGCTCCTCCTCGGTCTCCCACTCGTTGACGGACACCACACCGGGCGCGAGCACCGTCCAGCCCTCGGTGTCGACGAACCGCGTGATCTCCGCACGGGAACGCGAGGCGAGGTCGACCCGCAGGTTCGTGTACAGCTCGTCGACCGCGGCCCGCACCGGTGCCGAGACGTAGTCGGGGCTGGAGTGGGTGATGATGACGAGGCTCCCGGGGGCCAGCGCCTTCTTGTAGCGCTCCACGACGGCGTACGGGTCCTCGGCGTCGACGACGAAGTGCAGCAGCGCGCCGAGCACCACCGCCACCGGCTCGGAGAAGTCGAGCAGTTCCTTGGTCGCGGGGGCGGTCAGCACGGCCTCGGGGTCGCGGAAGTCCGCGTCGACGTACGCCGTGCGGGCGTCCGGGTTCTCGCCCAGGATCCGGCGGGCGATGTCGCCCACGACCGGGTCGTTGTCGACGTAGACGACCTTGGCCTCGGGCGCGACCTCGTGGGTGGCCTCGGCGGCGGGGATGCCGCTGCCGATGTCCAGGAACTGGCGGATGCCACGCCGGGTGGCGGTGCGCACGGCCCGGTTGAGGAAGCGCCGGTTGGCACGCGCCCCCAGCGGGCCGCCGGGCAGCAGCTTCACGATGCCGTCCGCCGCGGCACGGTCCACCGGGAGGTTCTCGGAACCTCCCAGGAAGTAGTCCATGATGCGCGCGGCGTGCGGAAACTGGTCGGGGGTCTTGGTCTCGGGCATGTGTCCACACATCCTTGGTGACGGGTCGGGGGTTTCATTCGGGGAGCCCGCGCTCGCCCCGTCGGCACGGGGCGGGGCAAACAGAAAAGGCGATGTCCGAACCGGGGTTCACCGGTGGACATCGCCTTCGTCATGCCGTTTCAGGGCACAGGGTTCCGCGAAAAAGCGTGACATCCGTGCGCGTCCCGTGTCAACGGACGCCGATCGTCTGCTCGGTCGTGCCCGCTCCCGCGTCCGCGCCCCTGCGCCGCGGGCGGCTGAGGTACTTCATCGCCGGTCGCTCGACCACGGTGTACAGCAGGTACGCGAGGACGGTGGTGAGCGCCCAGGCGAGCAGGCTCAGCCCGAGCGCCTTGCCGAAGCCGTAGGGGGCGTGTCCGGCCAGGTACTTGTTGCCGCCGATGAGCACGGTGGCCTGAAGCAGGTAGAACGCGAACGACACCTCGCCGAGCCACTTCATCACCCGTCCCCGGAACGGCGAGCGCCGCCCTTGCACGTCGGCGACCGCGGCGGCCGGGATGAGCAGGCCGAGCGGGATCACCCACACCGCGGAAAGGGTGTACAGGTAGGGCACGTTGAGCGCCACGGCGTACGCGGCGACGCACAGCAGCACCGCCTGCCACAGCCGCACGCCCACCCACCGGTCGGTCAGGACGATCCGGGCGAGCAGCATGCCGAGCACGAACTCCAGCATCCGCACCGGCGGCAGCTGGTACACGAACCAGTTCTGCACCTCGCTCGCCTGCCAGCCGGGGATGCGCACCTCACCGGGCAGCACGGCGTACGCGAAGGCCGGGACGGCCACGACGGCGGCGGCGAAGACCACCGCCCACGCCCACAGCCGGGCCGGGGAGATCGCCTTCACCGCGCGGAGCAGCAGCGGGAAGCACAGGTAGAACAGCAGCTCGCAACCGAGCGACCAGCTCGGGGCGTTGACGCTGAACGACACCGCCGGGTTCCAGGACCAGGTCTGCACCAGCAGCAGGTTGGGCAGCCAGTTCTGCCAGGCGGTGGTGGTCGCGCCGGCGAAGACCAGCAGCGAGATCACGAAGGTGACCAGGTGGTTGGGGTAGAGCTTGACCAGGCGGCGGCGCATGAAGAGGGCCGGGGTGTCCGTGGGGCGGGCGGACCAGGTGAGGATGAACCCGCTGAGGATGAAGAAGAACGACACCCCGAGCCCGCCCGCGATGCCGAACAGCCGGGTCGCGTCGTGGGCGGTCCCGCCGCTGAACGGACTGAGCTGGGGACTGGTGACGTGGTACAGGAACACGGCCGTCGCCGCGTAGAACCGGAGCCCGGTCAGCGAGGGCAGCCCGGTGAGCGACGGCGCCCGCCGGGACCGGCCGGGCGCCGCGGCCTGCGGGCGCTGGGTGGGGATGGTCATGAAGGTCTCCTTCGCAGGGCACGAACGACACGGAACCGCCGGCGCCGCACGACAGAACACCGCGTGGCGGGCCCGAAGACCTGCCACGCGGTGTCAGCGGCACAAGCCGGATCGCAGAAGAGGAAAGAGAGGGAACGGTTCGAACAGACCGTCCGGCGGGACGCCCCGGCTGCCCAGCAGGCGCACGGAGGCATACATCGGCCGCCGCGAAGAGCGTGACAGTCCTCCGTCACGGAAGTCAACCCGTTCCCGACGGCACCACACACCCCCGGACACGACAGGGCCGCCGGGTCTCCCCGGCGGCCGTCACCGCTCATCTCTGTCTGTACCGGCGGACGTTCGGCAACGGCGTCCGGCCGGCCCCGACTCACACCCGGGACCGGCTGGAACTGCTGCAACGACGCCTAGGGGGTCCCGATCCGGAAACCGACCCCGCGGACGGTCACGATCCAGGCGCTGGCGCCGAGTTTGCCGCGCAGGGTGCCGACATGGGTGTCGATCGTGCGGCCGCGCGGTGACCAGGCGTCGTCCCACACCTGGGCCATGATCTGGCGGCGCGGAATCACCGTGGTGGGCTGCGAGGCGAGCAGGTGGAGGAGGTCGAACTCCTTGCGCGTCAGGTCGAGCGGGTGACCGTCGAGGGTGGCCGTCCGGGCGCCCGGATCGATGCGCAGCGGCCCGTGGGTGACGGCCCCGCCGGCGGCCGGCGGGGCCGCCGGCTGCACCCGCGCCCGCCGCAGCACCGCCTCCATCCGGGCCAGTAACTCCCGGAAGCCGTAGGGCTTGACGAGATAGTCGTCCGAGCCCGCCTGCAGGCACAGCACGCAGTCCAGTTCCGAGTCGCGCGCCGTGACGGCGATGATCGGCAGGTCGCTGACCGCCCGGATGCCCCGGCACACCTCAAGACCGTCCAGGTCGGGCAGGTCGAGGTCGAGCAGGATCAGGTCCGCCTCGCGGTGCCCGCGCAGCGCCTGCGCGCCGGTGGCCGCACTGCGGGTGGCGTACCCGTGCCGGACCAGCTCGTGCAACAGCGCGTCGGCGGACCGCTGGTCGTTCTCCACGACCAGGACGTTCACGGCCCCCGCCGGCGATGCGGGGGGCGAGGGAGCCGACTGCCCGGCCGAGGCGGCCGAGGCGGCCGGAACGACCGGAGCGGCCGGAACGTGCGAGCGGTGACGCCGCGGTGACGGCGCTAAGAGGTCCGCGTACTGCCGGGTCATCTGCTCCCCCTGGGCCACATCACATCGTCTTGGACTGCGGGTTCACAACGAGACCATACCAAACAGACTTGTCTGATTGTCAATTACCCAGACCACGAGGCGACACCCTCCAGCCACCCCTCAACACCCCATTCCTGAGCTGCATTTTCTCCGGATTGTCAGACAAGTGATAGTGATGACTCCGCTAATCAACCCCGGCCCAAGTCCAATCGTGGGCTATGTTTGCGCTTTAAAACATACAACCTTGCATGTTTCATGGGGGCAGTCCCGACAAAACGGCCAACAGCCGTCACACCCGCAGAGCATCAAGGTTCTCGACTTCCCTAGGAAATCGGCTCCCCTCTTGCAGAACCGGACCGACCTGTCTGTATCTTGTCGCTAGAACGTCGGCCACGGGGGGTGACAGTCGGCGTACGGCACGTTGTTGCCCCCTTCCGTCACACCGACAGGAGCGCGACACATGCCGCACCTCACCGACCGGGCCATCGCCCCGAAGCCCACGCTTCCCGGACTGACCACCACTGTGCCGCGTGAGTACGTCCATCGCGCGGCGGTCTCCGAAGTCCTGCTCACCAGCTGGGAACAGGCCGGACCCGACGGCTTCGCCGTCCGGGCCCAATGGCCGCGCAGCCACGCGCTGTTCGCGCCGGACGCGGGCTACCAGGACCCGATGCTGCTGATCGAGTCCGTCCGCCAGATCGGCTCCCTGCTCGCCCACGCCGAGTTCGACGTCCCGTTCGGCCACCAGTTCCTCATGTCTGACATGTCCGTGACCGCCGAGCCCGACCTGCTGGTCACGGACGTGGTCCCCACCGACGTCGAGATGCACACGGTCTGCCGGGACGTCGTCCGCCGCGCGGGCCGGCTGCGGGAGATGCGCTACGACGTCACCGTGGTGCGGGAGAACGGGGCCCGGGCCACCGCCTCGGCCGCGTTCCGCTGCATGAGCCCGGAGGTGTACCGCAGGATGCGCGGAGAGCGCCCCACCACCACCGACCGCACCCCGCCACCGGCCCTCGACCCGGCCGCCGTGGGCCACGCCGGCACCCGGCACGTCGTGCTGTGCGAGCCCGCGCCCGGCGCGTACGACAGATGGGAACTGCGGGTCGACACCGCGCACCCGACCTACTTCGACCACCCGGTCGACCACATACCCGGCATGTTCCTCCTGGAGGCCGCCCGGCAGGCCGCGCACGCCCGCACCGGGGCACCCTGCGCCCTGCTGCTCGGCATGCGCAGCGAGTTCGTGCGGTACGCCGAACTGGACGCGCCCTGCTGGATCACGGCCGCCCCCGAACCGTACGGCAGCACCGGTGACCTGCTGGTTCGGGTGTGCGGCAGCCAGCGGCAGGAGACGGTCTTCACCGCCGAACTCGTCCTGCGGCCACGTGTCCGCTGACCCCGACCGCTCCCCGGGAGAGTCCCCGTGCCCATCCTTCTCATCACCGGCGCGTCCGGGTTCGTCGGCGCCCACGTGACGCGCGAGGCACAGCGCCGGCGGGCCGACCTCAGGCTCATGAGCCACCACCGGTCCCTGCCCCGGTCCTGCTCCGGGGCGCGGACCGTGCACGCCGACCTCACCGACCCCGGCTCGCTGCGCGGGGTGTGCGACGGGGTCGACGTGCTCCTGCACTGCGCGGCGCAGATCGGCGGCAGCGCCGCGGCCAACGAGGCGGTCAACGCGCGCGGCACGGCGGCGCTGGTCGCCGAGGCGCGGCGGGCCGGAGTACGCCGGATCGTCCAGCTCAGCACGGCCTCGGTGTACGGCCGCGGCACCTTCCGCGGCCACCGGCCCGAGGAGCTCACCCGCAATCCGGTCTCCGTCACCTCCCGTACCCGCGCGGCGGCGGAGGACACGGTCCTCGCGGCCGGCGGTGTGGTGCTCAGGCCCCATCTGGTCTTCGGAGCAGGGGACATGTGGGTCGGTCCGAACCTGGCACGGCTGCTGCGGGCCCTGCCGGGAGTGGTGGCCGACTGGCTGTCGCTGGCGTCGGTGATCGGCGCGCCGGACCTGGCACGGCTGCTGGTCGCCACGGCGCTGGCCCCGGACGGGGTGCTGACCTCGCGGGTGTACCACGCCGCGGATCCGACGCCGGTCACCGTCGGCAGCGCGCTGCGGGCGGTCGCCGACTGCGCCGGGATCCCCTGGCCGAGTGACAACCTCACCGTCGAGGGGGCCAAGGCGATCCTCGCGGCCAAGGGGGTCCCGCCGGCCACACTCGACATCCTGACGACGGACCACTTCTTCGAGGCCGACGCCCTCTGGGCGGATCTCGGTCAGTGTCCGGGCGGTGGCTTCGCCACGTGGTTCGGCCGTGCCGAACAGTGGTACCGCTCGACGCTTGTGACGAACTGAATCTCCGCCCGGCACCCGCTGCGCCCGGTACCGGGTCCGGTGGCCCCACACCGGACCCTTCCGGGTCCTTCGACACCGGAACCATGTCACGGCCAACCCCCCGGCCACGCGGCGCCCGAACGGGCTACGCGTACCGGTAGATCCCGCCGTGGTCCTCCATCTGCTGCGGTGTCACGTCCCAGGGTGGCAGCTTCTCCCGCCGTGCGACGATCCTGCCGTGCTGGGTGTCGCCGGGGGCGGGCGGCTTCGCGGGGAGGTAGCGGGCAGATGGATGGCGCTGCCGCCAGCGGGACCACTGGAGATCGACGAAGGCGTGATGCAGCCAGAACACAGGGTCATTGACGGACGCGCCGCTGACCATGTGACCGCCCACCCAACGGTGAACCCTGTTGTGGTTGCGCCACGAAGCCGGAGGGTGTCCCGGCCCCCACCCTTCCAGCTTGTTGCGGAATCCCTTGGGGGAGGTGGAGTTCCAGGGAGCCGTGTCGTACAGGGGATCGGCGACGGCCGACTCCACGTCCCGGGACGTCGGCAGGGCGATCGGATCGTGGGAACGGCCGAGATCACGCATGAGGTACTCGGTGTCGGTCACCCCTACCGTGATGGTCCACCGGCCGTTACGGAACGCGAAGGGGCCGGACCTGACCTGCCGGTCGGAACGCCGCCCGTCGGCTCCGAGCAGATCCTCGGTCCACGGTACGGCGGTCGGGGTGCGATTGCGGGTCCAGTCCCAGTACGGCACGGTCACCGACGCGTCCACGCGGCGCAGTGCCCGCTCGAAGTCCACCAGGAACTTCCGGTGCCACGGCAGGAAGGAGGGTGTCATGTGGGCGGCACGCAGACCCCTCTCGCCGTCGGGCGTGTAGTACGCGATGTGCATGCGCACGAACTCGTCGTATTCACCGCTGCGTTTGAGCTCAAGCACCGCGTTGACGAACCGGCGCCGCTCGGAACGGGTGAGCGTGCTGACATCCTTACGCGTGTACACCATGGACATGGTCCTTCGGGGATCTCGGCTGCTCACTCCGCTCGCCGCTGTGGTCCATGCGGCCGTCGTTCCCGTCCGGCGCCGCCGGCCGCGCGGTGGGGCCCAGTTCGTCCACGGCGGCGCGGGCGGCTAAGAGCGGGGTCGGGTACGACTGGTAGTGGTCGACCATGGTCATCCAGCTGCCGTCCGCCCGGCGCATCAGGGGCAGCGGGCGTCCGTCCACCGTGACGTGCCACATTTCGCAGCAGGGGTCCCCGGACGGGCCGACGCCGTACCTCACTCCGGTGATGCGCCGCCCACGGTATGTCTCGACGAACCGCGCCTTCTCCGGAGCGGACCGCCCCGGCGCCGGCGGGGCCGGCGCCATAGCCGCCATGGTGCCCGTGGCCAGCAGCCCCCACAGCACCCAACGCCGCTCCGTGGGCTTCGCGGAGCCCACGGGTTCCGCGGGGTTCGACGCGGTGTTCACCGGTATGGTCAATGCTCCTCCGAACTTCCCGTCGAGTGTCGTTCCGGCACCGGCGGCAGGACGGGAATCCCCGGCCGTCCGTGGGCACCGGCCGGTTCTACAGTCCGCCGACCAACCGGCCGACCGTGCGCTGGTGCACGGTGTGCCCCTCGTCCTTGAGGGGGCCGGGGAGAGCCCCTTCCCCGTTCGCGGCGAGCGTGTGCAGGGTCTGCAGCGGTTGCACGCTGACAGGCCCCCCGGTGACCTGCTTCACCACTCCGGCGAGATCCGCGTCCTTGGCCCCGGTGCCGCCGTGGGCGACGGCGGGCGCGGCCGCACCGGCAACGGTCAGGGCGCCGACGACGAGCGCGGCAGCCTTCATGGGCTTCAAGGGCTTCATGGTGGTTTCCTTTCATCAGCGAAACATGCGGGTCTGCGAAGAGCATGGCCCCACCACGGTCAACGAGCCACGAGGACGCCGGAAACCCCCTCACCGGAAAATTCCCCATACGCATTCAAAGCTCAATCGCAGGAACGGCCTCTGCCGTATGGTTTCTTCCCACCCTCCTGCGAAAGCCGGTGAGGAGCGCCGAAGAGACCGAAGGCCGACTCCGCACGCTACGGAATCGGCCTGTTCGAAACGTCACCGATACGCCGGTGAGCGCCGGTCAAGAAACAGCGGCCAGCGGAGATCGCGGCATCGTCAGCCGCCCAGGGGCAGACCGCCGACAAGCGGCTTCTGACCGTTCAAAGCGCCGGTGGCGCCCTGCAGAGTGTGGCTCACCGGGCCGTTCTTCGTGACGCCGAGCCCGTCCACTCCCTGGGTCACGGTCTTCACCGTGCCATTCAGGCCGGACGGCACGTCCACCGCGAACGCGGGTGCGGCGGCACCGGCCACGACGAGGGACCCGGCAACAACGGCGGCAGCCTTCAGAGACTTCATTGGTGTTCCTTTCTTCGATGGGTAAACAGCCAGCGGTAATGCTGTCGTCGTAATCAACGAGCCCCGGACGATCCGGAAACCAGGTGGGCCGAAATTACCGAGTCCTCATATGAGATCCATGACTCACGAAGCTCTTTCAGCACTGCCGCTCCAGAGTGAGGACGGCCGCGGAGACTGACGACATTCGATTCGGACTGCACCGGGACCGCGGAAGATCCGCCAGGACTTCATATGTGCGACGCCGCACTCGACCGGCGCCCGTGCTGCGGACAGCGCCCGGTTGACGGTTTGCAGGGTCGGCGTCAGATCACGGCCCGGCGGGCGTCCGAGGGGCGTCGCCCCCAAGGGACCGGCCCAGGGTGCCGTCCAGCAGGACGTAGTCGGCGTCGGCCTCGCGCAGGGCGCGCAGCAGGCCGGGTGCGCCACGCCAAAAGGGCTCACGGATTCCGCGCGGCCCGGACCGGTACCGGAAAGGGCGGGACCGTCCGCCCCCGGGAACCGCTGTCCCCCCGCGAGGACACGAACCGGCCTGTTCCGGCATGACCGCACGATGCCCGACCAACATTCACAATTACGACACTTTCGTTGGTTTCGCCGGATAAGTACCACTGGCGTCTAGAGTTGCTCACCTCCGGCGTGCCCTGCGCGGCGCACGCATCGTCTCCATGGCGTCCTCCCCTCCTTTCACAACCTTTCCGGAAGGCCCAAAACCGGTCATGCGCGACTCCTTGCTCCCCCCGCTGCGCCATGGGGCGGTCACCGCCCTTGCCCTGGCCGGGATCCTGGCACCCGCTGCCCTGGCCGCCGCCTCCGCGGCGCCACCGTCACCGGAGGCGGACCGTATCCCGTTCACCGAGCGGTACCAGGCCCTGCAGCACGGCGGCATCGTGCGCGCCGCCAACACCTCCATCACCTGCCGTGCGGACCAACCGGTTCCCGCGACGACGACGGCGGCCGCCTGTCCGGCGGTGCGAACCGGGGAAACCGGGGTGAACGGCGCCTTCGACATGACGTACATCGACGTCGACCGGGACCCGAACACATACAACTCCTCGCGCGCGGAGGTCCGTCTTCCCGAAGGATCACGGGTCAGCTACGCACGGCTGTACTGGGGCGGCAACCTCCGGGTCGGTGAGCAGAAGCCGCCGAAGGACAACGGGCGCGTACTGATCGCCGAACCCGGCGGAGAGTACAAGGAGGTCCTCGCGGACACGGTCGTCGGCCACCACGTGGCGAACGGCGCCGATGCCTTCCAGGCCTCCGCCGACGTCACGGAAATGGTGCGGGACAGCAAGCCGGGCCTGTACACGGTGGCCCAGGTCAACGTGGCGAAGGGAACGTCCCCGGCCGGCGCGTGGGGCGGCTGGACGCTGGTGGTGGCGTACGAGAACCCGGCGGATCCGCTGCGGCGTCTTTCTCTCTGGGACGGCTTCGAAGCGGTGACGCCGACCGGGGAGGTCGACCTCGGGAAAATCGCGCGGCGTCTCCCCAGGGGCGCCGGCGGCAGCGCGGGCCTGGTGGCGTACGACGGTGACCGCGGCGTGAGCGGTGACACGCTCCGCCTCACCACCACCCGCGCGACCGCGCACGGTGAGCGCACCGCCGTCACCGTGCTCACCGATCCGGCCGACCCGGTCGACGACGTCCTCAACTCGACGATCAGCCAGCCCGGTAAGACCCCGCCGGACCGTGTGCCCGCCTACGCCGACACCCTCGGCTACGACTCGGACGTCTTCGACCTCGCACGAGCGCTGCGGGACGGCGGCGACCGGCTGACCTTCCGGCTGACGTCCCGTCAGGACATGGCCTGGGCAGGCGCGTTCTTCGTCGCCGTCGACGCCCAGCGGTGAGACGTACTCCCCCCGTGCCGAACCGAGCGCCACTGTGAGCGAGGACATCGCGTATGCATCTGTCAGCAACCGGCCCTCGACCCCGTGTCCTTCACGTCACGCAGCCCGTGGACGGCGGAGTCGCGCGGGTCGTGACGGACCTGGTACGGGCTCAGCGCGCCGCCGGAGGCGCCGTCACGGTCGCCTGCCCCGACGGCGCGCTCACCGCCGAACTGGGGACGCTGGGCGCGGACGTACGGCGCTGGCACGCGACACGGTCGCCCGGTGCGCCACTCGTCCGGGAGGTACGTGACCTGGCCCGCATCGTCGGTGAGGTACGCCCCGATCTGGTGCACCTGCACAGCGCGAAGGCCGGGATCGCCGGACGGCTCGCCGTCCGCAAGCGCCTCCCCACCGTCTTCCAGCCGCACGCGTGGTCGTTCCAGGCCGTGGGCGGGTTCACCTCGGCGCTCGCCCTGCGGTGGGAGCGGTGGGGAGCGCGTTGGGCCTCGCGCGTCGTGTGTGTCAGCGAGGCGGAACGAGCAGCCGGTGTGCGCGCCGGGATCGAGGCACAGTGGAGCGTCATTCCCAACGGCGTCGATCCGCAGCGGTACCGGCCCGCCCCCGGCGGTGCCGAGAACATCCGACCGGCACCGCTACGAGGACTCGACCCCGCCACGCCGCTCGTCGTCTGCGTGGGACGCCTGTGCCGGCAGAAGGGCCAGGACGTCCTGCTGGAGGCGTGGAACGCGGTCGCCCGCCGGGTCCGCGGCGCACGTCTCGCCCTGGTCGGCGACGGACCGGACCGCGATCTCCTGCTCCGCCGGGCGCCCGCCTCGGTGCTGTTCGCAGGAGGCGTGGCCGACGTCGTCCCCTGGTACCAGGCGGCGGATCTGGTCGTTCTGCCGTCGCGCTGGGAGGGCATGGCACTGGCCCCGCTGGAGGCGATGGCCTGCGGGCGGCCGGTGGTGGTCACGGATGTCGACGGCGCCCGCGAAAGCCTGCCACCCTCACTGGGCCCGCGCTGCCTGGTCCCGGCCGGGAACCCGACAGCGCTGGCCGAGGCGCTCGCCGCACTCCTGCTCGACCCACCGCTGCGCGAGTCGCTCGGTCACCAGGGACGCAGGCACGTACTCACCGGGCACGACGTGCGGCACGCCACCGGGGCGGTGGCGGACCTCTACCGCGACCTGATCGGTCCGTGGGCGGCGCCCCCCTCCGCGCCCACCTCGCACAGGGAGTCCATCCACTCGTGACCGCGGAAAGCACCGTTCCCCTCCCCGGCGCACAGCCTCGGAGCCACGGATTCTCGCCCGTCTCGGTCATGCCGCCGCGCGGCGGCACCGCCCCTGGGTTCCGGTCCCCCGTCCGCAGGGCCCCGGCCCGGTTCGCCTCGCCGGTGCCGCTGCTCGTCGCCGATGGTGCGGCCGCCGTGCTGGCCGGCCTGACGCCGTTCGGAGCGGCGCTTCCCGCGCTGTCCGTGAGCGTGCTCGTGGCCGCGTCGCTGTTGCTGCGTCCGGACCGGGCACGATCGCCGGAAGAGGGGTTCCTGGAGCAACTGCCCGCCGTGTGCGGGCGGATCGCGGTCGCCTGGCTGGCGCTCGCGGCACTCGTGGCGATGTACCGGCCGCAACACACGTTGTCCCTCCGCGTGCTCTTGACGGGCCTCGCCGTGCAGATCGCGGCGAGCTGTGCCCTGCGCGGAGCCGTGGACGCGAGGCGACGCGCGGCGCTGCTGCGCCACCCGCGCACCGCGCTCGTCATCGGCCCGGCGGCCACCGCCCAGCGCGTGGCCGCGGCCGTGCTGCGGCACCCGGGGTGCGGGGTGCGCCCGGTGGGCGTCGTAGCCGACCGTCCGGACGGCACCGGGAGTCTGCCGGTGCTGACGACGGGCGAGGAGGTCCAGCGGGCGGCCATCCAGAACGGAGTGCGCGCGGTGCTGGCCGTCCACCCTTCCGCGCGGACCGAGCACGGTCCGCTGCTGCGGGCTCTGGCCAAGTCGGGCTGCCTGATCTGGGAGCTCGACGCGGAGACACCGTCGTACGGGCCGAGGGGCCGGCTGGCCGGATTCCCGTGCCGGCGCCTGGAGATGGCCGCGCAGCGCCGCGGCGGTTTCGGCAAGCGCGTGCTCGACGTCGTCCTGTCCGGGTCGCTGTTGCTGCTGGTCAGCCCGCTGCTTCTGGCCTGTGCGGTGGTGCTGCGGATCTGTGACGGGCCGGGCGTGGTGTTCCGGCAGGAGCGGATCGGAAAGGACGGCAGGCCGTTCACGCTGCTCAAGTTCCGCACGCACCGCCCGGCCGACGAACACGAGGCGGCGACCCGGTGGAGCGTGGCGAACGAGCACGAGATGCGCCGGTTCTGCCGCATTCTGCGGCGCACCTCGCTCGACGAGCTGCTCCAGTTGTGGAATGTGCTCCGGGGGGACATGAGCCTGGTCGGACCGCGCCCCGAACGTCCTTATTTCGTCGCGCAGTTCAGCCAGAAACACCCGGGTTACGCGGCACGTCACCGGGTGCGGACCGGCCTTACCGGCCTCGCCCAGGTCCACGGGCTGCGCGGTGACACCTCGATCGAGGACCGCTGCCGGTTCGACAACGCCTACATCGACAACTGGTCGCTGTGGCAGGACGTCTGCATCCTGCTGCGCACCGCCGCCGCGCTCGTACGCCCGACGGGAAGCTGACCGCCGTGAGTCATGTTCCGGCCCCGCCGTCCCGTCGTATCGCCGCGCTGCCGCCGGTACTGCCCGCGGTCGCCGTGCTCGGCCTGCTGGCGCTGCCGCCCTCCTCGGCCGGCGCGGACGGCCCTGGGCCGGCCGACGTGGCGTCCGGGCTGGTCGTGCTGGTCTGCGTGTTCCGTCTGGTACGGGACCGGCGGCGTCCCCTGTCGCGTACCGCCGCAGTGGTGCTGGGCCTGCCGGTCGTCGGGGTCACGGTCGCCGCGCTGGGGGCGCCCTCGGCCGAAGGCGGGATCATCGGCCTGGCCCGCTATCTGCAGATCTTCGTCCTGGTGCCGGCGGCCGTGCTGCTGCTGGTCCGGGGCCGGGCGGACGTCCGGCTGCTGGCCTGGTCGTTCGTGGGGCTCGCGCTGTGGCAGGGCGCCGTCGGCGTGCACCAGTACGTCACCGGGTCCGGTGCCTCCTACCAGGGCGAGGACATCCGGGCCGTGGGCACGTTCGGGCCGCAGGACGTGATGGGCATGGCGACGGTGGTCGCCGTGGGCATGGTGTGCGCGGTCGGTCTCTCGCTCGGGCACTCCTCCGTACGGCAGCGGGCCGGTGCCGCCGGGTGCGCGCTGGCGCTGCTGCTGCCGCTCGCACTGTCCTTCAGCCGGGGTGCGTGGATCGCGACGGCCGTGGCCTGCACGCTGCAGCTGGTGCTGGCCGGACTGCGGCGCGCGCTCAAGGTCGCCGCGGCCACGGCTGCGGCGTGCGTGGTCCTGGTGGGCGGCCTGGGGGTCGGCACCCAGATGCTGCAGGAACGGATCGACAGCATCACGCAGGTCGCCGACGCCCCCGACCAGTCCGTCGCCGACCGGTACGCGATGTGGTCGGCCTCGACCGCCATGTGGCGCGAACGTCCGGTGGCCGGCGTCGGGCTGAAGGGCTTCCCCGAGTACCGGGACGGCTACGCCTCGGTGGCGCTGTCGTCGGCCAGCGACACCGAGGGCGCGGGCTCCGCGTACCTGAGGCAGCCGCTGTTGTCACCGCACAACATGTATCTGCTGGTCCTCGGTGAGCAGGGTCTGATCGGGCTGCTCTGTCTCGTCGGAAGCTGGCTGGCCCTGCTGGTGTGCGCGCTGCGCCGCCTGCGGCGGACGCGGACCACGCCGCGACACGGCATGGACTGCGCGCTCGTCGCCTGCGGACTGCTGGTATGGCAGCTGACCGACTTCGCCTACAGCGACATCGGTGGACACTCCACGGTGGTGACCTCCGTGGTCTTCGGGCTGGTGGCGTGGTGCGCACTGGGCGGGACCGACGAGGAGGAGGCCGGGGCACCGGTCGCGATGCCGGGGACGGCGAAGGAGGCCGTCGGGCTATGGCGATGACGACTCCGCGCACCCTGCGTGCTGCCGACGCTCCCTGCGAGGGTACGGCCGGCCCCTCGGCGCCGGCCGCCGCGCGGGCCGGGGAACATACCGAACCCGCCGCGGTCACCGGGGACTTTCTCGCCAAGGCCACGCTCATCACCGCGTCACTCTCGATCCTCGGGGCACTGCTCGGACTGGTGCGCGACCAGGCGCTGGCCCGCCTGTTCGGGGCGGGCAGTGAGACAGACGCCTTCCTGATCGCGTGGACCGTGCCGGAGTTCGCCGCCACACTGCTCATCGAGGACGGACTGGCCTTCGCGCTGATCCCGGCATTCAGCATGGCGCTGGCACGGCGCACGCAAGGAGCTCCGGGGGATCCGGTCCGCAGCCTGGTCGCCACCACCCTGCCCCGCCTGTCCCTCGGCTTCGTCGCCGTGTCCGCGTTGATCGCCGGCGGAGCCCCCTACCTGGTCGAGGCGCTGGCCCCCGGCCTGCCCGACCCCCGCCTCGCCGTCGACTGCACCCGGCTGACGGCGACCTGCGCACTGACCTTCGGCCTGGCCGGGTACTGCAGCGCGGCCCTACGGGCGCACCGGCGCTTCCTGCCGCCCGCGACCATCTACGTCGTCTACAACGCCGGCATCATCGCCTCGATGCTGCTGCTCGGCCCGGGCTGGGGCGTGCGATCCGCGGCGGCCGGAGTCGCGGTGGGCGGCTGCCTGATGGCGATGGTGCAGCTTCCCTCCCTGTGGCGGCAGTTGCGCAGACGCACCCGCGCCGCCGTCGGTGCCCCGGCCGAGGTACGGCCGATGAGCCTCGCCCTCGTCGCCACGGTTCTCCTGTTCGCGCTGTGCCGTCAGTCCCAGGTCCTGATCGAACGTTTCCTCGCCTCCACGCTGCCCGCCGGGGCCATCTCGCACCTCAACTACGCGCAGAAGGTCGCCCAGATCCCCATGACGCTGTCCCTGATGCTGTGCACCGTCACCTTCCCGCTGGTGGCGCGGGCCATCGCCGACGGCGCCCTCGAACGGGCCCGGGACCGGGTGGAGCGGGACCTCGCCCTGGCCTCCTGCCTGGTACTCCTCGGCACGGCCGGAGTGATCGCCTGTGCCCCACAGATCATCCAACTCCTTTTCCAGCGGGGCGCGTTCACCGCGCATGACACGGCCGCTACGGCGGGCGTGCTGCGGGTGTACGCCCTCGGTCTGCTCGGCCAGACCCTGGTGGGAGTCCTGATCCGCTCCTATTTCTCGACCGGACGGGCCACCTGGTACCCGTTCTTCACCATGGCCGCGGGCGTCGTCACCACCACCTGGATCGGTGTGGGGACCGTGGGCTCCTGGGGCGTGTCGGGGATCGCCGCCGCCAACGCGGCCGGCATCACCGTCACGGCAGCGCTGCTGCTCGTCGGTTTCGCGGGTGAGCCGAACGCCTCAGCCGAGGTCCGAAACGCCGGGCCCTCCTGCGGTGCGGAGGACTCCGGAAGCGGTGAGCGGCCCCACGCCCCCGGCACGGTCGCGGTCCCGGCACCGGCCGCGGCACCCGGAGGAGGAGTCATGCCGCACACCGGCGCCCGCGGAGTCCCGATCCGTGTCCGGCAGGTACTGGCCGAGCTGAGCAGGCCCGCCCTGGCGGCCGCGGTCGCGACGCTGGCGGGAACGCTCGCCGCGCGCGGGCCGGGCTCCCCTGTGGCGGGTCTCGCGGCCGGGAGCCTGACCGTGACCGCCGTCTTCGTTCTGCTCGGCCGGGCCCTGGGCGCTCAGGGCTGCACGGCCGTGCTCCAGTCCGCACACACCGTCACACGAAGGCTGACTCATGGCCGCTCCAACTGACTCCGCCGGCATCAGCAGTCGACCGGCGGTGCGCGCCGGCACGGTGCCGTGGGTGGCGATGTACCACTCCGTCGGCGACTGCTCGGACGACCCGTACCGCATCACCGTCACCCCCGGGCGGCTGGAGCAGCAGCTGGCCTGGCTGCACCGGCGCGGACTGCGCGGCGTGACGCTGCGCGAGCTGTTCTCCGCCCGTGCCCGAGGCGAGGGGCGCGGCCTGGTCGCTCTCACTTTCGACGACGGATACGCCGACTTCCTCACCCACGCCCTTCCGGTGCTGCACCGTTGGAACTGCGGTGCCACCCTCTTCGTGCTGCCCGGGCGGTTCGGCGGCGTCAACTCCTGGGATCCGCTCGGCCCGCGCAAGGCGCTGCTCACCGCGGAAGGCGTCCGGCACGCGGCCGCCGCGGGGGTGGAGATCGGCTCGCACGGGCTGACACACGTCGATCTCACCCGGGTCGACGACATCACCCTCGGAGCCGAGGCCGCCCACAGCAGGGAGCTGCTGGAGGAGCTGACCGGCGCCCCGGTCGACGGCTTCTGCTACCCGTACGGCACGGTCGACCGGCGCGTGGTCTCCGCCGTACGCGACGCGGGCTACGCCTACGCCTGCGCCATCGATCCCGGTCCGCTGTCCGGCCGGCACGCCCTGCCCCGCCTGCACGTCGGCCAGAACGACACCTCCTGGCGGCTCCACCTCAAGTACCGGCTCCACCGGCTGCGTCGGCGTCCGGTGGGGGGTGTCTGACATGAGGGTGCTGCACATCATCACCGGCCTCGGCATCGGCGGCGCCGAACAGCAACTCCGCCTGCTGCTGCGGCATCTTCCCGTGGAGGGCGAAGTGGTGGCCCTCACCAATCCGGGTGCCGTCGCCACCGGGCTGGTCTCCGACGGTATCCGCGTGCACCACCTCGGCATGCGCGGCAACCGCGACCTCTCCGCGCTTCCGCGGCTGGTCCGCCTGATCCGCGCGGGCGGCTACGACCTGGTGCACACCCATCTGTACCGCGCCTGCGTCTACGGCCGGCCGGCCGCCCGGCTCGCCGGTGTCAGAGCCGTCGTGGCGACGGAACACTCCCTCGGCGACTCCCAGATGGAGGGCCGAAGGCTGACCGCGGGCGTCCGAGCGCTGTACCTGGCCGCCGAGCGGCTCGGCTCCACCACGGTCGCCGTCTCTCCCACGGTCGCCGACCGTCTCAGGCGCTGGGGAGTGCCCGCCCCACGCATCGAGGTCGTCCCGAACGGCATCGACCTGGCCCGCTTCCGCTTCGACCCGGTACGACGTCACCGCGCCCGCCGGTATCTGGGACTGCCGGATGAGGCGTACGTCGTCGGCTGTATCGGCCGACTCGCCGAGGGCAAGCACTTCGACGTCCTGGTCCGGGCGATCTCCCGGCTTCCCGACGATCACTGGCTGTTGCTGGTCGGTGGCGGTCCGCAGGAGAGCGTCCTGCACCGCACGGCCCACGAGGCCGGCGTGGCCGGCCGCGTCGTGTTCGCCGGCGAGCGCCCCTACCTGTCCGACGATTCCAGCGGCCTCGACCTGCCCGCCCTCACCTGCGCGATGGACCTGCTCGCGTCGCCGTCGCCGGAGGAGTCCTTCGGGCTGGCTGTCGTGGAAGCCCTGGCGTCCGGACTGCCCGTGCTCTACGCCTCCTGCCCGGCGATCGAGGACCTGCCCCCGCAGGCCGCCCCCGACGCCCGGCGCGTGCGCGGCGGACCCGAGGCGTACGCACGTGCCGTCGCCGAGGTCCGCGCAGCCGGCCCCGGCCCTCGAACGGCCCCGGACGCCGCCCGCCGCTACAGCATCGCCCGCAATGCCGCCCGGCTCATGGACGTGTACGCGGCGGCGGTGTCCAGTTCGTCGTCCCCCTCACCTCAGGGAGTCACTTCGCCATGACCGACAACCTCACGCGGCGCCGATGGCTGGGCCACTCGGCCCGTCGGGCCCTCCTGTCCTGGTCGATGCTCGCGGGCTGCACCCTCGTGGGCGGTGCGCTGGGCGGTGGCTACGCCGTGTACCGGGGCCCCGTGTACACGGCCACCAGCTACGTGGTCGTCGTCCCGACCGACCGCTCCGACCCGGGCACCGCGCTCGGCTTCGCCCAGGCATACGGCCGAGCCGCCACCCAGCTCGCGGTCCTCCTGGACGCCCAGGCAGAGGCGCGCGTGCCGGTCCGGACACTGCAGCGGAGTGTGCGGACGGCGGCCTCTCCGGACGCGCCGGTGGTCGCGGTCTCGGCGACCTCTTCGCGGCCCCGCCTCGCCTCCGGCATGGCCAACGGGGTCACCCGTGCGCTGGTCCGGCACGCGAACGGCACCAAGGACAGCACCCACATCCAGCTCCTCGAATTCTCCCCGGCGGTGCGGCCGACTCTGCCGACGTCCGCGTCGCCGGTGGTGACCGGTGCCGTCGGCGCGAGCGCGGGCGGGCTGCTCGGCGGCCTGTTCCTGCTCGCGCGGCCCCGGAGGTCCAAGGAGGATGCCGTGCCCACGGCGCTCGTTCCGGGGCCGGCCGTCGCCGCCGACGCCCACTGACACCGCTTGGGTCGATCGTGTATGCGACCGACACGCGCCGGGTTGGCACCAACCCGGATTCCTCGCAAAGGAGGTAACTGTGCAGGATCGGTTCCCACGCAGCACACACCGCCGGCATCCGGAGCGCGAACGGAGCACCCGGTGAGGCCCGCGTTCTCCACCGAACTCGTGACCGAAGGGTCCGCCTTCGCCGAACTGGCGACGGACTGGGAACGGCTGTACGCGCGGTGCGGTACGGCGACCCCGTTCCAGAGCCACGCCTGGCTGCACTCGTGGTGGCTGTCCTACGGCCGGGAAGGCCGGCTCCGGTTGCTCCTGGTACGGGAGGGCGGCGACCTGGTCGCCGCCGCTCCCCTGATGCTCCGGCGCCGCCCGCTGCCGGTGCTGATCCCGCTGGGCGGCAGCATCTCCGACCACTCGGACGTACTGATCGACGACGAGCGCGCCGACCGTGCGACCGCCGCCCTCGCGGACGGCCTGTCGGCCGCCGCCCGCACCGCGCTGATCGACTTCCGCGAAGTACGCCCAGGCAGCGCTGTCGAGCAGGTGTACGACCGTTGGGGCGGCCCCAGGCTGCGAATGCAGGATTCCCTGTGCCTGGAACTGCCCGCCCTGCCCATGGACGAACTGCTCTCCCGGCTGCCCTCGGGCAGGGCCCAGCGGGTCCGGGCCAAGCTCCGCAGGCTCCAGGCGCTCGGCGTGGAGCGGAACGTCGTACGGCCGGACGAGGTGGACGCGGCGCTGCGCAGACTGCTGGAGCTGCACCGGCTCCAGTGGCAGGAACGAAAGGTGACGCCGGAGCATCTGCGCAGCCGGTTCTGCGAACACCTGGTGCGGTCGGTGGGGCCGATGGTGCGCTCGGGAAGCGCGATGGTCACCGAGTTCCGGATCGACGACGACGTGGTGGCCGTGGATCTGACCCTGCTGTCGCGGCGGCTCGCCGGTGCCTATCTGTACGGCGCCCATCCGCGCCTGCGGGAACGCAAGGCGGACGTGGCGGTCATGCTGCTCGATGCGTGCACCCGGCACATGCGTGCGGACGGGCCGGCCACGCTGAGCCTCCTGCGTGGCGACGAGCCGTACAAGCACCACTGGCGGCCACGGGCGGTCCCCAACCATCGGCTGCTTCTGGCCCGGCGGCCCACCGCTCCGCTGATGTCGGCGGTCGCCTGGGACGTGGTCGCGCGCCGGCGCGGCAAGGAGGTGCTGCGCCGCCTGGCCGCGCGTGCCGGTGACGGCGGACCGGCTCCGGCGCCCGCCGCCGACGCGGACCGTCACCGGGCGCACAACCACGACTCGGGGCGCAGCCACGGCAGCACGCCGAGCGAGTGCCGGAGCCAGTCGCCGAGGGCCGACGGCGGGCAACCAATCGCGGCCGGCTGCGGGGCGGATGCCGTGGATGCGGCCGACGCGATGGGCCGACTCGCCGAAGAGAAGAGGAACGACCGGTAGACCAGAGACGAGAGGGAATGGGAGGTGCACTCCCAGACACCGTGAGGGCAGTAGTCGGTCAGCGTGTTGTACAGCGGCTTGTGCTGGTCCATCCACTCGAGCATGCGCCGCATGTACACGGGGTTATCGCCGTTTCGGAAGAGACCCCACTCGGGATAGGAAATGGGCTTGCCGTGAGCTTTCGCGAAATCCACCTGCGCCTGCAGTCCGTAGGGCTCCTTCACCTGCTCGTCGAAAGAAAGACCGCGCGGCTGGTCGTACGCGTCCATTCCGATGATGTCGACCGTGTCGTCCCCCGGATAACACCGGGTCCAGGCGACGGCGTCCAGACCGCGGCTCGGTGCGAAGTCGAACCGGAACCTCTGGCCCGGCACCGAACGCATGACGGTGACGATTCTTTTCCAGTACTTTTTCCAGGCCTCCGGATCCGGCCCGCAGCGGTGGGTGTACGTCGTGCCGTTCATCTCCCACCCCAGCACCAGGACCGTGTCCGGCACCTTCGCGGCGACCAGCCGCTCGGCGAGGACACGGAAGTGCTGATCGAACTCTCCGGCCGCGCCCTGCCGCAACAGCGCCCGGACGGTGGTGTCGGAGAGGCCCTCCTCGTTGCGTTCCTGCAGGGGCACGTTGAGGACGAGCATCCGGTCGTCCTTCTCCCTGCGCCAACGCGCCCACGTGTCGAGGAAGCGGGGATCGCCCTCGATGTCCTGCCAGTGGTCGCCCGGCAGATACGTGTGGCCGACGCGCACGTCTGCACCGCCCAGCCAGCGGCTGAAGGACTCGATGCGAGCCATCCCCAGAGAACCGGAACCGAGGAAGGCACCGTACGCGGGAGTCTCCTCCCGGGGCGTCGGCATCGTCGCGGTGGTCGGCTTCGTCGCGGTGGCGGGCCTGGACGGGACCGGCTTCTGCGGCTCGGGGACGGACGGGACCGGCGTGGTCGCGGGCACGGCCGGCGCCACCGATGCGGACGGCGCGGACGGCGCGGACGGTGCGGTCACCGCGGGCGGCGTCGTGACCGGGGTCGGAACGGGGCTGCCGGCCGGGCGCACCGTCCCCGCCGCGAGGCCGGTGCCGGACGCCAGCGCGACCGAGGCGACGACTGTCGCGGCCACGACTGCCAGCCGCCCCGTCCGGACCCGGCTCTGCTGTGGGGCCATTCCTGTTCCTCTCCACTGCCGCATTGTCTGCGCCTTGTCCATCCGCATTGCTGACGCCCTGTCATATGAAGTCAGTCACATGAAATGAAAAAACGCCACCGCCCCATGGCTTTCGAGTGCCTTGCTCGCCCGAACGGGTCAACCGACGCGAAGGAACAAAGCCCGTGTCATTTCTCGACATCCGCGTCCCCGCAGTTGTGCTGCGCGTGGACCGGAATCCCTTTCACCACGGAACGCTGGGGGCCGTGCGCTCACTCGGCAGAGCCGGTGTGGAGGTACATGTGGTCGCCGATTCCGCAGGAAGTCCCGTATCCCGATCGCGTTTCGTGCACCGGATGCATCCTCCGCCACCGTTCGGGGCCTCCCCCCGCGAGATCGCCGACGTGCTGCGTCGGGTGGCCGCCCGGATCGCGCATCCCGCCGTTCTGATCCCCATGGACGACGCGAGCGCGATCGCCGTGGGTCGCATGGGCGAGGCGCTGGCGCCCTTCTATCTGCTGCCGGCCGCTTCCGGTGTGCTGCCCGAACGCCTCGCCGACAAGGCGGAACTGGCCGCCCTGTGTGCGTCCGTGGGCGTTCCGCATCCGGTGACCCTGGTCCCGGACAGCCCGGCCCAGGCCGTCGGCGCCGTCCTTCGACTGGGTCTGCCGGCGGTCGCGAAATGGAGCCGGCCCTGGCTGCTGCCGGCCGGCGGCGGACTGCGCAGCACGACGGTGGTGACATCCACTCAGCAGGCGCGGGAGCTGTATGCACGCGCCGATGAGGCGGGCAGCCCGCTCCTGCTGCAGCAGCGTCTGCCACCGGGGCCGGGCCGCGACTGGTTCTTCCACGGGTACGCCGACCGCTTCGGCATCGTCCGCGCGGGCGGAGTCGGATGCAAACAGCAGGCCTGGCCGCGCGGGGCCGGGCTGACCGCGGTCGGTTACTGGGCCCCCAACGCGGAGGTACGGGCGCTGGCCGAGCGGTTCACTTCCGAACTGGGCTACCGCGGCGTCCTCGACATGGACTTCCGGCAGTGCGGCGCGACGGGACGCTACCACCTGCTGGACTTCAACCCACGTCCCGGTGCCCAGTTCCGGCTGTTCTCCGACACCGCCGGCCTGGACGTCGTACGAGCCCTGCACCTCGACCTGACACACCGTCCGCTGCCGGAGGGCGCACCGAGGGCGGGGCGGGTCTTCATGGTGGAGAACTACGCGCCGCTCGCCGCGCTGCAGCCGGCCCCGGGTGGGCGTGAACTGGCCTGGCACGCCCGGGACGACTCCGCACCCGGCCGCGCGATGTGGGCGCTGTGGTGCCGTCATGTGCCACGCAGACTGCATCAGCGACTGGGCGCTGCCGCGTCGGCGCCCGCTCCGGTGCGCCTGATCCCTCAGAGAGCCACATCGACTTCGACCGACGACGAGAAAGCGAGCAGCTCCTGATGTACGACCTTCTGGTGGTGGGCGCCGGCCCGTACGGCCTGTCCATCGCGTCCCACGCGGCGGCCGCCGGGCTGAACCTGCGCGTGCTGGGACGGCCGATGGCCTCCTGGCGGGACCACATGCCACCCGGTATGTTCCTGAAGTCCGAGCCGTGGGCCTCCAACCTCACGGATCCCGAGGGCCGCTGGCGGCTAGACGCGTACTGCGCCACACAGGGGATGACGGCCCGTCACGCCGAGCCGATCCCGGTGGCGACGTTCGCCGCATACGGTCTGTGGTTCGCGTCCAACGCCGTCCCCCCGGTGGACGAGCGCATGGTGAGCCGGGTGGCGACCCATCCGGCCGGGTTCGAGGCGGTCACCGAGGACGGAGAGGTGCTGCACGCGAGGACGGTGGCGCTGGCGGTCGGTGTCATGCCCTTCACACAGATGCCGGCTCCGCTGCGCCGTCTGCATCCCTCGCTCGTCTCGCACAGCAGCCATCACAGTGACCTCGAACAATTCCGTGGCAGGGACGTCACGGTGATCGGCGGCGGCCAGGCGGCCCTGGAGACCGCGGCGCTGCTCGCCCAACAGGGAACTCGGGTAAGGGTGATGGTCCGGGCCGACCGACTGCACTGGAACGATGTGCCACCTGCCTGGCAGCGTCCCTGGTGGCAGTCGGCCCGCTTGCCGCACAGCGGCCTGGGCTGCGGCTGGCGCAACTGGTTCTACGCCGAGCGCCCGGGCCTCTTCCGACACCTCCCCGAGTCGGTCCGCACCCGCGTCGCGGCCACCGCGCTGGGCCCGGCGGGAGCCTGGTGGGTGCGGGACCGGGTGGAGTCGGCGGTGGAGGTGCTGCTCGACCGGGACATCACCGCGGCTCGCGCGGTGCCGGGCGGGGTGCGGCTGGACACGGTCAGCCTGACCGGGGGGCCGCTGACACTGGAGACCGAACACGTCATCGCCGCAACGGGGTTCCGGGCGACCCTGGACCGGCTCGGCCTGCTCTCCGACGAGCTGCGCGGCGGCCTCGCGACGGCGGCCGACGGCTCCCCAGTCGCCGGGCGGGACCTGGAGTCCTCGCACCCGGGGCTTTTCCTGGCAGGCCTGCTGACCGCTTCATCGTTCGGCCCCGCCATGCGTTTCGTCCACGGAGCCACGTTCACGGCCACGGCACTGGTACGAGGGGTGCGCCGCCGCCTGCGCGGCACACCGCTCAGCGACGCGTCGCCCGTGCGGGTGGGATGGAGCACCGCGGAAGCACCGTCGCGGGCCCGCTGCTGACGGTAGGCCTCGGGGGTCGGACGTGCCAGGTCCGGCCCCCTGCCGCAAAGTACTACCGACGGGACGCGGCCCGGCCCCGTCGATAGAAGATGACCCCGCTCGCCATCAGGAACGCGGCAACGCCCGAGGCAGCCGTGGTCTCGCTGCCGACCCCGGTCTCTGCGAGGGACGGCGGCTGCTCGGGGCGTGCTGCGGGCGGCGCCGTCGACGGCCCGGAGGACGGGGTGTGCACGTGCGGAGCCGGCTTGGGCGGTGTCGCCACCCGGGGCGGCGAGGACGGCAGCGGTGCGGGGGGAGTCGTGGGCGGAGTTTCGTCGTCACCGTAGCCGCCGGTGACGTCGTCGCCCCGGCCGCTGTCGACACCGTGCCCGGTGATCCAGTCGGAGCCGCTCACATCGCCGAGTCCGGTGATCCAGTCGGAGCCGCCGGAGTCACCGTGTCCGGCGATCCCCCCGGAGCCGCCCGAATCACCGTGTCCGGCGATCCCCCCGGAGCCGCCCGAATCACCCTGCCCGACCACGCGGCCGGAGCCGCTGTCGTCGCCGTAACCGTCGACGTCGCGCTGACCACCGGTGCGACCGTGGTCACTCGTCCTGCCGGCGTCACCGCCTTCGGCTCCCCGGTCGGCACCCCGGTCGGCACCCTGCGCCCCGTAGGCCGGCACGTCGTCGGTCTTCGCTGGAGCGTCCACCGGGACGTCGGCGGCGCTGTGGCCGGACAGGGTGCCGAGTGTCTCGGCCGTGGCCGCGTCGGTCCGCGAGTCCGCGAGCGCCGGGATGCCCCACAGCGACAGGAGGGTCGTCGCGCAACCGGCCACGATCATTCCCTTGCTCAGGTTCTGTCGCATTCTGGTCGTCTTTCTGGTCGAAGAAGAAGCTGGAAGAGGAAATCGGGCGGCTGCGGCAGGTGAGTGGTCAGTTCTTCTTCCGCCGTCCGCTGTGGCGCCGGGAAGCAGCCTCACGTCTGCCGTAGTTTCGCTGCCATCCGATTTTCTGACTGGTCCAGTGATGGGACCCGGTGAAATGCCAATAGCGACATTCCGAGCAGAGGTAGATGCGGTCCGGGATTCTCTCCAGCAGCGGCTGCTTGATCAGCCAGCATCTCGCCTCGGATTCGGTGCGGAACGACGCTTTCCCCGTCTCCGGACAGCGCGGCATGATGATCGAATTACCCATGTCCCCTCCGAGGCGTGGACCGGCTCACACCCTCTTCAGCAGAAGGATGAACCCGATGGTGCCTCAGCGGGAAAACCCGTATCAAGCGGTAACCCCTCTTTCGGCCGAGCCGCGGCCGGTTTTCATCCGCATGGCGCCATAGGACGATTGAGGTTAATTGCGATTGACGGTCGGCGCTTTGATGTGAAAAAAGGTCAGCGGCCGCCGTGCGCGGCCGCTGACCCCATTGGTACATCTCTGCGAACAGCCCAGGCCCTCTTCCCCCACCAGCCGCCGGACCGTCAGCCGATCATTTTCCCGGCGCGATCGCGGTGCAGAAATTGCCGATGTTCTGGGTAAGGTCTCCGCCGACAGTGATCGGCGCGTTGATGGTGACAAGAGAGGACTGGAACGCCTGGTCACAGTCCAGAAGCTGGGCGTTCTTGACGGTGGTGCGGGGCGGCTCGTCGCCGCAGTCCGCCGCCTGGGCGGTACCGGCCGCCGCAAGGCCGACGCCACCGAGAACACTGGTCACCAGCATGACCTTCTTGAACCTGCGCACGTAAACCTCCGTGTATTGACTCTCGACCGCCGCGACGGCGGGATACGACTGACACGGCAAGGGGACGCCGAGTTCTCACTACCTCGACATCCCCTTGTTCCGCGTATGGGACCCGACTGCCGCCGGCGTCCCGAGATCAGTGCCCCAGGTTGACGTTCGAGCAGAAGTTGCCGATGTTCTGGTGCACGTCGCCGACGGTCGCACCGTTGGCAGGGGCGAAGGCGGCGCCCGCGTCGAAGTCCTGGTGGCAGCGCGCGACCTGCAGGTTGTCGACGAAGACCTCCGGACCGTCATTGGCGCTGGCGATACCACTGCCGGCGATGCCGATGCCGCTGACCATGAGTGCTACGGCAGCGGCCTTCTTGAGCTTCTGCATGATGTCTCCGATTTCTTCACACACACGACCCTCGTTACGGACCGTGCCTGACTCGTGACAGACGATAACACGCACTTCGCCTAACACCACATTCCAGACACACCCGATTGAGTGTCTTCAATGGATACATGAGTCCTATAACGGATATAACTCATCGGATAGGCAGGTCACGGAGGCGGTCACCGCGCGGGCCAGGAGCAGGCACGGTCGCCCCGTTTCACCGAGCTCCCGTTCGGCCCACAGCGCACCGGAGACCCGACACCCTCGGAACACAACGAGAAGCCGGCCTCGCGCAACAGCACGAGACCGGCTCCCCGTAGCGCCCTCGAATCAGTCGACGTCGACGACGTGGGCGTTGCTGTTCACGCAGGCGTTGCCGATGTTCTGGTTCAGGTCGCCGGTGGTCGCACCGTTGACAGGAGCGAAGGCAACGCCGCCATCGAACGACTGCCGGCAGTCCGCAAGCTGCAGGTTGTTGATGGCGACGCCATCGGGGCGCGGGTCGTTGCAGTGCGCCGCGCCGGCGTTGGCGACCCCTCCACCGACAAGCCCGATGCCGCCGGCCATGAGTGCTACGGCAGCGACCTTCTTGAGCTTCTGCATGATGTCTCCGCTTTCTTCACGCACACGATCCTCCTTACGGACCGTGCCCGACTCGCCACAGACGGTAACACGCGCTTCGCTTAACGCTGCATTCAAGACACACCCGATCGAGTGCATCTAATAGCGCCATAAAGCCCATAAATTATCAAAGTCACCGGGCCGGCAGACCACAGAGCCGGCCCACCACCCGGACCAGAAGCAGGCACGGCCGGCCCGTTCACCGACCCCGCCATTCGGCGCACCAGGCCACACACGACAAAGAGCCTCCGACGGGCACTTGAACGAGGGCCTCACGCACCCCACCCTCACCCACCGGAGGCACTCCCCGGCAGCGCACCGGAGACCCGACGCCCTCGGCACGCAACGAGAAGCCGGCCTCGCGCAACAGCACGAGACCGGCTCTCCGTAGCGCCCTTGAATCAGTGCTGGCCGAGGACGGCGAGGTTATTGCAGTTGTTGACGACGCTCTGGTTCAGGTCGCCGGTGGTCGCACCGTTGACAGGGGCGAAGGCGGCGCCCGCGTCGAAGTCCTGGTGGCATTGCGCAACCTGCAGGTTGCGGATGGCAACCTCCGGACCGTCATTGGCGCTGGCGATACCGCCACCGGCAACGCCGATGCCGCTGACCATGAGCGCTACGGCAGCGGCCTTCTTGAGCTTCTGCATGATGTCTCCGCTTTCTTCACGCACACGGCCCCTTACGGACCGTGCCTGACTCGTCACAGACGATAACACGCGCCTCACTTAACTCCATATTCCAGACACACCACATCGAGCACCTCGAATGGATCGATAAATCCCATAACGGATATAAATCATCGGGCGGGCAGGCCGCAAAGCCGGTCACCGCAACCCGACACCTCGGCACACAGCGAGGAGCCGACCTCGCGCAGCAGCACGAGACCGGCTCTCCACAGCGCCCTTGAAATCAGTGCCCCAGGTTGACGTTCGAGCAGAAGTTGCCGATGTTCTGGTTCAGGTCGCCGGTGACCGCACCGTTGACAGGGGCGAAGGCGGCGCCCGCGTCGAAGTCCTGGTGGCATTGCGCAACCTGCAGGTTGCGGATGGCAACCTCCGGACCGTCATTGGCGCTGGCGATACCGCCACCGGCAACGCCGATGCCGCTGACCATGAGCGCTACGGCAGCGGCCTTCTTGAGCTTCTGCATGATGTCTCCGCTTTCTTCACGCACACGATCCCTTACGGACCGTGCCTGACTCGTCACAGACGATAACACGCGCCTCACTTAACTCCATATTCCAGACACACCACATCGAGCACCTCGAATGGATCGATAAATCCCATAACGGATATAAATCATCGGGCGGGCAGGCCGCAAAGCCGGTCACCGCAACCCGACACCTCGGCACACAGCGAGGAGCCGACCTCGCGCAGCAGCACGAGACCGGCTCTCCACAGCGCCCTTGAAATCAGTGCCCCAGGTTGACGTTCGAGCAGAAGTTGCCGATGTTCTGGTTCAGGTCGCCGGTGACCGCGCCATTGGCAGGAGCGAAGGCGGCGCCGCCGTCGAACGACTGCTGGCAGTCCGCGAGCTGCAGGTTGTTGACGGCGAAGCCGCCAGGGTACGGGTCGCTGTAGTGCCCCTCACCGGCGCTGGCGACCCCTCCCCCGACAAGCCCGATGCCGCCGACCATGACCGCCACGGCAGCGGCCTTCTTGAGCTTCTGCATGATGTCTCCGATTTCTTCACGCACACGACCCTCTTCACGGACCGTGCCCGACTCGTCACAGACGATAACATGCACCTCACTTATCTCCACATTCCAGACACGGCCAACCGAGTGCAACTAATCGAACTATTAACTTTTTTCGGACAACCGACTGCCTTCGGGGGTGCACACCAAGGTGCTCACACCGCCGGTCCGCAGCGTGGCGCAGACCTGCGGAACCTTGGGCACGGTGAGGTTGACGGTCCGTTGGACGCCGGCCTGGACGGTCTCCTGAAGACTCGCGAGCTCGGCGCCGCCCGCCGCGATGCTCACGTCGACGGTCTGCGTCCGACCGCAGAAAAGGGTGAGGCTGACCCCGCTGGTCGTCGAGGAGCTGATCTTCTGGATGGCGACGGCGCAGGGAAAGTCCCCCGACGCGGCCCGCGCGTGCGCGGCAGTGAAGAGCGGTGCGGAAACCACCAGCACGGTGGCCGCGGAGCGGAGCATACGGCGGGGCAATGGTCCTCCCGGGAGTTCGCCGGGCCCGCCGCCGACGGCGATCGAGCCCTTGACCACGGCGCCTGAATGTCCTTCATGCGCCTTTCGGGGAGACATGACCACGAGCAGATCCAGCCCGCAAGGCGAGCACGGCCGATCGAGTGAGTGACCGCGGGGAATCCGGACGGCGCAACGGCAAATGCCGCGTCAGCCGCGATACAGCGCCTCGATCTCGTCGGCATAGCGGGCCGTCACCGCGCGCCGTTTGAGCTTGAGCGACGGGGTGAGCAGCCCGTTGTCCTCGCTGAACTCACCCTCGACCAGGGCGAAGGAACGGATCGACTCGGCGCGGGAGACGGCCTCGTTGGTGTAGTCGACCGCCTTCTGCACCTCGGCACGCATCCGCTCGTCGCGCACCAGCTCGGACAGCGGGGTGTCCGGGGGCAGCTTCCGTACGGACAGCCAGTGCGCGACCGCCTCGGGGTCCAGGGTGATCAGGGCGGCGACGAACGGCCGGTTGTCGCCGACGACCAGGCACTGGCCGACCGGCGACCGGCTGCGCAGCCGGTCCTCCAGGACGGCCGGGGAGACGTTCTTGCCGCCGGAGGTGACCAGGATGTCCTTCTTGCGGCCGGTGATGGTGAGATAGCCGTCCGCGTCGAGCGCGCCCAGGTCGCCGGTCTCGAACCAGCCGTCGTCCGGCAGCACTTCGGCGGTCGCGGCCGGGTTGTTCCAGTACGACCCGAACACCACCGGCCCCTTGACCAGCACCTCGCCGTCGTCGGCGATCCGGACCGCCGTCCCCGGAATGGGCTGCCCGACCGTGCCGGGGCGGGGCGCCAGCGGCGGCACGATGGTGGCGGCCGCGCTGGTCTCGGTCAGGCCGTAGCCCTCGTAGACGACGATCCCGGCCGCGTGGAAGAACAGGTTGAGGTCGCGGTCGAGCGGGGAGCCGCCGCTGATGGCGTACCGCATCCGGCCGCCGAGTTCCCTGCGGATACGGCGGTATACCAGTAGGTCGTACAACGCCCAGGCGGCGTACAGGCCCGGCCCGGGTCCCTTCCCCGTGCCGAGGAACTTGCTGAGATACGCCTCGGCGAACCGCACCCCAATCCGCTCGGCGCGGTCGAAGGAGGCGGCGCGCCCGATCCTCTCGGCCGTCGCCCGTCCGGTGTCGTGGATCTTCTCGAAGAGGTACGGCACCCCGACCAGGAACGTCGGCCGGAACTCCCGTAGCGCGGGCCGGAGTTCGTCCGGCTTCACGCTCGGGAAGTGGCCCATCTCGATCCGGCCCAGCAGACAGGCGATCTGGAGCGTACGGCCCAGGATGTGGGCGAGCGGCAGGAACAGCAGGGTCGAGGCGTTCTGACCGGTGACCGCCCGGAAGACGGGGTGCAGCAGCTCGACCGTGTTGGCGGCCTCGGCGTGCAGGTTGGCGTGGGTGAGGACACAGCCCTTGGGACGGCCGGTGGTGCCGGAGGTGTAGCAGACCGTGGCGGTGGTGTCGGGGGTGAGGGTGCCACGGCGCTTGGTGACCTCCTCGTCCGGGACGTCCTGGCCGAGGGTGGTGAGGTCGGTGAGTGCGCCTGCGTCCAGCTCCCAGACGCGTGGGGGTTCGGGGTGGCCGGCGGTGCCCGTGGCGACGGTCGCCGTGTTCTCCGGGGTCTCGGTGACGACGTGCCGGGCGCCGGAGTCCCTGACGATCCACTCCACCTGGTCGGCGGAGGAGGTGGGGTAGACCGGGACGGTCACACCGCCGGCCGCCCAGACGGCGAAGTCGAGGACCGTCCACTCGTAGCGGGTGCGGGACATCACGGCGACGCGGTCGCCTGCGGCGAGGCCGGCGCCGATCAACCCCTTGGCGACGGAGGTCACTTGGGCGGCGAACGCGGCCGCCGTGACGGTGCCCTCGCGGCGGCGGATCGCCGTGGCGTGGGGTTCCTCTGCCGCGTTCGTGTAGGGGAGGTCGGCGAGGGAGCCGGTGGTGAGCGGGGCGGCGAGTGGCGGCCGGTGCGCCTCCCGTACGACACCGTTCGCGTCCTTGATGACCTCGACCTTGCCCCGGTCGGCCAGATCGGTCCGCCGGCGTGCTCGTTTGAGGTCGCTGCGTACGCTCATGGGGCGTCAACTTACTCAGAAGTAAGGGTGGGTCAATGGGTCTCGCCGTAAGGGGTGCGGTTGTGTGCCAGGTACGGGTGCGTTGTGGCTGGTCGCGCAGTTCCCCGCGCCCCTGAAGGGGCGCGTCAGCCCTCGGTGTTGGAATGGACTGCCTCTCGAATGGCTGTCGCGAGGTCGGAGACGTCCTTGTCCTCAGTCGTCCTTGCCAACGTCGCAGCGCGGGCCTGGAGCTTGCCGAGGTCCGGACTTCCCGGGATGTTGTAGTCCCCGCCCGCCAGTGCGTCCGCGAAGTACGCCGCCACCGCCGTTACTTGGAAGCGCGGCGATGCCGTCCACACGGAGCTGTGCAGGGCGTCGGTCTCCATCGAGCCCGTGTTCTCGTGCGGGGAGCGGGTGTTGGGGTCGAGCCAGCGGACCGTGGCGGTGGCGAGGTGGCCGTCCGTGCCGGGGTTGGTGCGGACGGCGTAGAGGGCGGTGACCGTGTGGCCGGGGCCGATCTCGCCGCCGTCGACGCGGTCGTTGCGGAAGTCCTTGTCGGCGACCTTGCGGTCCCGGTAGCCGATCAGGCGGAACTCGGCGACCGTGTGCGGGTCGAAGGCCACCTGGGCCTTGGCGTCGCGGGCCACCAGGTCGATGTTCTGCGGGAGTTGGCGGCAGAAGACGTCGGCGGCGGTCGCGGTGTCGGAGACGTACACCGTGTGGCCGTCGCCCTTGTCCGCGAGGCGTTCCATGAGGGCGTCGCCGTAGTCGCTGCCCACTCCCACGCCGAACAGGGTGATGCCGTACTCGCGGCGGTCGCCGTCGATGCGCTTGAGGATGGCGTTCGGGTCGGTCTCGCCGTCGTTGGCGAGGCCGTCGGAGATGAGGACGACGCGGTTGGTGGCGTTCTTGCGCAGGCCCTCGACGGCGGTGGCGTAGCCGGTCTCGACGCCCTCGCCGAGGTTGGTGGAGGAGAGGGCGGCGAGGCCGTCGACCGCGTCGTGGATCTCGGCGCGGTGGCCGCCGAGGCGGGTCATCGGCAGGACCGTCTCGGCGTGTTCGCTGAAGGTGACGAGCGCGACCGAGTCGTCGTCGCGCAGCCGGTCGGTCATCGTGTCCAGGGACTTCTTGGCGAGGTCGAGGCGGCCCGGCTGGTCCATGGAGCCGGAGACGTCGACGACGAAGGTGAGGGCGGCCGGGGGGCGTTCGTCGGGGTCGTCGGCGGCTGGGCGGGTGGCGAGGCCCACGCGGACGAGGGACCAGTTCGGCTTGCTGGTGCGGGCGCCGTCGACGGTGACCGTGAAGCCGTTGTGCTAGGGGGTTCGGTAGTCCTGGCGGAAGCTGTTGACGAATTCCTCGGGCCGGATGGTCGAGGGATCGGGGCGGCCGCCGTCGGCGAGGGTGCGGCGGGCGTAGCCGTAGGAGGCGGTGTCGACGTCGAGGGCGAAGGTGGAGAGGTGGTCGGAGGGCGCGGCGGTCTCGTCGCCCTGGGCCTGGGAGGGGGCGGGAGCCCTGGTGGCGCTCGTGTAGTTCGGGCCGTTCACGTGGTTCTCGTCCGCGCTGCAGCCCGTCAGCAGCAGGGCGCCCGCGGTGGTGAGGGCGAGCAGCGCCCCGTACGTCTGCCGTCGTGTCCGGTGTCGGTCCATCGCGTGTGCCCCCTGTGCCGGTCGGAGTCGACTTCCTGACTTGTCGTCGACTCTGACGGCGCAGGGGGCCGGAACGTGCGCCCCGATGCGTTGCGGATGGATCTCGAAGAGGCCACGGACCAGGGGTGCCGAGGCCGGAGGGAGATCGTCCGGTGACCTAGGAGACCACGTCCTTGCGGGCGAAACCGCGGAAGGCCAGGGCGAACAGCACCAGGGCGTACGTTATCGAGACCGCGGTGCCCTGGATCATGCCGGACCACTCCAGGTTCGGTTGTACGGCGTCCGCCCAGGCGAACTGCCAGTGCGCGGGCAGGAAGTCGCGCCAGTGGCCGAGGGCGGTGACCGCGTCCAGGACGTTGCCGACGATGGTCAGGCCGACCGCGCCGCCGACCGCGCCGAGCGGGGCGTCGGTCTTCGTTGACAGCCAGAACGCCAGGCCCGCGGTGACCAACTGGGACAGGAAGACGTACGCGACGACGACCACGAGGCGCTGGGTGGCGGTGGCGGTGTCGAGTGCGCCGCCGGTCGGGATCTGGAGCGGACCCCAGCCGTAGGCGGCCGTGCCGACGGCCAGGGCGACCAGCGGCAGCAGGATCATCGCGGCCAGGCTGAGGCCGAGCGCGACGACCAGCTTGGACCACAGCAGGCGGGCCCTCGGCACGGGTGCGGCGAGCAGATAGCGCAGGGAGGACCAGCTGGCCTCCGAGGCGACCGTGTCCCCGCAGAACAGGGCGACCGGGATGACCAGCAGGAAGCCCGCCGACACGAACAGGTTGACCGCGGCGAAGTTGGCGCCGGACGCGGTGGCCGTGTCCAGGAGGGTGACCTGGCCGTTTCGCTCGCCCGGATCGCCGCCGATCGCGAACGCGATCAGCAGCACGAAGGGCAGTACGGCGAGGATGCCGCCCATCACCAGCGTGCGGCGCCGCTTGAGCTGGCGGACCAGCTCGACGCGGAGCGGCAGGGTGCGGCCCGCCCGGTAGCCGGAGGCCACCGCGGCTTTCTCGGTGAGCGTGCTCATGCGGAACCTCCGATCAGGGTCAGGAAGGCGTCTTCCAGACGGCGGTGCGGGCCGACCGACGCCACCGGAACGTCGAGCCGGACGAGTTCGGCGACCAGGCCCGGGGCGCCGGCGCCGGGCTCCAGGCGGACGAGCAGGCCGTCGTCCGTACTGGTCACGGATGCCACGCCGGGCAGCGCGGCCACCTTCTCCACGACCGGCTCCTCCACGGGGGTGCCGGTGCCGACGAGAAGGGTGTCGCCGGAGCCGACGATCTCGGCGACCGGACCGGCCTGGACGAGCCGGCCCCGGTCCATCACCACGAGGTGGGTGCAGGACTGCTCGACCTCGGCCAGGAGATGGCTGGAGACGATCACCGTGCGGCCGGCGGCCGCGTAGCGGATCATCACCTCGCGCATCTCGCGGATCTGCGGCGGGTCGAGGCCGTTGGTGGGTTCGTCGAGGATGAGCAGGTCCGGCAGGCCGAGCATGGCCTGGGCGATGGCGAGGCGCTGGCGCATGCCCTGCGAGTACGTGCGGACCGCGCGGGCCAGCGCGTCGCCGAGGCCGGCGATCTCCAGGGCCTCGTCGAGGTGGGCGTCCTCGGGCGGGCGGCCGGTGGCCTGCCAGTACAGCTCCAGGTTCTCCCGGCCGGACAGGTGCGGCAGGAAGCCGGCGCCCTCCACGAAGGCGCCGACCCGGGAGAGGACGGGCGCGCCCGGGCGGATGGCGTGGCCGAAGACCCGGACCTCGCCGCCGTCCGGCTTGATCAGGCCCATCAGCATGCGCAGGGTCGTGGTCTTGCCCGCGCCGTTGGGGCCGAGGAGGCCGAGGACCTGGCCCCTCTCCACACGGAAGGACAGCTCCCGGACCGCGTACCGGTCCGCGGAGCCCGCGTAGCGCTTGCTCAGGTCCGTTATCTGGAGCGGGACTTCGGCGAGCGCGGAGGCAGGGGCCGGGGTGGCGGTACGGCGGCGGCCGGTGAGCAGCAGGGCCAGGGCGGCCACCGCGCCGGCCAGCGGCAGCCACCACACCCAGGCGGGCAGCGGCGCGGCGGCCGTGTCCACCCGGGGTGCCGTCGGCACGCTCAGGGCGCCCTTGAGGGAGACGGTGTAGGTGGCCGGTGCGGTCGGGGAGGCGTAGCCGAGGTCGGTGGAGGCGAGGACCAGGCGCAGTCGGTGGCCCTTCTGCACCTCGTGGTCGATGGCCGGGAGGGTGAGGGTGACGTCCTTGCCGGCCTTGGCGCCCTCGACACGGATCGGGGCGACCAGCTGGGAGGGCAGCACCTGCTGGGTGCCGTCCGGGCCGACGTCGTACACCTTGCCGAAGAGCACGGCGTCGTCGCTGGTGGAGGTGATGTGGACGGTGGCCGTGGGGGTGCCGGTGATCTGGACGGTGTCGGTGACGGGCGCCGAGTCGAAGCGGGCGTACTGGCCCGGGAAGTCGAGGGAGATGCCGACGCCGAGGGAGGAGAGCTGGGCGAGGCCGCCGGCGCCGCCGAGGCCGGGCAGCGCGGAGACACCGGGCGGGCTGGCGCCGGCCGGGTTGTCGACGCGCTGGGTGCCGCCTCGCAGGGCGATGTTCTTCCGGTCGCTCTCCAGACCGGGGTAGCTGTCGGCGGTCGCGCCGCGCAGCTGGGCGGCGCCGTCGGTGGAGTCGACGCCTCCGGTGCGGGTGATCCGGAAGGCCGGGCCGGTGTCGGTGGCCTTGTCGCCCTTCAGGTACCGGTCGAACCACGACGTCACCCGGCCCTCGACACGGCTGGTCTCCAGGTCGCCGCCGTCGTGGCCGCCGGCGATCCAGTCGACGTCGACGGGGGCGCCGTTGGCCTTGATCGCCTTCGCCGCCGCGTCCGACTGGGAGAGCGTGAAGAGGGAGTCGGTCTGGCCCTGGAAGAGCAGGGTCGGCACCTTGATGCGGTCGCCGACCGCCGACGGTGACCGCTCCTCCAGGAGCTTGACCGCGGCCGCGTCCGGCTTGCCCGACTCGGCGACCCGGTTGTACATCGCGCACAGCTCGGGCTGGAAGTTGGCGCAGCCGCCGCCGGTGTTGACGAAGATCCCGGCCCAGAGCTTCTTGAAGACGCCGTCCGGGAACAGGGCGTCCGCGAGGTTCCAGTACGTGATGGAGGGGGCGATGGCGTCGACCCGGGGGTCGTAGGCGGCGGTGAGGAGGGAGATCGCGCCGCCGTAGGAGCCGCCCGCCATGCCGACGCGCGGGTCGCCGGCCTTGTCGAGCTGGACCTGGGGCTGCTTCGCGAGCCAGTCGATGAGCCGGGAGACGTCGGCGACCTCGTCCTTCGGGTCGTTGAGACCGATCTTCCCGGTGGATCTGCCGAAGCCGCGGGCGGACCAGGTGAGGACCGCGTAGCCGCCGCGGGCGAGGTCCTCGGCCTCGGCGCGCATGTCGTCCTTGCTGCCGCCGAAGCCGTGGGCGAGGAGGACCGCGGGGCGTCGGCCGGTGCCGGCCGTGGTGAAGAACGAGGTGTCGAGACGCACCCCGTCCACTGCCATGACCTTGTCGGTCTGCCGCACCGGGGGCGGGGCGTCGGAGGCGACGGCCGTCCACGTGCCGGCGCCGACGAGCACGACGACGGCGGCCGCGGCGGCCAGAAGCCGCCGCGGCCGCCGAAGCAGGGCTCGTAGGCCGGGGGGTCGAAGATCCATGCTTCAACGGTACGGGGCGGGACCGACATCCGATGCCGACGGTGGGGTGAACCCCCGGCCATCCCCGAGGAGTACGGGCACGTCGCCGTGTACTTCGGCCGCGGTACACCGGGTTGACGCCAGGTACGAGGCGCGGGGGGTTTGCGCAGTTCCCCGCGCCCCTGGGTCGGCTGCCCTCCCCGGCACCCACAACCCGCTGCCGCTCCACCGAACACCGCCGCCCCACCCCGATCCCGCTCCACCGATCCCGCCGTAACGGCGGACTCCGGCGGTGCCGGACCGAACGGTGAATCCCTGCGGGACGGTGGGGGCTGGGCGCGCAGTTCCCCGCGCCCCTGGGGTTGGCTGCCCTCCCCGGCGCCCACAAGCCACCGCCGCTCCCCCCGATCCCGCCGCAACGGCGATCAGCCACAGCGGCGGACTCCGGCGGTGCCGGACCGGACGGTGGATCCCTGCGGGCCGGTGGGGGCTGAGCGCGCAGTTCCCCGCGCCCCTGAGGTCGGCTGCCCTCCCCGGCACCCACAAGCCACCGCCGCTCCACCCCGTCCCACCGCTCCCCCGATCCCGCCGCAACGGCGATCAGCCACAGCGGCGGACTCCGGCGGTGCCGGACCGGACGGTGGATCCCTGCGGGCCGGTGGGGGCTGGGCGCGCAGTTCCCCGCGCCCCTGGGGTTGGCTGCCCTCCCCGGCACCCACAAGCCACCGCCGCTCCACCGAACACCGCCGTCCCACCCCGTCCCGCCGCTGCCCGGTGGCGGGGGGGGCTCAGGCTTGGGCGTCCTCCGGGATGGAGACCACCCAGTGGGTGTCCTTGCGGGGGCGGAGGTAGAAGGCCCAGTAGAGGGTGGCCACCGCTGTGATGCCGCCGGTCCAGAGGAGGTAGGTCGTCTCCTGCTGGGTGAGGATGTAGGCGAGGACGGCGATGAGGACGATCGGCATCGCCGGCCAGAGCGGCATCCGCCAGGCGGGGGTGTGCTTGTGGTGGCCTCGGCGGGAGAGGAGGGCGGCGATGGCGACGAGGAGGTACATGCCCGTCACCGAGACACCTGTGACGCCGTAGAGGGTGTCGAGGTTGACGAAGCAGAGCAGGGCGCCGGGGACGCCGACCGCGAGGGTGGCGACCCAGGGGGAGCCGAAGCGGCCCAGGCGGGAGAGGGCGCTGTTGACCGGGGCCGGCCACGCCTTGTCGCGGGCCGAGGCGAACAGCACGCGGGAGTTCTGGATGACCATGACGATGCCCGCGTTGATGATCGCGAGGGCCACGCAGAGGCTGACGAAGGTGCCGACCGCGGAGTTGGACCAGGCGGTGACCATGGCGCTGATGTCGCCGCCGGTGAGGGCCTTGAGGTCGGTCGCGCCCATGGTGATCGCGGCCACCGGGACCAGGATGATCACCGTGGAGATCGCGAGGGTGGCGAGGACCGTGCGGGCGACGTTGCGGCGCGGGTTCTCCAGTTCCTCGGAGAGGTAGACCGCCGTCGAGAAGCCCTGGGTGACGAAGAGGGCGATGGCCAGGCCGGAGACGACGAGCATGGCGGTGACCGTGGTGGTGTGGCCCCCCGTGTCCGCCACCTGCATGGAGGTCAGGCTGCCGACCCCACGGTGGCTGTGGGAGAAGCCCAGCACGGCCACCACACCCGCCGCGATGACCTCCAGGACCAGGAAGATGCCGGTGATCCAGGCGTTCGCCCGCAGGTCGAGGAGGCCCGCGAGGGTGGCGAGGAGCATCACGCCGGCGCCGGTCATGGCCGGGTCCAGGTGGACGATCGGGGACAGGTAGTCGGCCGTGCCCATCGCGATCACCGGGGGCACGATCATCACGACCAGGAGCGAGAGGACGAAGACCAGCCAGCCGGCGAGGCGGCCCGCCATCGTCGAGACCATGGCGTACTCGCCGCCCGCGCTGGGGATGAGCGTGCCCAGCTCCGAGTAACAGAAGGCCACGGCGATACAGAGGAGGGAGCCGATGGCGATCGTGAGGGCGGTGGCGGTCCCGAGGGAGCCGAACAGGTCGGGGACGACCACGAAGAGCGTGGAGGCCGGTGTGACGCAGGAGAGGGTGAGGAGGGTGCCGCCTACCACTCCGATGGAGCGCTTGAGCGTCTTGGGGCTGTCGGACGCCTCTGTGACGGCGTTCTCGACAGGGCGGAGCGTGTCGGTCATGCGGCGGTTCCGATCGACTCGTGCGGATGCCTCCGGCGGTTGGGCCGTGCTGCATGGAACCCCGACGAAAACCGTTGCGTCAATGGCCGTTTACCTTCGGATTCCGCACCCTTAAAGCGACGGCCATCACATCGCTTTCGTAGGGTCGAGCGACCAAGCGAGGCAATCATCAAGCCCCTGCTTCACATGACCTTGCTTTTGAAGGTCATGAACGCAAAGAACTTAAGTCACCCGTTTCATCCCGTCCAAACGAGAACCGCAGCTCGGCTTACAAAAAAAGTTGAGGCCGTCCGGTATCCGGACGGCCTCAGCGGGGTCAAACGGTCACGCTCGGTGGATCAGTGGTTGCGGGGGAAGCCCAGGTCGACGCCCGCGGGGGCCTCGGACGGGTCGGGCCAGCGGGTGGTGACGACCTTGCCGCGGGTGTAGAAGTGCGTGCCGTCGTTGCCGTAGATGTGGTGGTCGCCGAAGAGCGAGTCCTTCCAGCCACCGAAGGAGTGGTAGCCGACGGGGACCGGGATCGGGACGTTCACGCCGACCATGCCGGCCTCGATCTCCAGCTGGAAGCGGCGGGCCGCGCCGCCGTCCCGGGTGAAGATCGCGGTGCCGTTGCCGAAGGGGGAGGCGTTGATCAGCGCCACACCCTCCTCGTACGTCTCCACACGCAGGACGCACAGGACCGGGCCGAAGATCTCGTCCTGGTAGGCCTTCGCGGACGTGGGCACCTTGTCGAGGAGCGAGATGCCGATCCAGTGACCGTCCTCGAAGCCCTCGACCGTGTAGCCGGTGCCGTCGAGCACGACCTCGCAGCCCTCGGCGGCGGCACCGGTGACGTAGGAGGCGACCTTGTCGCGGTGGACGGCCGTGATCAGCGGGCCCATCTCGGAGGCCGGGTCGTTGCCGGGGCCGATCTTGATCTTCTCGGCGCGCTCGCGGATCTTCTCCACCAGCTCGTCGCCGATCGCGCCCACCGCCACGACCGCGGAGATGGCCATGCAGCGCTCGCCGGCCGAGCCGTAGGCGGCGGAGACGGCCGCGTCGGCCGCGGCGTCCAGGTCGGCGTCGGGGAGGACCAGCATGTGGTTCTTGGCACCGCCCAGCGCCTGCACCCGCTTGTGGTTGGCGGCGGCGGTGGTGTGGATGTAGCGGGCGATCGGGGTCGAGCCGACGAAGGAGACCGCCTTGACGTCCGGGTGGTCCAGGAGCCGGTCCACGGCCACCTTGTCACCGTGCACGACGTTGAAGACGCCGTCGGGCAGCCCGGCCTCGGCCAGCAGCTCGGCGATCTTGACCGACGCGGACGGGTCCTTCTCGGACGGCTTCAGGATGAAGGTGTTGCCGGTCGCGATGGCGATCGGGAACATCCACATCGGGACCATCGCCGGGAAGTTGAACGGCGTGATACCCGCGACGACACCGAGCGGCTGCCGGATCGAGGAGACGTCCACACGGCTGGCGACCTGCGTCGACAGCTCGCCCTTCAGCTGCACGTTGATACCGCACGCCAGGTCCACGATCTCCAGACCGCGCGCGACCTCGCCCAGGGCGTCGGAGTGCACCTTGCCGTGCTCGGCGGTGATCAGCTCCGCGATCGCGTCCCGGTTCGCGTCCAGCAGGGCGCGGAAACGGAACAGGATCTCCGTCCGCTTGGCCAGCGAGGACTGGCCCCAGGACAGGTACGCGTCCTTCGCGGCGGCGACCGCCGCGTCGACCTCGTCGACCGACGCGAACGCGACCTTCGTGGTGACCGCGCCGGTGGCCGGGTCGGTGACCGGCCCGTAGTTGCCCGACGTGCCTTCGACGGTCTTGCCGCCGATCCAGTGGTTGACGATCTTCGTCATGACCGGTTACTCCTTCACAGATGGCGGCGCCGGGTGGAGACGTGCCGTTCGTAGAGCTCACGTGCCTTGACCGCGGAGGATCGGGTCGCGGTCGCGGCCACAGGTACATCCCACCAGGCCTGCGCGGGAGGCGGGCCCGACACAGTGTCGGCCGTTTCGGTCTCCACGTAGACACATGTGGGAGTGTCGGCGGCCCGCGCCTCGGCGAGCGCCGTGCGCAGGTCCCGCACAGTCTTCGCGCGCAGCACCCGCATCCCGAGGCTGGCGGCGTTGGCGGCGAGGTCGACGGGCAGCGGGGCACCCGTGAAGGTGCCGTCGTCCGAAGGGAAGCGGTACGCGGTGCCGAACCGCTCGCCGCCCACCGACTCGGAGAGGCCGCCGATGGAGGCGTAGCCGTGGTTCTGCACCAGCAGCACCTTGATGGCTATCCCCTCCTGGACGGCGGTGACGATCTCGGTCGGCATCATCAGATACGTGCCGTCGCCGACCAGCGCCCACACGTTCCGCTCCGGCGCCGCGAGTTTCACCCCGATGGCGGCCGGTATCTCGTAGCCCATGCACGAGTAGCCGTACTCCAGGTGGTACTGGTCGTGCGAGCGCACCCGCCACATCCGGTGCAGGTCGCCGGGGAGCGAGCCGGCCGCGTTGATTACTACGTCCGTCTCGTCGACCAGCGCGTCGAGGGCGCCGAGGACCTGCGGCTGGGTCGGCCGGACGTCGGGCTCCTCGGCCTCGTAGCAGGCGTCGACGCGCTGCTCCCAGCGCTCCTTGTCCTCGGTGTACTCGGTGACGTACGAGTCGGCGGTGCGGTGTCCGTCCAGCGCCCGGCGCAGTTCCGCGAGGGCGCCGCGGGCGTCGGCGACCAGGGGCAGACCGGCGAGCTTGTGGCCGTCGTAAGGGGCGATGTTGAGGTTGACGAAGCGGACGTCCGGGTTCTCGAAGAGGGTGCCGGAGGCCGTGGTGAAGTCGGTGTAGCGGGTGCCGACGCCGATCACCAGGTCGGCGGTGCGGGCGAGCTCGTCGGCGGTGGCGGTGCCGGTGTGGCCGACGCCGCCGACGTCCTGCGGGTGGTCCCAGCGGAGGGAGCCCTTGCCCGCCTGGGTCGAGGCGACCGGGATGCGGGTGGCCTCGGCGAACTCGGCGAGGACGGCCTCGGCGCGGCTGTGGTGGACCCCGCCGCCGGCGATGACGAGGGGCCTGCGGGCATTCCTGATCGCCCGTGCCGCGGCGGCGAGTTCGACGGGGTCGGCGCCGGGCCGTCGTACGGTCCACACCCGCTCGGCGAAGAACTCCTCCGGCCAGTCGTACGCCTCGGCCTGCACGTCCTGCGGGAGGGCGAGGGTGACGGCGCCGGTCTCGACGGGGTCGGTGAGCACCCGCATGGCGGCCAGGGCGGAGGGGATCAGCTGCTCGGGGCGGTTGATCCGGTCGAAGAACCTCGACACCGGGCGCAGGCAGTCGTTGACGGACACGTCGGCCGCGTGCGGGACCTCGAGCTGCTGGAGGACCGGGTCGGCGGGGCGGGTGGCGAAGACGTCGCCGGGCAGGAGCAGGACCGGGAGGTGGTTGACGGTGGCGAGGGCGGCGCCGGTGACGAGGTTGGTGGCGCCGGGGCCGATGGAGGTGGTGACCGCGTGCGTGGCGAGACGGTTCGATTGACGCGCGTAGCCCACGGCCGCGTGCACCATGGCCTGCTCGTTGCGGCCCTGGTGGTAGGGCATGTCGTCCGCGTACTCGACGAGCGCCTGGCCGAGGCCGGCCACGTTGCCGTGGCCGAAGATGCCCCAGGTGGCGCCGATCAGCCGGCGGCGCTCGCCGTCCCGCTCGGTGAACTGGGCGGCGAGGAAGCGGACAAGCGCTTGCGCGACGGTCAACCGAATCGTCATCGGTAACCCTCCGTATGGTCCGGGTGGAAGCAGATCCGCCACTCCCGCGTCGCACCCGGCCCCGCCATGACGTTCAGGTAGTACATGTCGTGCCCGGGCTGCGCGATCGACGGGCCGTGCCATCCGTCGGGGACCAGCACGACGTCGCCGGAGCGGACCTCGGCGAGGACGTCCGTACCGCCCTCACGGGAGGGGAATACGCGCTGATACCCGAAACCGTTCGGTCCGTCGATCTCGAAGTAGTAGACCTCCTCCAGCTCCGACTCCTCGCCGGGCCGGTACTCGTCGTGCTTGTGGGCCGGGTACGAGGACCAGTTGCCGCCGGGGGTGATGACTTCCACGGCGATGAGCTTGTCGCAGTCGAAGGAGTCCGCGGAGGCGAAGTTGCGCACCTGGCGGGCGCTGGTGCCGCTGCCGCGGTCTTCGACGGGGACCTCCGGCGCGGGGCCGTAGCGGGCGGGGAGTTGTCGCTCGCACTTCGCTCCTGCCAGGGCGAAGCGGCCTCCCGCGCCGGAGGCGATCTGGACCTGGGCGTCCCGGGGCACGTACACGAAGTCCGAGACTCCGCTGAACACGCTCTCCCGGCCCAGGATCTGGAACTCGTTTCCCTCTGTTTGCACCGTACAACCGCCCTGCAGCGGAAGCACGATCCATTCGCTGTCCCCGGTGGTGAACAAGTGGGTACCACCAGGCGGCAGTTCGACGATCCGGAGGCTGCTGTGCGCCCAACCGGCCCGCTTGGGGTCGATGTCGAGCACGTACTGGGCGTTCGCGGTCGAACCCTTGCTCAGGTGCAGCTCGTTCGTCGTCATCAGGGCCTCACAGCAGTCCTACGGCGGTGTCCACGGCGGCGGCCACGTCACCGTCCGCCGGGTACAGCAGCGAGCGGCCGACCACCAGGCCGCGCACGGTGGGGAGTTGCAGGGCGCTGCGCCACTTCTCGTAGGCGCCGTCCTGGTCGTCGCCCACTTCGCCGCCGAGCAGCACGGCGGGCAGCGTGGACGTCTCCATGACCTGGGCCATGTCGTCGGGGTTGTCGGTGACCGGCACCTTCAGCCAGGTGTAGGCCGAACTCCCGCCGAGGCCCGAGGCGATGGCGATGGACCTGGTGACCGCCTCGGGGGACAGGTCGTTCTTGACCTTGCCCTCCGGCGTACGGCGGCTGATGAACGGCTCGACGAAGACCGGCAGCCGGCGCGCGGCCATGTCGTCGATGGCGCGGGCGGTGGACTCCAGGGTGGTCAGCGAGCCCGGGTCGTCGTAGTCGATGCGCAGCAGCAGCTTGCCGGCGTCGAACCCGAGACGCTGTATGTCCTCGGCACGGTGGCCGGTGAAGCGGTCGTCGAGCTCGAAGGAGGCGCCCTGCAGTCCGCCCCGGTTCATCGAGCCCATGACGACCTTGCCGTCGAGCGCGCCGAGGAGGAGCAGGTCGTCCAGGATGTCGGCGGTGGCGAGGACGCCGTCGACGCCGGGCCGGGACAGTGCCAGGCAGAGCCGCTCCAGCAGCTCCGCCCGGTTGGCCATGGCGAGCTTGTCGCCGCCCACGCCGAGCGCACCGCGGGCCGGGTGGTCGGCGGCGACGATCATCAGCTTGCCGTCCTCGTTGAGGAGCGGACGGCGGGCTCTTCTCGTGGCCGCCTCGGCGATCGCCTCGGGGTGGTGCGTGCGGGTGTGGACGAGGGCGGAGATGTCCACGGACGTCTGCCTGGCGGGGGCGCCGGAGCCGCCCTCGTGATGTGCGCCCGCGACGCGGCCGGCCCTCACAGCACCGCTCCGGCGGCGAGCGCGGCGTCGATCTCTTCCGTCGTCGGCATCGCCGAGGAGCACTCCAGGCGGGAGGCGACGATGGCACCGGCCGCGTTGGCGTGCCGCATGATCTTCTCCAGGTCCCAGCCTTCGAGGAGGCCGTGGCAGAGGGAACCGCCGAAGGCGTCACCGGCGCCGAGACCGTTCAGGACGTTGACGGGCAGCGGCGGGACCTCGGCGGAGTCGCCGTCGCGGCTGACCGCGAGGACGCCCTTGGGTCCCTGCTTGACGACAGCGATCTCGACACCGGCGTCGAGGAGGGCCTGGGCGGCGGCCTGCGGCTCCCGTACGCCGGTCGCGACCTCCACCTCGTCGAGGTTGCCGACGGCGACGGTGGTGTGCCTGAGCGCCTCGGCGTAGAAGGGGCGGGCCGACTCCGGGTCCTTCCAGAACATCGGCCGCCAGTCGAGGTCGAAGACGGTGGTCCCGGCCTTGGCCCGGTGGGCGAGGGCCGCGAGGGTCGCCGTACGGCTGGGCTCCTCGCTCAGGCCGGTGCCGGTGATCCAGAAGATCCGGGTGTCACGGACGGCGTCGAGGTCCAGCTCGTGGGCGTCGATCTCCAGGTCCGGGGCCTTGGGCTGCCGGTAGAAGTACAGCGGGAAGTCGTCCGGCGGGAAGATCTCGCAGAACGTGACGGGGGTGTTCAGGCCGGGGACCGAGGTGACCCAGCGGTCGTCCACGCCGAAGCCCTGGAGGGCCTCGTGCAGGTAGGCGCCGAAGGCGTCCTCGCCGGTGCGGGTGATGACGGCGGTGTTCCGGCCGAGGCGGGCGGCCGCCACGGCCACGTTCGTCGCCGACCCGCCGAGGAACTTGCCGAAGGACGACACCTGGGCGAGCGGGACACCGGTCTGGAGCGGATAGAGGTCCACCCCGATCCGCCCCATGGTGATCAGGTCGTACGCCATCGACTTCCCTTCGTCACGTCTCTCCCGTGGTTTGTAGTCCGGGACAGGAGGTCGTGTCAATGGTTTGTCCGGACATTCGGACGAGAGAGTGGGGTCCAGGGCGCCTATGGGGGTGGTGGGATCGGGGGGTGCGCGGGTGCGGGCCACGTGTGGCTGGTCGCGCAGTTCCTCGCGCCCCTTTCGGGGCGCTTCCCCTTCCGCCTGCTGGAATGAGACAGCACGATGAGGCGATGGGCAGGTGGGAGATCGTCGCCGGAAGACCGCACCCGGCATTGCGGCCGGGAATCCTGAGCTACCGGGGGATCCGGATCGCGCTCGACCGGCCCCGGCGGCGCCTGGAGACGCCCATCGGGGCCGCCACCCTTCTCCTGGGGTTCGGGGAGCCGATACGGATCCTGCGGGACGGGCGGCCGCCCGCCACCCTCGTCTGCGTCTGCAACGGGCTCACCACCACTCCCGCCATCGGTGAGCACGGTGGCCGGATCTCGGGGATCGAGGTGCTGCTGATGCCCTGGGCTGCCTTCTCCCTCTTCGGTACTCCGCAGTACGAGTTGGCCAACAGGTCGGTGAATCCCGACGAGTTGCCGCACACGCTGGGCCACGGGGTGGGGGAACTCGCCGCCGCGCTCGGCGCCCTGCCGCGCTGGGCGGATCGATTCCGGCTGCTGGACGACGTGTTGCTGCGGTGGAGCCGGGCCGGTGTTCCGGGGTCACCCCAGGTGGAGCGCGCGTGGGCGCTGCTGCGGCGCGACTGGGGCGCCGTACCCGTGCCCCGGCTGGCCGACGAAGTGGGCTGGAGCGTACGGCACTTGGAGAACCGCTTCCGGGAGCGGATCGGGCTCGGGCCGAAGGCGGCCGCGCGGGTGCTGCGGTTGCAGCGGGCGCGGCGGATGCTGGCCGCGGGACGGGGGCAGGCGGAGACGGCGGCGGTGTGCGGGTTCTACGACCAGGCGCATCTCAGCGGGGAGTTCAAGGCGATGACCGGTTGCACGCCCGGGGAGTTCGCGGCGGCGCGGGCGGCCGCCGCCTCGGCGTCGGTGGACCGGATGTCGGGGCAGGCGACGAGCCTGGTGCTGGGGCCCGGCGAAGGGAGTGCGGTTTTCTCCAAGACCCGCGCGGGCCGAAGTGGGCACGCTGATCACCAGAGCCTTTGAGTGGGGGGAAGCCGACGGGCCGGACCTGGCGCAGCGGGTCCGGCCCGTCCTGCTTGCCCCCCGGTCGCGCATCGCCGTTCGCACGGATGTCAACACGCCCCGCTGACGAGCCGGTGTGCATCTGTGCCCCGACTGTGTCACAAAAACCCCACTTGTGTCACACATGTCGCGCATACGCGGGTTCTCGGTCACACCAGGTCGACAGCCGCTTGCCCGTAGTCACTCTCCGTCGTTCACCGGGCACAGGCTTTGTGATCGCCAGCGCAGCGCCCGGCTCCCCCGACGACCGCCTCCGGTCGCCCCCGCGGTGCGCGCAGGGAGGTGCATCTCATGACCGACCGACGGCTCTGGTCATACAAGGAGATCGCGGCGCACATCCGGGTGCAGCCGGACACCGTCCGCTCCTACCGCAAGCACGGACTGCTTCCCCCGCCGGACCATGTCGAGGGCGGCAAGCCCTACTGGTACGCCGACACGGTCCGTGCCTGGGTCGCCTCCCGGCCGGGCAACCGGGGGCGCAGAGACCTCTGAGTCCTGTCGCGGGATGCCCCGCCCGCCGAGGGCGGGGCGCGCACGCGTCAGGCCCACGGTTCGATGACGGTCACCCCCGCCGCCGGTGCCCCGCCCATCGCCGCCAGGGCTGCCGGGGCCGCGTCCAGGGTGATCGTCGAGGTGACCAGGAGGTCGGGGCGGAGGGTGCCCGCGCGGACCAGTTCGAGCATGGCGGGGTAGGTGTGGGCCGCCATGCCGTGGCTGCCGAGGAGTTCCAGCTCCAGGGCGATCGCGCGGGCCAGTGGCACGGGGGTGTTGCCGTCCGGGGACGGCAGCAGGCCCACCTGGACGTGCCGGCCGCGGCGGCGCAGGGAGTTGACCGAGGCGGCCGAGGTGGCGGGGGAGCCGAGGGCGTCCAGGGAGAGGTGGGCGCCGCCGGAGGTCAGATCGCGGACCGCCGCTGCCGGGTCGTCGGTGTCCGTGGCGTCCACGCCGTGGGCCGCGCCGAACTTGCGCGCCAGGTCCAGGGCTTGGGGCGACACGTCGACCGCCACCACCCGCGCTCCCGACGCCGCCGCGATCATCACCGCCGACAGGCCCACGCCTCCGCAGCCGTACACCGACACCCACTCCCCCGCCCTGACCCTGCCCTGCTGCACCACCGCGCGGAACGCGGTGGCGAAGCGGCAGCCGAGGGAGGCCGCCGTCGCGTACGACATGTCGTCCGGGATCGCCACCAGGTTCACGTCGGCGTGGTCCAGCGCCACGTACTGGGCGAAGGAGCCCCAGTGTGTGAAGCCGGGCTGGGTCTGGCGTTCGCAGACCTGCTGGTCGCCGGCCGCGCAGGACGGGCAGCCGCCGCAGGCGCAGACGAAGGGGACGGTGACCCGGTCGCCGGGGTGCCAGGCGGTCACCCCGGCGCCGGCCGACTCCACGACACCGGCCAGCTCGTGGCCGGGGACGTGCGGGAGCGTGATGTCCGGGTCATGGCCCCTCCAGCCGTGCCAGTCGCTTCGGCAGAGGCCGGTGGCTTCTACGCGGACGACCACTCCGTGCGGGGCCGGGCGGGGGTCGGGGACGTCCCGGACCTCGGCGGGGGTGGCGTAGTGGTCGAAGACGACGGCTCGCATCGCGGGTGCTCCTTTCGGGGGCTGCGCGCAGGCTAAGCGCCGTGGGGGTCCGGTTGCAGCGCCAGTTCCGGCTCGTCGTGGCTGGTCGCGCCGTTCCCCGCGCCCCTTTGGGGCGCGTCCGGCTGGGGCGCGTCCGGCTCGGGTGCCGCTTGCTCGCCCTCGCTCAGGCCGAAGCGGTCGTGGAAGCGGCGCAGCGGGCCCGGTGCCCACCAGGTCGCCCTGCCCGTCAGGCGCATGATGGCCGGGACCAGGAGGCTGCGGACGACCATCGCGTCCATCAGGACCGCCAGGGCGATACCGAGGCCGAGCATCTTGGTGTTGGTGACCCGGGACGTGCCGATCGCCACCATCACCACCGCCAGGATGATCGCCGCCGCGGTGATCAGGCCCCCGGTGCGCTGCAGGCCGAGGCGGACCGCCCGCTCGTGGTCGCCCGTCCTGTCGTACTCCTCCTTGATGCGCGAGAGCAGGAACACCCCGTAGTCCATCGAGAGGCCGAAGGCCACGCAGAACATCAGGACCGGGAGTGTGGTCTCGATCGAACCGGAGCTGGTGAAGCCCAGCAGGTTCGAGAGGTGGCCGTCCTGGAAGACCCAGACCACCGCGCCGAACATCGCCGTGAGGCTGAGCGCGTTGAGCAGGACCGCCTGGACCGGTATCAGGACGCTGCCCGTCAGGAGGAAGACCAGCAGCAGGGTGACGATCGCGATGATCGCCGCCGCCCAGGGCAGGCGTTCCGCGATGGCGTGCTTGGAGTCGACCAGGACCGCCGCCGTGCCCGTCACCTTCGTGTCGAAGGGGGTGTTCAGTGCGCGCAGTTCGCCCACCAGGCGCTGGGCGCCGACGTCCACCGACTCGCCCTTCGGCTGGACCGTGAAGTACGCCGCGTCGCCCTTGACCAGGGGGCCGGCCACCCCGGCCACCTCCGGCAGGGCCGCCACCCGCTCCTTGTACGCGGTGTACTGCGCCCGGGTCGCCCCGCCCTCGGCCAGGACTTCGAGGTCGCCGCCGGGGTTGCCCGGGAAGCCGTCCCGGATGTGCTGCTGGACGACGTGGGACTCGGCGCCGGCGGGGAGCTGGCGGTCGTCCGCGGTGCCGAACTTCACGCCCAGGAACGGCAGTCCGAGGACGATCAGGAAGGCCGTGGTGGCGACGGCGAAGAGCGGGGCCCTGCGCATCACCAGGGTCGCGGCGCGGGCCCAGGCCGTGCCCTCCGCGCCGGACGGCCTGGACTGCCTGCCCCTGCGGAACACCCGGCGCAGGTCCAGCGAGTTGACCCGGTTGCCCAGCAGGACCAGCGCCGCCGGCAGCAGGATCAGGGCGGCCGCCGCGGCCAGCAGGACCACCGCTATGCCGGCGTAGGCGAACGAGCGGAGGAAGTACTGCGGGAAGACGAGCATCGCCGCCAGGGAGACGGCCACCGTCAGGGCCGAGAACAGCACCGTGCGGCCGGCGGTGCGCAGCGTCGTGGCCACCGCGGTCAGCGGGTCGGCGCCGGTGGCCAGCTCCTCGCGGAAGCGGCGGACGATGAAGAGCGCGTAGTCGATGGCCAGGCCGAGGCCGAGGGCCGTGGTGAGGTTCATCGCGAAGACCGAGACGTCCGTGAAGGACGTGATGCCGCGCAGCACCGCGTTCGTGCCGAGGATGGCGACGATGCCGATGCCCAGCGGGAGCAGGGCCGCGATCGCGCTGCCGAACACCATCACCAGCAGGACCAGCGTGATGGGCAGGGCGATCAGCTCGGCGCGGGCCAGGTCCTCCTTGATGATCGTCTGCATGTCGCTGCGGACCGCCACCATGCCGCCGACCTTGACGGTCACCGGTCCGTGCGTGCCCCGGTAGTGCGGGGCGATGCGGTCCAGGGTGTCGGCCGCCGTCTTCTCGTCACCCGTGATGCGGGCCGCGATCAGGGCCTCGTGGCCGTCCTCGGCGCGCAGGGACGGCGACTTGGCCTGCCAGTACGAGCCGACCCCTGTGACGCCCTTCTCGCCGGACAGGCGGGTGACGAGGGTCTTCGCCTCCGCCGCCACCGCCGGGGTGTCCACCGAGCCGCCCCGCGCGTCCACCAGGAGGAGCAGGTTCGGCTGGGAGTCCGGGAACTCGCGCTCCAGCGCCTTCGTCGCGTACGTCGACTCGGCTGCCGGGTCCTCCCAGCCGCCGCTGCCCAGCCGGTCGGCGACCCCGCTGCCGGCCAGCACGGCGAGCGCGGTGATCACCAGGGCGAGCAGCAGGGAGAGCCGGGGCCGGGCGGTCACGAACCGGGTCCAGCCCCCTGGGCGGGCCCCGCCTCCGGCCTGCGACGGCTTGTTGACTTCGGTCATCCTGCGGTGTCCCCTTCAGCGTGACCACTGCCTGCCGGTGCGCATCCGCTTCGTGCGCAGGGCAGCATGGGTCGGCCATTGCCACTTAGACTGGCAAACACGAGAGATCGCTCGCGTTCCATCAGAATGCGAGCGACCGCTCGCGTTTGTCAATCGCGTTCGAAGAGCTGGGGATAACGCGTGTCCGACAAGCCCGAGAGGCCAGAGCAGCCCGAGCAGCCCGAGGACACGGCCACGGGCAAGGAGCAGCCGCGCCGGCGGCAGGCTCGCGGCGAGCGGCGCATCCAGCAGCTGCTCGAAGCCGCCGCCTCGGTCTTCTGCACCACGGGCTACACGGCCGCCAGCACCAACGCCATCGCCCGCGAGGCGGGCGTCTCCCCCGGCACGCTGTACCAGTTCTTCCCGAACAAGGAGGCGATCGCGATCGAGCTGGGCGACCGGCTCATGCACGATCTGCGGGAAACCTACGGCGAGGCGCTCGCGCCGGTCGCCCCCGCCACCTCGCTGGCGGACGCGGTCGCCGCCGTCGTGGACCGCCTCACCGCGTTCAACACCGAGCACCCCGTGTTCTTCGCGCTGATGCACGGCCCCGACATGCCCGGCGGCATCACCGAGGCCCACGACGCCCTGCACACCAACCTGCTCGGCCGCGTCGAGACCCTGCTCGCCTCGCTCCTCCCGCCGGGCACCGACAAGGCCGACGTCACACGGACGGCACACGTCAGCCTCGGCATCTACAAGGCGGGACTGGAGCTGGTGCTCAGCCACGAGGGCACCGAGCGCCAGGCATACATCCAGGAGATCAAGAACGCACTCACCCGCTACCTGGAGCCCCTGGTGTGCGACCGCTTCGGCCAACCCGCCGGCTGACCGACGACCACTCCCCCGAGCTCCCCGGACTGCGATATACGGCACATCTGCCTAAGGTGCGGATAAATCATCCCGATCCCGAGCCGACGAGCGCCACCCGCACCCGCAGGCGCACAAGGGGAGCCGCCGTGACCCACTCTCCGCCGCCCCGCCGGCCGCAGGCCCGTATCCCCGGTCCGCTACAGCCGCCACCGCCGTACCCCCGTATCCGCACCGGCCTGTGGAAGCGCTGCCTCGGCGGTGGGCTCGCCCTGTGGGGGCTGACCGCGGCGGTCACCTACGCGACGAAGAACACCACCCTGCTGCCGACGCTGATCCTGCTCGGCAGCTTTCTCGTGCCGGTCGCCTTCGTGCTGTGGGCCTACGAGCGGCACGGCCGTGACCTCGGGGTCAGCGCGATCCTCGGCTGCTTCCTGACCGGCGGCACGCTCGGCGTGCTGGGCGCCTCGGTGATGGAGTCCTACCTCGTCCGCCCCTCCTGGGGGATGTTCGTCGCCGTCGGTCTGATCGAGGAGACCGCGAAGCTCGGCGCGCTGGTGTTCGCGCTGCGCCGGATGCCCGGGATCCGGGGCATGCGGGCCGGGCTGGTGCTCGGCGCCGCGGTCGGCTTCGGTTTCGCGGCCCTGGAGAGCGCCGGGTACGCGTTCGACGCGGCCGTCTCCACCGAGGGCATCGACCTGCGCGCGCTGATCGAGACGGAGATCCTGCGCGGCGTACTGGCCCCCTTCGGACACGGCCTGTGGACGGCCGTCGCCGGTGGCGTCCTGCTCTCCTTCCGCCGCCCGAACGGCCGCTTCCGCCTCACCACCCAGGTTCTCGCCGCCTGCCTCGGGGTCACCCTGCTGCACGCCCTGTGGGACTCCACGCACGGCATCGCGATCTGGCTGGTGGCACGCCTGGCGGGTACCGGGCTGGACCGGCAGCTGTTCGCCGAGGGGTACATCCCGCGCCCCGGCGCGGCACAGGAGCACCTCTTCACGGTGTTCTCGGTCGGCCTGCTGGTACTGGTGTCGCTGCTCGGCGTCGCCTGGGTGCAGTCGCTGGCGCGCCGGGGCCCCTCTTGGAGAAATACCCCCTAGGGGTATAGTGTGACGAAAGTGGGGTTCCCTCGTGGGCCCCATCGGCCCCACACACCTCGACGAGGAGAACGACATGACCGCCCAGACCGACACCCCGGGCTCCGTGACCGCCGTCTACAAGGTGACCGGCATGAGCTGCGGACACTGTGAGGGTTCCGTCTCCGCCGAGCTCTCCGGGCTCCCCGGCGTCAGCTCGGTGCAGGCCGTCGCGGCCAGCGGCGAGGTCACGGTCGTCTCCGCGGCCCCGCTCGACGAGGAGGCGGTCCGCGCCGCCGTCGACGAGGCGGGCTTCGAGCTCGCCGGCCGCGCCTGACGCCTCAGAAGCAGGCAGGAACAAGCGAGAACCAGCGCCACGAGCCGTACGTACGACGGAAACGTATCTCTCCGCCGGGCCGTGCCGACCAGCTGATACTGGCTCCGTACGGTCCGGTCCGTTGTCTGGAGTCCGGACATGACCAGCACCACCACCGCACAGACACCGATAGCCCCGCCGCGCCCGGCCGGTGATTCCGAGGTCGAGCTGCTCATCGGGGGCATGACCTGCGCCTCCTGCGCCGCCCGGGTCGAGAAGAAGCTCAACCGGATGGACGGCGTCACCGCCACCGTGAACTACGCGACCGAGAAGGCGAAGGTCACATACCCCCAGGGGGTTCAGGTCGCCGACCTGATCGCCACGGTCGTGAAGACCGGGTACACGGCCGAGGAGCCCGCACCCCCGGAACCGGAGCCGGAACAAGAGGCCGGGGCCGCGCGGGATCCCGAGCTCGCCGCCCTCCGCCACCGCCTCCTGGTCTCCGTCCTGCTGGCCGCACCGGTCGTGCTGCTCGCGATGGTTCCGGCACTGCAGTTCGACAACTGGCAGTGGCTGTCGCTGACGCTCGCCGCTCCGGTGGTCGTCTGGGGCGGCTCGCAGTTCCACCGGGCCGCCTGGACCAACGCCCGGCACGGCGCCGCCACCATGGACACCCTGGTCTCGGTCGGCACGCTGGCCGCGTTCGGCTGGTCGCTGTGGGCGCTGTTCTTCGGCGACGCGGGCATGCCGGGGATGCACGACGAGTTCCGGTTCACCGTCTCCCGCATGGACAGCGCGTCCACGATCTACCTGGAGGTCGCCTCCGGGGTCGTCGCGCTGATCCTGCTCGGCCGCTACCTGGAGGCACGTTCCAAGCGGCGCGCGGGCGCGGCCCTGCGGGCGCTGCTGGAGCTGGGCGCCAGGGACGTGGCGGTGCTGCGGGGCGGCCGTGAGGTGCGGGTTCCGGTGGCGTCGCTGGCGGTCGGTGACCGGTTCGTCGTACGGCCCGGGGAGAAGGTCGCCACCGACGGGACCGTGGTCGAAGGGGCGTCCGCGGTGGACGCGTCGATGCTGACCGGCGAGTCCGTGCCGGTGGACGTGACCGTCGGCGACGCCGTCACGGGCGCGACCGTGAACGCGGGCGGACGGCTGGTCGTCGAGGCGACCCGGGTCGGCGCCGACACCCAGCTCGCGCGGATGGCGAAGCTGGTGGAGGACGCGCAGAACGGCAAGGCCGAGGTGCAGCGCCTCGCCGACCGGATCTCCGCCGTCTTCGTCCCGGCCGTCATCGTCATCGCGCTCGCCACCTTCGGGGTCTGGCTCGGCGTCACCGGGGACCCGGCCGCCGCGTTCACGGCCGCCGTCGCCGTCCTGATCATCGCCTGCCCGTGCGCCCTGGGCCTGGCCACGCCGACCGCGCTGATGGTCGGCACCGGGCGTGGCGCCCAGCTGGGCATCCTCATCAAGGGTCCCGAGGTGCTGGAGTCCACGCGCCGGGTCGACACCGTCGTCCTCGACAAGACCGGGACGGTGACCACCGGGCGGATGCGCCTCCAGGAGGTGTACGTCGCCGAGGGCACCGACGAGGACGAGATGCTGCGGCTCGCGGGCGCCCTCGAACACGCCTCCGAGCATCCGGTCGCCAGGGCGATCGCCACGGCGGCGCGGGAGCGGGTCGGGACGCTGCCCGCGGTCGAGCACTTCGAGAACGTCCCCGGGCGGGGCGTGCGCGGGCGCGTGGACGGCCGCCAGGTGGCCGTGGGACGCCTCTTCGACGCGGTGCCGGAGGAGTTGGCCTTGGCGCGCTCGCGGGCCGAGCAGGAGGGGCGTACGGCCGTCCTGGCCGGGTGGGACGGGCAGGCCCGGGGCGTCCTCGCCGTCGCCGACGCGGTCAAGGACACCAGCGCCGAGGCGGTCCGCGAGCTGCGCGCGCTCGGGCTGACGCCGGTGCTGCTGACCGGGGACAACCGGGCGGTGGCCGAATCGGTCGCCCGGGCGGTCGGCATCACCGAGGTCGTCGCCGAGGTGCTGCCCGAGGACAAGGTGGACGTCGTACGACGGCTGCAGCGCGAGGGGCGGACGGTCGCCATGGTCGGCGACGGTGTCAACGACGCGGCCGCGCTGGCCACCGCGGACCTGGGCCTTGCGATGGGCACGGGGACGGACGCGGCGATCGAGGCCGGCGATCTGACCCTGGTGCGCGGGGACCTGCGGGTGGCGGCGGACGCGATCCGGCTGTCCCGGCGGACCCTCGCCACCATCAAGGGCAACCTCGTGTGGGCCTTCGGCTACAACGTGGCCGCGCTCCCGCTGGCCGCCGCCGGACTCCTGAACCCGATGATCGCGGGCGCCGCGATGGCCTTCTCCTCGGTGTTCGTGGTGACCAACAGTCTGCGGCTGCGCACCTTCCGCTGAAAGTTACCGGCGGTTCGGCACAGTGGATGTAGGAGTCCCCCTAGAGTCCAACGCGCACCTCACATAAGCTCTTCACAAGGCTCGCGCATCATCCTTACGCTTGAGCTCCGATCACCGTATCGGGGCTCTTGCGCATCTATCGGACGGATGCAAGAGACGCAGATCACAGTGGTGTGAACGTAACCATCGAAGGGCTTCGACGGTCTAAGTTGGCGATGTCAGAGAGGCGTCTTGGGGGGCGCTGACCTGGCATCTGGGGATGTCTTGGGGGACTTCCTCAGAGATGCGTTGCCGGGGCACGTACGACGGGAAGCTTTGAGCGGCCCTCCCGTGCCGTACGGGTCCCGGCAGATCGCACCGCATCACTGGATCAAGTACGGCGAGTTCTGCTCGTTGTGCTCAACGCAGCGATTCAGGCGCTGCCGTACCGAGCGCCCGGCCGGATCCCGTGGGGGGAATCCGCACCGGGACACGGGAAGGCGCCCTGGTCGCCGGCCCGTGGGGGGACCGGCGCTCCAGGGCGCCTTCTGCTGTGCTTTTCAGGGCTCGGTTCGCCTCCGGGGCGCCACAGCCGGTGTCGAGAGGACGACCGTGCTCGACCCTTCGGGCCTCCGCGCGCTCGTCCTCTCGACACCGACGCGCCCCTTCGGCTCACTCGCCACAAGCCTGCCGCAGTGGCCGGGGAAGTCGGCGGCGTCGGAAAGTCAGCGCTCTTCGACCGGCACGAAGTCGCGCTCGACGACGCCCGTGTAGATCTGGCGCGGGCGGCCGATGCGGGAACCCGGCTCCTTGATCATTTCCTGCCACTGGGCGATCCAGCCGGGCAGCCGGCCGAGGGCGAACAGGACCGTGAACATCTCGGTCGGGAAGCCCATGGCGCGGTAGATCAGGCCGGTGTAGAAGTCGACGTTCGGGTAGAGGTTGCGCGAGACGAAGTAGTCGTCGGAGAGCGCGTGCTCCTCCAGCTTCAGCGCGATGTCCAGCAGCTCGTCGGACTTGCCGAGGGCCGAGAGCACGTCGTGCGCGGCAGACTTGATGATCTTCGCGCGCGGGTCGAAGGACTTGTACACCCGGTGGCCGAAGCCCATCAGGCGGACGCCGTCCTCCTTGTTCTTCACCTTGCGGATGAAGGAGTCGACGTCACCGCCGTTGGCCTGGATGCCCTCCAGCATCTCCAGGACGGACTGGTTGGCGCCGCCGTGCAGCGGGCCCCAGAGGGCGGAGATGCCCGCGGAGATCGACGCGAACATGTTCGCCTGCGACGAGCCGACCAGGCGGACCGTCGAGGTCGAACAGTTCTGCTCGTGGTCCGCGTGCAGGATCAGCAGCTTGTCCAGGGCCGCGACGACGACCGGGTCGAGCTCGTAGTCCTGCGCCGGCACCGAGAACGTCATGCGCAGGAAGTTCTCCACGTAGGAGAGGTCGTTGCGCGGGTATACGAACGGGTGGCCGACCGACTTCTTGTACGCGTACGCGGCGATGGTCGGAAGCTTGGCGAGCAGCCGGATGGTGGAGAGGTCGCGCTGCTTCGCGTCGAACGGGTTGTGGCTGTCCTGGTAGAAGGTGGACAGCGCGGAGACGACCGACGACAGCATCGCCATCGGGTGGGCGTCACGCGGGAAGCCCCGGTAGAAGTTCTTGACGTCCTCGTGCAGCAGCGTGTGCCGCGTGATCTCGTTCTTGAACGTGGTGAGCTCGTCCACGGTCGGCAGCTCACCGTTGATCAGCAGGTAGGCCACCTCCAGGAAGGTGGAGCGCTCCGCCAGCTGCTCGATCGGGTAACCGCGGTAGCGGAGGATGCCCGCCTCGCCGTCGAGGTAGGTGATGGCGGATTTGTACGCAGCGGTGTTGCCGTAGCCGCTGTCCAAAGTCACGAGACCGGTCTGGGTGCGGAGCTTCCCGATGTCGAAGCCCTTGTCGCCGACGGTGCTGTCGACCACCGGGTAGGTGTACTCGCCGTCGCCGTACCGCAGTACTACAGAGTTGTCGCTCACGTCTTCCCTCACCGACGTAGTGCCTCATCTTCGAGGTGCCCTGACTGTCTCTACCATCCCCCATTTGGCTCAGGAGAGTGCACTCGGGGTCGACCATTGGGCCCATCGGCGGCACTCAGTGCCGCCAACCTGCTCATCCTGCCCCCTTGTTTCCCAATCGGAAAGGGCTCTGTGACCTTCACGACTCATTTGATCGATCATTTTTCGAAAGATCGCCCCGGCCGAGCCGGAAGTCCAGTGCCGTACAGCGCCGGCCTGCCGAGACCGTGCGCACCGCCTGGCCGATCGCCTTGCGCGAACCGACGAGGACGACCAGCTTCCGGGCCCGGGTGACCGCCGTGTAGAGCAGGTTCCGCTGGAGCATCATCCACGCTCCGGTGGTGACCGGGATCACCACGGCGGGATATTCACTCCCCTGTGAACGGTGGATGGTCACCGCGTAGGCATGGGCCAGTTCGTCCAGTTCGTCGAATTCGTACGGCACCTCCTCGTCCTCGTCCGTCAGCACGGTGAGGCGCTGGTCGACCGGGTCGAGCGCGGTGACCACGCCCACGGTGCCGTTGAAGACGCCGTTCTCGCCCTTCTCGTAGTTGTTGCGGATCTGGGTGACCTTGTCGCCGACCCGGAACACCCGTCCGCCGAACCGCTTCTCGGGCAGGTCGGGGCGGGCCGGGGTGATGGCCTGCTGCAGCAGGCCGTTGAGCACACCGGCGCCGGCGGGTCCCCGGTGCATCGGCGCCAGCACCTGCACGTCGCGCCGCGGGTCCAGCCCGAACTTGGCCGGAACGCGCCGGGCGGCGACGTCCACGGCGAGTCTGCCCGCCTCCTCCGTCTCGTCCTCCACGAAGAGGAAGAAGTCCTTCATGCCGTCGGTGACGGGCTGCTGCCCGGCGTTGATCCGGTGCGCGTTGGTCACCACCCCCGACTGCTGGGCCTGCCGGAAGACCTGGGTGAGCCGGACGGCGGGGACGGGACTGCCGTCGGCGAGCAGGTCCCGGAGCACCTCCCCCGCCCCGACGCTGGGCAGTTGGTCCACATCCCCCACGAAGAGCAGATGCGCACCGGGCGGCACGGCTTTCACCAGCTTGTTGGCGAGGAGGAGATCGAGCATCGACGCCTCGTCGACCACCACCAGGTCGGCGTCGAGCGGGCGGTCCCGGTCGTAGGCGGCGTCCCCGCCCGGCTTCAGCTCCAGCAGACGGTGCACGGTCGAGGCCTCCGCGCCGGTCAGCTCGGCGAGCCGCTTGGCCGCACGGCCGGTGGGGGCGGCGAGCACCACCTTCGCCCGCTTCGCCCGCGCCAGCTCCACGATGGACCTGACGGTGAACGACTTTCCGCAGCCGGGCCCGCCGGTCAGCACGGCCACCTTCTCGGTCAGCGCCAGCTTGACGGCGGCCTCCTGCTCGGGGGCGAGGTCGGCGCCGGTGCGGTCCTTCAGCCAGACGAGCGCCTTGTCCCAGGCGACGTCCCGGAACGACGGCATCCGGTCGTCACCGGTGCGCAGCAGCCGCAACAGCTGGGAGGCGAGGGCGACTTCGGCGCGATGGAAGGGGACGAGGTAGACGGCGGTGACCGGTTCGGCATCCGGGGCGGGACCAGGCAGCTTCTCCCGTACGACCCCCGGGTCCTCCCCGTCCTCGGGCGGCGCCGCCAACTCGGCGAGGCAGTCGATGACAAGGCCGGTGTCCACCTGGAGCAGTTTCACCGCGTCCGCGATGAGCCGCTCCTCCGGGAGATAGCAGTGGCCCTGGTCGGCGGACTGGGAGAGGGCGTACTGCAGCCCCGCCTTCACCCGCTCGGGACTGTCATGGGGAATCCCGACGGACTGGGCGATCTTGTCGGCGGTCAGGAACCCGATGCCCCAGACGTCGGCCGCGAGCCGGTACGGCTGGTTCTTCACGACGGAGATCGACGCGTCCCCGTACTTTTTGTAGATCCGCACGGCGATCGACGTGGACACCTCGACGGTCTGGAGGAAGAGCATGACCTCCTTGATCGCCTTCTGCTCCTCCCAGGCGTCGGCGATCTTCTTCGTCCGCTTCGGCCCGAGCCCCGGCACCTCGATCAGCCGCTTCGGCTCCTCCTCGATGATCCGGAGGGTGTCCACCCCGAAGTGCTGGGTGATCCGGTCGGCGAACACCGGCCCGATGCCCTTGACGAGGCCCGAGCCGAGATAACGCCGTATCCCCTGCACAGTGGCCGGCAGCACGGTCGTGTAGTTCTCGACGGTGAACTGCTTGCCGTACTGGGGATGCGACCCCCAGCGCCCCTCCAACCGCAGCGACTCCCCCACCTGGGCGCCGAGCAGCGCACCGACGACCGTGAGCAGATCGCCGGCGCCTCTGCCGGTGTCGACCCGCGCAACCGTGTAGCCGTTCTCCTCGTTGGCGTACGTGATGCGTTCGAGCACGCCTTCGACGGTGGCGAGTCGCTGTTCGCCGGTGGAGGTCCCCGTCTGCTGAGCCATGAACCGAAGGTACCGGTGGGGTCTGACAGCGATCACGCCCCTGTGGACGAACCTGCTGACGAACCTGCTACCGACAAGGAGTCCCGATGCCCGTACCCGCCGACCCGACGGTCCTCCACCCGATGCCCGGACAGCCCCGGGTGGTCCAGCTCAGACCGCTGGTGAAGTCCCCGCTGATCGAGGTCGGGGAGTACTCCTACTACGACGACCCCGACGACCCGACCGCGTTCGAGACGCGCAACGTGCTCTACCACTACGGGCCGGAGAAGCTGGTCATCGGCAGGTTCTGCGCGCTGGGCACGGGTGTGCGATTCATCATGAACGGCGCCAACCACCGCATGGACGGCCCCTCGACGTTCCCCTTCCCCACCATGGGCGGCTCCTGGGCCGACCACTTCGACCTGCTCACCGGCCTGCCCGGCCGAGGGGACACCATCGTCGGCAACGACGTCTGGTTCGGCCACGGTACGACGGTCATGCCGGGCGTACGGATCGGTCACGGCGCGATCATCGCCACGGGTGCGGTGGTCGCCGGTGACGTGCCCGACTACGGCATCGTCGGCGGCAACCCGGCCCGCCTCATCCGCACCCGCTACGACGAGCAGGACATCGCCCGCCTGTTGGCGGTGGCCTGGTGGGACTGGCCCGCCGCCCACATCACCGAGCACGTACGGACGATCATGTCCGGCACGATCGCCGAACTGGAGGCCGCCGCGCCGAAGGAGAGGTGACCGGGGCGGCTCGGGCGGGGGTTTTGGAGTCGCGGACGGAGGTGCGGGTGGGGACCGACAGTCAGCGGGGAAGCTGTGGATTCCAGAGCGCCGCACATCACGATGCCGAGAGGTGCTTCATGCGATGGTTCCGATCCGGTGAGACGGCTGTTCGACGTGACGTGTTCCGCCGGAAGGTGTGGAGCGCCCACGCGCTCCATGTCGTCGACGACAGCGCCGAGGCGCTTGTCGTGGGGTGCCCGCCCGGGGCGGACGTGCTGGCTCCGACGACCTGGATCGAGTGGCTGCTGACCGGAGACGAGGAAGTCAGGATCAGGGCCCTGCCGGCCCTGGCCGACGGCAACTGGCAGCTCGGCCGCTGGTCGTGGCGCGACACGGCACATCTGCAGTGGGTCCCGCCGGACACCTGGTTCAGTGTGAACGCGTTCTACGACGTCTCGGCCGGTCACCGGCTGACGAACTGGTACGTCAACTTCCAGCGGCCGATGCGCCGCACGGACCTGGGCTTCGACACCTTCGACCTGCTCCTGGACCTGGTGGTGGCGCCCGACCTGTCGCGGTGGGACTGGAAGGACGAGGGCGAGTACGCCCACGGCCGCCGGCTCGGGGTGGTGAGCGAGGCGGATCACCGGGCGGTCGAGCAGGCGCGCGCTCAGGCGGTGGCCATGATCGAGGAGCGCGGCGGACCGTTCGCGACGGAGGCGAACCGGCGGGCCTGGCGGCCCGAGCCCGACCGGCCGGCTCCGTCCTTGCCCGACGACGTCCTGACTTTCGGCCTCGACCAGACCCTATGATCACTCCGCCCCGGCGTCCGCTGCAGCGGCGCGCACCTCCGAGACAGGCCGAAGACGATGACGACTGCCGCCCGCACGGCTCCCCGGCTCCTTGCCCGTTCCGCGCAGGCGGTGATCGCGGTGGCGGCCGTGGCGGACGTGTTCCGCACGGTGGCGCTCCGGGACCACTACCTGCACCCCACGGACGCGTCCCTGAACAGGTCCGGGTTCATCTCCATGGTCTTCGTGTACCTGATGACCCTCGCGACCGTGCTGTTCCTCGTGTGGCTCGCCCGGTCCCGGCGCAACGCCCAGGAGTTGTCCCCCGGGGCCGCCCTCCCGAGTCCGGGCTGGACGGTCGGCGCGTGGTTCATACCGGTGGTCAACCTCGTCGCCCCTCGCCGGCTCGTCCTCGACATCGGGCGCGCCGGCTCCGCGTCGTGGGAGAAGCGGGACACGACGCTGGTGAATCTGTGGTGGGCCGCCTGGGTCGCACACGCGCTGGGTCTCACGGCGGCAAGCATGGCGGCCCCCGGCTCGCTGGCCTTCCTCGTGGTGACGGAGGCACTCATGATTGCGGCGGCCGTGCTGGTGGGGCTGGTCATCGAGCGGGTCACCGCGCGGTAGGGCGCCGCCCGGGCAAGCCGGCAGCCGTGATCCCCTCGACGAAGGCGGCGAAGGCTCCCGCCGGGAAGGTGAGGGTGCGAGCGGCGGGGGCTTTGGAGTCGCGGATGGAGGTGTGGGTGGGGGTGGTGGCTATCTCGACGCATTCGTTGCCGTCGCCGCCGCCGGAGTATGACGACTTCCGCCAGTTGTCGGGAGTGGTCATCGCTGCCTCACAGCTCCTTGGCCAACCTGTTGATGAAGTCACGCGAGCGCCCGGGGTCGAGTGACACGGCCTCCAGTTTATGGAAGCGCGTTCGGAAGGCGCTCAGTTGAGCCTCGGAGTCGATGAAGACGGTGCCGTGAGGAGCGTCACGAACGACCGTGTCCAGCTTTGAGACGGAACCACCGACGTAGGTCATCGCGCTACCAGCCTGGGAGAAGCCGTCCAGGTCGAGGGGGATCACTCTCACCGAGATGTGATCCACATCCGAGAGTTCCAGGATACGGTCGAGTTGGGCTCGTGACACCGCGCGATCGCCGACCCTGATACGTAGGGCTGCTTCGTGGATCACGACCTGAAGGGGGATGGGTGCGGGGACCTCGATGATCACACGACGCGCCATGCGGTGGCGCACACGCAACTCAAGTTCGTCTTCGGCGAGTTCCGGGATTCGGTCGGAGAACACGGCGCGGGCGTAGCCCTCCGTCTGCAATAGACCCGGCACATAGGTGATGGCCACGTGCCGCTGAAACCGGGAGTGGTGGTCCAGCTCAGCCAGATCGAGGAATGACGTGGGCAGCAACCCCCGATACTCCTCCCACCAACCCCGTGTCCGATCGGTCGCCATCGCAACCAGTGCGTCGATGAACCCCTCGTCCGTGCAGGCGTAATGGGACGCGAGGCGACGCAGTCGCTGCTCGCTCACGCCGGACAGGCCCGCCTCGATCTGGCTGATCTGGACGTTGCTCACGCCGAGCAGCTTGGCTGCCTCGCGGGCCGTGAGGCCGGCCGCGTCGCGAAGCCTGCGCAGCTCCGCCGCAAGGCGCAACTGCCGGGCCGTTGGTTCGCGCCTGGTACCCATCGACCGCTCCTTGTTCCAACGCGCCTGTCCACGCGACTCGTTCGGGGGTCAGATTACGCGACCGGCTTGCCCTGCCGAAACTTTCAGGTCTACCGTCGGTGACGCAACGCTCACGCAGCGGAAGTGCACCGCCCCGCCCTGCCACGGCGGCCGCGGCAACGCCACCGCGCGTGAAACTCCCCCACAACCACCGGAGTTGATGACGCATGTCCGAAGCCTGGGAGTACACGCTCACCATCCCCAACGACCTCCGTGCCGTCACCGTGAGCCGACACGCGCTCAGACTCATCCTCACCGCGCACGGACTCGTCCCCTTCCTCGATGTCGCCGAGCTGCTCGCGACCGAGCTGGTCTCCAACGCCGTACGGCATACGAAGGGCCCCGCCGCCCTGCGCATCCGCTGGTCGCCGCCCGGGACGCTGCGGATCGGGGCGTGGGACGCGGACCCGGAACCGCCCGAGCCGCCCGTGCCGTTGGAGCGGATCGCGGAGGCGGAGGAGGGGCGGGGGCTGGCGCTGGTGCGGGCTTGTTCGGATCTGTGGGGCTGGCAGCCGCTGTCGAGGTTCGGCAACCGGGGGAAGTACGTGTGGTGCGAGTTGACCGCGGCGTAGGTCACGCGAATCTCCGGCGCGGCCCAGTCCACTTTGTTGTGACTGGCCATGTCCCGACCGCACGGGCGTCCGTTGTGATGGGGCTGATTCCTTCACCGAGAGGCCCGTAATGACCATGCCGCCGCGCACCCGTTCCTTCGTCCAGGTCGACGTGTTCTCGACGAGCCCCTATCGCGGCAACCCGGTCGCGGTCGTCCTCGACGGGGCGGACCTGACGGACGAGGCGATGCAGCTCGTGGCGCGGTGGACGAACCTGTCCGAGACCACGTTCGTGGTGGCCCCCACCGTCCCGGAGGCGGACTACCGGCTGCGGATCTTCACGCCCGACGGCGAGCTGCCGTTCGCCGGGCACCCCACCCTCGGCTCCGCACACGCCTGGCTGGACGGCGGCGGTGTGCCGCGCCACGCCGACCGTATCGTGCAGGAGTGCGGCGCCGGCCTGGTCACCGTGCGCCGCGGTGACGGCGTGCTGTCCTTCGCCGCCCCGCCCCTGGTCCGCGACGGCGCGCTCGACGACGCGTACCTGGAGCGGATCGTGGCCGCGTTCGGCATCGGCCGTGACCGGGTCCTCGCCCACCAGTGGGTCGACAACGGGCCGGGCTGGGCCGTGCTCCGGCTGGCCACGGCCGAGGAGGTGCTCGCCCTCGAACCCGACCTCTCCCGCATCCCGGACGCGATGGTCGGCGCGATCGGCGCCTACCCCGACGGTTCCCCGTACGACTTCGAGATGCGCACCTTCGCGCCTCGCGTCGGAGTGCCCGAGGATCCCGCCTGCGGCAGCATGAACGCCGGCGTCGGGCAGTGGCTCACCGCCACCGGCGCGGCACCCGGCGCCTACCGGGTCTCCCAGGGCTCGCGGGTGGGACGGGCCGCGGCCATCGAGGTCTCCGCCGACCCGGACGGCACGGTCTGGGTGAGCGGCGCCACGACCGTCTGCATCCGCGGCACCATCACCGTGTGAGCACGAAATTGCGCGAATCCACGCCCTAGCACAATCCTGCACCCCGTTCGCGGCGCAATATGCTGCCAATATTGCCGGGATTCGCTCACTTCCGCATATCCGTCGGTCACGCTTGACGGCGTCACACCGACGGACCACGGAAGGGCAGGCAACCATGCCGGGCAGCAGCACAGTCACCGTCCACGCCGATCGAGAGGTCCTTCCCCACCGGGCCGTGGCCCCGCCCATCTACCAGACGGCGGCCTTCTCGGCCCCGGACGGCGAGACGTTCGCGCGGGGCGCCGTCGAACCGCGGGGCAAGGACTTCTACACCCGCTTCGGCAACCCGAACCACGCCCAGGTCGCGGCCGTCGTCGCGGAACTGGAGGGCACCGAGGCGGCCATGGTCACCGCGTCCGGGATGGCCGCGCTGACCACGGCCGTGCTGGCCCTGGTGTCCGCCGGTGACCACGTCATCGGGCAGCGGTCCACCTACGGCGGTACGGCGTCGGTCCTGCTGAACCTGCTGCCCCGGTTCGGCGTGGCGACCACCTTGGTGGACCAGACCGACCCGGAGGCGTTCGCGCGGGCGCTGACCCCGCGGACCCGCCTGATCCTGGTGGAGACCCCGAGCAACCCGCTGCTCCAGATCACCGACCTGCGCGCCGTCGCGGACCTGGCCCGCGCGCACGACGTCCTGACCATGGCCGACAACACCTTCGCCACCCCGCTGAACCAGCGCCCGGCGGACTTCGGCATCGATCTGGTCTGGCACAGCGCGACCAAGTACCTCAACGGCCACACCGACGTGTCCGCCGGAGTGCTGGCCGGTCCGGCGGAACTCCTGGACAAGGTCTGGGACACCGGTCTGCTCACCGGTGCCGTGCTCGGCCCGTTCGACGCGTGGCTGCTGCTGCGCGGTATGCGTACCCTGCCGCTGCGCGTACCCCGGCACAACGCCAACGGTCAGGCGCTCGCGGAGGCGCTGGCCGCCCACCCCGCCGTGAGCCGGGTGCACTATCCCGGCCTGGCCTCCCATCCGCAGCACAAGCTGGCCGCCGACCAGATGAGCGGGTTCGGCGGAGTGCTGAGCGTCGAGTTCACCGACGGCTACGAGGCGGCCGACGCGTTCCTCGGGCGACTGCGCTACGCCCGCCGGTCGGCCAGCCTCGGCGGCGTGGAGTCGCTGGCCGTGCACCCGGCGTCCATGTGGCGGGGCATGCTCGACGACGACCAGATCGCCGCCTCGGTTCCGCCGGGCCTGGTCCGGCTGGCCGCGGGCACGGAGGACACGGCCGACCTGGTCGCCGACGTGGTCGCGGCGGCCGACGCGAGCGTGAGTGACTGAACTGCCCGTACCTCAGGGGGCGGAGAGCGTCTTCATGGTGACGTAGCTGCTGACCGTGGCGACGCCGGGCAGGTCGGCCAGCCGGTTGGCGTGGAAGTCCTCGTAGGCCGGCAGGTCGGCGACCTCGACCTGGAGCAGGTAGTCGTAGTTGCCGGTGACGTGGTGGACGTGGACCACCTCGGACAGCTGGACGACCGCGCGTTCGAACGCGGCCACGTCACCGCGGTTGTGCCGCATCAGCCGGACGCCCGCGAACACGCGCAGGCTGCGGCCGACGGCCGCGGGGTCGATCTCCGCCCGGTAGCCGCGGATCACCCCGGTCTCCTCCAGCCGGTGCACGCGCCGCAGGCAGGGCGAGGGCGACAGGCCGACCCGCGCGGCGAGCTCGGCGTTGCTGATCCGCCCGTGCTTCTCGAGCACGGCGAGGATGGACCGATCCACATCATCCATGGGGGCAGATTATTGCCCGCCAGCCTCGTCTACCACCATCCGATGCCCCGCTGCGGCGCAATTTCCTGCCGCCGTTGCCGGAATCGGCTTACACCGACGCGCCGCCCGGGAAGACTTGTCCGCGTCATCAATGCGGACAAACAACCACTTTTCGCTGAGTCTCGCTGAGTTACGTAGAGGAGTTTTCTGATGAGGATCCTGCTTACCGGCGGCACCGTGGTCAGCATGGACCCGGCCGTCGGCGACCTCGAACACGGTGACGTGCTGATCGAGGACGGTGTGATCGTCGAGGTGGCCGAGGCGATCGACGCCCCGGACGCCGAGGTGATCGACGCGACCGACCGGATCGTCATGCCCGGCTTCGTCGACACCCACCGCCACACCTGGCAGACCGCGTTCCGCGGTATCGGCGCGGACTGGACGTTCCCCGAGTGGGCGCAGGCGATGCACCGGACGCTGAAGCCCCGGTACCGGCCCGAGGACGTCTACCTGGGCACCCTGCTCGGCCGCCTGGAGGCCCTGCACTCCGGTGTGACCACGATGCTCGACTGGTTCCACTGCGCGCAGAGCCCCGAGCACGCGGACGCGGGTGTCGCGGCGCTGCGGGACGCGCCCGGGCGGTCCGTCTTCTGCCACGGCGCGGGGTGGGGCACCGCCGACCCGGTCGAGGCCGAGATCCGCCGGGTACGGTCCGCGCTGCCCGGCGACCACGGCCTGGTCACCATGTCGTTCGGGCTGCGCGGTGCGGAGGACACCTCCTTCGACACCGTCGCCGAGGAGCTGAAGCTCGCGGCCGAGCTCGGCCTGCGGAGCAGCCTGCACGTGGAGTCCGAAGGGATCCGGCGCCCGGTCGCCGACCTGCACGAGCACGGCCTGCTGCGGGACACCACGACGTTCGTGCACGCCAACGGGATCGGCGACGACGAGCTGCGGATGCTCGCCGACGCCGGCGCCTCGGTGTCCATCAGCCCGGACGTCGAGCTGAAGATGGGGTTCGGCCGGCCGATGACCGGCCGGATGCTGGCCGCCGGCCTGCGCCCGACCCTCTCCATCGACGACGTCCCCTCGGTCGGCGGCGACATGTTCTCCACCATGCGCACCACCTATGTGGTGCAGCGCGGCCTGGACGGCAGCCTCGACTCCCGTGACCTGCTGGAGTTCGCCACCGTCGACGGCGCCCACGCCCTGGGCCTCGCTGCCCGCACGGGCAGCCTCACGCCCGGCAAGGACGCCGACGTGATCCTGCTGCGCACCGACGACATCACCGTCTTCCCGGTCACCGACCCCGCCGGCACCGTCGTCGCCGCCGGTCACCCCGGCCTGGTCGACACGGTCCTCGTCGCGGGCCGCGTCGTGAAGCGGGACGGCGTACTGGTCGACGTGGACCTGCGCGCACTGCGAACCCGTCTGCTGGAGTCCCGCGACCGGGTCGCGGCGGCCGCCGGGGTCCCGCTGGACGGCACCTGGCGCCCGCAGCCGAAGACGGCGTGACCGCACGCGCCGAAGCTGGAGCAGCCGGCCGGGACGGGTACCGCTCCACCGGCGAGGACGCCCCGCAGGAACCCCCGGTGACCGTCGCCACCAGCCCCCCTCCCGCACACCGGCACCGGATGCAACCGGAACGTCCAGAGCTGCCGTCAGGACCCTCAACTGGACGTTTCTATAAGGGCAGTTGGTGTGCGCTTTACTTGCGACACACTTCCTCCACAAGGTGGGACGGACCAAGGGGTGTGACGCATGGCCGGGTGGAGACCAGTCCTGGCTGCCGCGGCGGGGACGCTGCTGCTGGCGGGGTGTACGAGCGAGTCGCACAGCGGGGACGGGGCGGCGGGGAAGGCGAGTCCCAGCGGCTCCTTGTCGGCGTCACCGTCAGCCTCCGCTTCCGTCGCCGACGAGCCCTACACGCTCTCGGAGGAACAGGCCCCGAAGACCCGCGCCGATGCCGTCGCGTTCGTCCGGGAACTCGACGTCCGGCCCGACTACTTCGGCGTCGGCTACCGCAAACGCGAGCCCTACGAGAGTGATCCGGCCACCTGGGCCGTACTCCAGGACGACTGCCTGTGGCAGCGGGTGGCGCTGCCGAAGACCGTGCTGGCCAGCCTCACGCGAACGTTCGAGTTACCGGAGAAGGCAGGCAAGGGGGCGGTGTACGTGTCGTTGACCGTCACCGTGCACACGGACACCGTGGCGGCGCGGCGCGACATGGCCAGGTCGATGGAGTCGGCGCTGCGCTGCCCGGAGCAGCGGTTGAACGCCACGGACGTGGTGCGCGGCCTGTACTCCCAGGTCGAGGCCGCCGACGAGGGGCGCGCCCCGATCTCCGACGACGACCTGACGGAGGTCGGGGAGTGGATCGTCGACGGTGCGAGCGAGGCGCACACCTTCGACTGGTACAAGTACCGGCTCGGCCCGGTCACCGTGGCCGCGACGGCACGGCACGGCGCGGGGCGCAGTGACGACGAGGACTCCGCCGTCTCTTCCGACCTGATGAGCGGTGTCATCCTCGTCGCCAACGAGATCGATCAGACCGGCGCAGGCGATACCGCGAGTGGTACGCCCGCCGAGGCCCAGGGGGCCGGGCGATGAGCGAGAGTCCGCGGTCCTCCGACCCGTCCCGGATCGCGGAGTTCCGGCTGCTGCGGCGGCTCGGGGCCGGCGGCATGGGCGTCGTCTATCTCGGGCGCACCGACGCGGGCGCGCTCGCGGCGATCAAGGTGATCCGCGGGGAGGGCGCCGGTGACGACGGCTTCCGTGCCCGCTTCGCGCGGGAGGCGGAGCTGGCGCGACGGGTGGACAGCCCGTGGGTGGTACCCGTCCTGGACGCCGACGCCGAGGCGCGCGAGCCGTGGCTGGCCACCGCGTTCGTCCCCGGGCCCTCCATCGCCGAGGCGGTCGGCGCGCACGGCCCGCTGCCGTCGGGTGCCGTACGGGTCCTCGGCAGGTCGTTGGCCGAGGCGCTGGACGCCGTGCACACGGCCGGACTTGTGCACCGGGACGTCAAGCCGGGGAACGTACTGCTCGCCCTGGACGGGCCGCGTCTGATCGACTTCGGCATCGCGCGGGCGGCGGACGACACGGCGCTCACCGCGTCCGGGGTCGTCGTCGGCACGCCCGGGTTCCTCGCCCCGGAGCAGGCCGAGGGGCGGCCCGCGACGGCCGCGAGCGATGTCTTCGCGCTGGGCTGCGTCCTGGCGTACGCGTCGGGCGGCATCCCGCCCTTCGGCACCGGGACCCCGGACGCCCTGCTGTACCGCACCGTCCACGACGAGCCCGAACTCCGTGGCATGGAAGGGGAGTTGCTGGCTCTGGTGGAGCGCTGTCTGGCCAAGGAGCCCGACGTACGCCCCACCGTCGAGGAGATACGTGGTCTGCTCACCGAGGACGCCCCGGACTCCTCGGGCGACTGGCTTCCCGCCCCCGTCGCCCGGCTGGTCGCCACGAGGGCCGCCGAGAGCCTCGCCCTGCCCGGCATCGAGCCCACCGTGGTGGACGGAGCGGACGACGGCACGACGGACGGCGAAGCCCCGTCGGACGCCCCGGACACCCCCGTCCGGCACCCCGGACGGCGCCGTCTGCTGCTCCTCGGCGGTGCGCTGCTGCTCGCGGGCGGCGGCACCGGCGCGGCGGTGTGGGCGTCCGGGGACGAGAAGAAACCGTCCGCGAGCACCGGGCGCCCGGTGTACGTCCTCGGCGTGCACGCGGACAGCAGCGCGGCCGGCACCGCCCTCAGCCGGGCCTGCGAACGCGCGGCCCGGCTCGCCGTCGCCCAGCACAACGCCACGCCCAAACGCTCCTACGACCTGAAGGTGAAGGACCTCGCCGACCGGGGCGACGTGGACACCGCCCGCGAGGTCGCCCGCACGTTCACCGCCGACCGGGACGTCGTCGCCGTACTGGGACCGGTCGGCGAGACCTCGATGCGCGCGGCGTCGGCCGTCTACGGCGAGGCGGAACTGACCCATGTGTCCAGCACCACCGGCCGGCAGGACTACTTCCTGACGTCGCCGAGGACCTCGTTCCAGACCGGCGCCCCCCATCTCGCACTCGGCAGCTGGATCGCGCTCGACGCGCTGATCACCGGCCAGGTGGCGCCGGCCGGCATCGTGATCGACCGGGCCGGGGGCGCGGTCGTCCAGGACCAGGGCACCTCGCTGATCTCCGGCTGGCGCGACACCCTCGGTGCGCAGGTCGTACCGAAGGTCGTCGCGGAGGGGACGGACGACGGCCCGAAGGCGGTCCGTGACGTGCTCGCCGCCGATGTCGGCGCCGTCGCGTACCTGGGCCCCCTGGACAACACCGTCCGCGCGGCCCAGGTCCTGGCCGCGGCCGGTTTCACCGGACCGTGCTGGATGCAGCACCAGCTGTACGGCTCGGACTTCCCGAGCCGGGCGGGTGCCGCGGGCGAGGGCTGGTACGTGGTCACGTCGGCCGTGGACCCCTCCGTACTGACGACGAAGCGGGCCAAGGACTTCACCGCGGCATGGCGGAAGCGGTACGGCTCCACTCCGGAGCCGTACGCCACCGAGGCGTACGACAGTGTGCGGATGCTGCTCGCCGAGTTCGCGCACACGGTTCCGGCCGGGGCGCGCCGGCGGCCCGTGCGGGCCGATCTCGCGGTGCGGCTGGCGAAGGCGAAGTACACCGGCGTCGCCAGGACGTACGCCTTCGGCGAGTACCACCAGTACGACGCCAGCACGGACGCCTGGAAGAACGAGACCTTCGTCCACGTGGTCCGCGACGGGCGGTTCCAGCAGCTGGGCGCGTTGGGCGAGTTGACGCCCGCGACCAAGAGTCAGAGCTGAGGTACCGGGGAACGGAGGGCGGTTGGCGTGGTGGAACGGCTGCTGCCCTCCGATCCGTCGCTGATCGGGGGCCACCGGCTGGCCGGACGGCTCGGCGCGGGCGGCATGGGCGTCGTCTATCTGGCGCGCTCGCCGCTCGGCGTCTGGTGCGCGCTGAAGGTGATCCGCGCCGAGTACGCCGACGACCACGGCTTCCGCGCCCGTTTCCGCCGCGAGGCCGAGCTCGCCTCGCGCCTCACCAGCCGGTGGACCGTGCCGGTCGTCGCGGCCGACGCCGAGGCCCGCTCTCCGTGGCTGGCCACGGCCTACGTGCCCGGCCCGTCCCTCGCCGAGGCCCTCGCGCTGCACGGGCCGTGGCCCGAGGCGCAGTTGCGCGGTCTGGGATCCGCGCTGGCCGAGGCGCTGGACGGCGTGCACGCGGCCGGACTGGTCCATCGGGACGTCAAGCCCGCGAACGTGCTGCTGGCCGTGGACGGGCCGCGGCTGATCGACTTCGGGATCGCGCGGGCCGTCGGCGCGACCGCGCTCACCACCGACGGCTCCGTCGTCGGTTCCCCCGGCTACCTCTCCCCCGAGCAGGCCCGCGGCCGCACCGTGGGCCCGTCCAGCGACGTCTTCTCACTCGGCTGCGTCCTCGCCCACACCGCCACCGGCCGGCCCCCGTTCGGCACCGGCGGCGCCGCGGCCGTGCTGTACCGGACCGTGCACAGGGAACCGGACCTGGACGGCGTACCGGACGGCCTCGACGGGATCGTACGGCGATGCCTGGCGAAGGAACCGGAGTTCCGCCCCAGTGCGCCCGAACTCCGCGGTGTTTTCGGCGAGTTCACCGAGGACGGGTGGCTGCCCGAGCGGCTGCCCGCGCTGGTCGCCACCCGTGCCACACGCGTCCTCGACCTGCCCGTGCCCGAGCCCACCATGGTCACCCGGCCCTCCCCCGAGGTCTCCCCGGGGGCGCCGCCGTCGCCCACCCGGCGGCGGCTGCTCGTCGCGGGGGCCGCGCTCGGCGTCACCGCGACGGCCGGGGCCGGCGCGTGGTGGCGGTGGGGCCGGGCCCGCGCGTCCGCGAACACCGGCTCCGTACGACGGTCCCGGCACGTCGTCGCGCTGCTCGGCGACCCCGACGGAGCCTTCTTCACCGACCACCGGCGCGGCGCCCAGCTCGCCGTCGAGCAGCACAACCAGGACGCCCGGCGCACCGTGGACCTCGTGCTGCGCACCGCGGACGACGGCGGCACCGCGGCCGGCTCCGCCGCGGCGGCCGAGCGGCTGGCCGCCGACCCGGACGTGTCCGTGGTGATCGCCGCGGGCACCAACGCGACCGTGCCCGCGGCCCTGCCCCCGTGCACGGAGGCCCGGCTGGCCCTGCTGGTCACCCGCGCCGACACCGAGGCCCTCAACACCGTCAACACCACGACCGCGCTCGTGCTGCGCTCCACCCTGACCCTCGGCCCGCCCGCGGTCCTGCGCTATCTGAACCGGGCGGTCAAGCCCGCCCGTACGGTGGTCGTGCACGACCTGGCCGCCGCGGCGCAGAGCCTGCCCACGGTCAACATCGCCACGGCCCGCGGCAAACTCGACAGCGAGACGACGGTGGAGGAGGTCGCGGCCGACGAGGACTTCACCGGAGCCGCGCGCCGTATCGCCGCCCGCCCCCAGGACGCGGTCCTGTTCGGCGGGGTGAGCCCCGACCGTGCCGCCGCCTGCGCCCGCGCGCTGCGGGACGCGGGCCACCAGGGGGTCCGGCTGGCGGGCGAGCACGTCCTGGGCGCCTCCTTCCTCGCCGCGGGCGAGGGCTGGCGGATCGGCACCGGCTACACCGACGCGAGCGCCGACGCCCGCACCAAGGCGTTCGCCGCCGCGTTCCGCACCCGCCACGGACACCCGCCCGGCCCCTGGGCGGCCGAGGCGTACGACGCCGTACGGTATGCCGCCCAGGGCCTCGCCGCCCTCGACGGCGACGGCCGGTCGGTGCTGCGCTCCGAGCTCCTGCGCCGCCCCTGGCAGGGCATCACCCGACGCGTCAGCTTCGACGCCACCGACCAGTTCTTCGAGGCCAACGACGACGGCGGCGCGTTCCTGTACCGCGTGACCGGCGGAGCCGCCCGCTTCGTGACCCGCTCCGACGACATCGCCGAGGACACGTGAAACCGCCGTGGCCGGCGGAGCGGGCCGCCGCGCACGGTCCGGTCGCCCGCCGTTGGCGCCCGCGTCGCTTCGAGGACGTCGTTCTCCTCGACGACCGGACCCCGGCCGTCCGTCGGTGATCCCACCGCACAGCTCCCGACCGTAAAACTCCCCGCCGTAAAACTCCCGACCACGAGCCTCCGACCGTAAAACCCCGGCCGTTCCGGTGGCGGGAACGGCCAGGGACGGTGAGGGTGGGCGGCGGGGAACTTCTTCGCGCGCAGGGAGAAATGCACATGCCCGAGATCACCACTCCGTACGCGACCGGCACCCCGTGCTGGGTCGATCTGATGGCGCAGGACCAGCAGGCGGCGCTGGACTTCTACCGTGACCTGTTCGGCTGGCAGGGCGAGGTCGGCGAGGCCGAGTTCGGCGGGTACGCGGTCTGCACGCTGCAGGGCAAGCCGGTGGCCGGCATCGGCTCGGCCATGGCCCCCGAGGGGCAGCCGGAGCCGCCCACCGTCTGGACCACCTACCTGGCCAGCACCGACGCGCAGGCCACCCAGGACACGATCGTCTCGGCGGGCGGCACCCTGATCGCCCCGGTGATGGACGTCGGCGGTCTCGGCCGGATGCTGATCGCCGCAGACCCGCAGGGCGCGGTGTTCGGGGTGTGGCAGCCGGGCGAGTTCCACGGCGCCGGGCTGGTCAACGAGCCGGGCACGCTGATCTGGAACGAGCTGAACACCACCGACGTACCCGCCGCCACCGGCTTCTACGGCGAGTCCTTCGGGATCGAGATCCAGCCGATGGAGGGCGCCGGCGGGAACTACTGGTCGCTGAACGTCGGCAACCGCGGCGTCGGCGGCGCCGCCCGGCTCGGCGACGACCGCCCCGGCGTCCCGGCGCACTGGCTCACCTACTTCGCGGTCGACGACGTCGACTCCACCGTGGACGCCCTGGTCAAGCGCAACGGCACGGTGTTCGCACCGCCGTTCGAGATGATGGCCGGCCGCATGTCCGTGGTCGCCGACCCGCAGGGCGCGGCCTTCGCGGTGTTCAAGCCGAAGGAGATGTGAGCCGCCGACGGCAGAGCAGCGCCGCGCCGTAACCACCAGGTCCTGACCCCCTTCCGCTTTCCGTACGGCCCGGGATACCCCTGAGGGGACCGGCGGTACGGAGAGGGACGGGGACGGGGTCATGGTCATGGGAACCGAACAGGCCGAGCACGGCTGGCGGGTGGACGGGCGCTGCACGAACTGCGATGTCGCGCGGCAACTCGCCCCGGGGCTCATCGGGGAGGTGGCGGGACGCTCGGCCGTACTGCGCCAGCCGCGCGACGCGGTGGAGGCGGAGCAGTTGCACGCGGCGGCACACGCCTGCCCCACCCGCTCTGTCCGTCCCCCGGGCGGGCGGCTGGACCCGGCACGGGACCCGTTCCCGATGGCCCTCGACGACACCGGCACCGTGCAGCTGTGCGGGCACAACTCCCCGCACACCGCGGGCGCCAACTCCTACCTCCTGCGCCGCCCCGACGGCACGTCGATGATGGTGGACACCCCGCGCTGGAGCCCGGCGCTCGCCGCCCGCTACGAGGCGCCGGGGCCCGTCACCGACGTACTCCTCACCCACCGCGACCACGCCGCGCACGGCCGCCGGTACGCCGACCGCTTCGGCGCCCGGCTCTGGATCCACGAGGGCGATCTCGACGCCGCCCCGGACGCCGACCGGGTGCTGCGCGGTACCGAGCCGGCCGAGATCGCCGAGGGGGTGCTCGCCCTCCCCTTCCCCGGACACACCCGGGGCAGCGTGCTCTACCTGGCCGACGGGCGGTACTGCTTCAGCGGCGACAGCTTCTACTGGTCGCGTACGACGGCGGACATCGAGGTGGTCGACAGCGTCACCTGGTACTCCGTCCGCGAACTGGCCGCCTCGCTGACCCGGGCCGCCGGCCGGCTGCGCTTCGAGTGGCTGCTGCCGGGCCACGGCGACCGCCGCCGCCTGCCCCCGGACGACATGGCCGCCCGGATCCACCGACTGGCCGCCCGCACCCGCACACTGCGGCCCCGGCCCGTGGACTTCACGGCGGTGCGGTGGTGACGGCCGGACGTCAGCCGACGGCCCGCCTGCGGCGCACCAGGCCGCGCACGTAGGCCGACAGGAAGACCAGGTACCCGGCGCCCACCGTGACCGCCCAGGCGACGGAGAGCTTCCCGCCGACGATCACGGCCACTTCCAGCACGGCGACGAACAGCAACCGCGCGCCGTCGCGTATCTCCGTTCGGGTCATGTCCGGAATTCCACAGGTCAGGCCACGAGTGGGCCAGCCCCCTCCGGTCCCCCCTTCGGTCACGATTGGATTTCGGCCGTCTCCGGGCCCTTGCCCGACACCCGTGTAATCGATTCCAATCCTCGGTACACGCAGCCGTGTAATCGATTCCACGAGGAGGTGGAGCGGCGATGGCGAGCATCAAGGACGTCGCCGCCGAGGCAGGCGTTTCCGTCGCCACGGTGTCCCGGGTCCTGAACGACCATCCGTCGGTCAGCGACGACGCCCGTACCCGGGTGCTGGCCGCGGTCGCGACGCTGGGCTACCGCCCGAACGCCGTCGCCCGCTCCCTGCGCACCGACCAGACCCGCACCCTCGGCCTGGTCATCAGCGACGTGATGAACCCCTACTTCACCGAGCTGGCCCGCTCGGTCGAGGAGGCGGCCCGTGCCCTCGGCTACAGCGTCATCATCGGCAACGCCGACGAGCGGCCGGAGCTGCAGGACCACCACGTGCGGACGCTGCTCGACCGGCGGATCGACGGGCTGCTCGTCTCCCCCACCGACGGCGGCTCGCCGCTGATGCTGGAGGCGGCGCGGGCCGGGACGCCCATGGTGTTCGTCGACCGGTGGATCCCGGGCGTCGACGTGCCGGTGGTGCGGGCGGACGGACAGGCCGCCATCCGCGATCTCGTCGCCCATCTGTGCGGGCTGGGGCACCGGCGGGTCGCGATCATCGCCGGGCCGGCGGCCACCACCACCGGCAGCGAACGTGTGCGGGCCTTCCGCGAGGCCCTCGCCGAGTACGGCGTCCCGCTCCCCGACGCCTACATAGGCCAGGGCGACTTCCAGGCCGAGAGCGGGCGGCGGGTCACCGAGGGGTTCCTCGACCTGCCCGAGCCGCCCGACGTCGTGTTCGCCACGGACAACCTGATGGCGCTGGGCGCGCTGGACGCGGTGCGGGCGCGGGGGCTCCGGGTGCCATGTGACATAGCACTGGCAGCCTTCGACGACATCCCCTGGTTCGTGCACACCGACCCGCCCATCACCGCCATCGCCCAGCCCACCGGCGAGCTCGGCCGCGCCGCCGTACGCGCGCTGGTCGACCGCATCGAGGGCCGGCCTCCGCAGTCCGTCACCCTCCCCGCCCGGCTCGTCGTCCGCCGCTCGTGCGGCGAGGGCGCCGACGAGTACCGCGACGAGAACCGCGACGAGAACCGCGGCGACGACCGCGGCGAGAACCAGACCCCTGTGCAAAGGAGCACGTCGTGAGCAACCCGGACGAGTTGCTGCGCATCGAGGGCATACGCAAGTCCTTCCCCGGCGTGGTCGCGCTCGACGGCGTCGACTTCGATCTGCGCCGGGGCGAGGTGCACGTACTCCTCGGTGAGAACGGCGCGGGCAAGAGCACCCTCATCAAGATGCTCTCCGGCGCCTACACCCCCGACGCGGGGCGGATCCTGGCCGGCGGCGAGGAGGTGCGCATCCATGGTGCGCAGGACTCCGAGCGGCTCGGGATCGCCACCATCTACCAGGAGTTCAACCTCGTACCCGATCTCACGGTCGCCGAGAACATCTTCCTGGGGCGGCAGCCGCGCCGTTTCGGGATGATCGACCGGAAGAAGATGGAGGCCGACGCCGAGGTCCTGCTGGAGCGGGTCGGCGTGCACGTGTCGCCACGCGCGCGGGTCCGTGAACTCGGCATCGCCCGCCTCCAGATGGTGGAGATCGCCAAGGCGCTCAGCCTGGACGCGCGCGTGCTCATCATGGACGAGCCGACCGCCGTCCTCACCTCGGAGGAGGTGGAGAAGCTCTTCGCCATCGTGCGGCAGTTGCGGGCCGACGGGGTGGGGATCGTCTTCATCACGCATCACCTGGAGGAGATCGCCGCTCTCGGGGACCGGGTGACGGTCATCCGGGACGGGAAGAGCGTGGGCCAGGTGCCCGCCGGCACGCCCGAGGACGAACTCGTACGGCTCATGGTCGGGCGCTCCATCGAGCAGCAGTACCCGAGGGAGCGGGGAGAGACCGGCGGCGCGCTGCTCTCCGTGGAGGGGCTGACGCGGGACGGGGTCTTCCACGACGTGAGCTTCGAGGTGCGCGCCGGGGAGGTCGTGGGGATCGCGGGCCTTGTGGGTGCGGGTCGTACGGAGGTCGTACGGGCTGTCTTCGGAGCCGATCCGTACGACAAGGGGGCCGTGAAGGTCTCCGGTACGGCGCTCAGGCGGTCCGACGTCAACGCGGCCATGGCCGCCGGGATCGGGCTCGTACCGGAGGACCGCAAAGGGCAGGGGCTGGTGCTCGACGCCTCCGTCGAGGAGAACCTCGGCCTGGTGACGCTGCGGAAGGCGACCCGGGCCGGGATCGTCGACCTCAAGGGGCAGCATGCCGCCGCCGGGCGTATCGCCGGGCAGTTGGGCGTGCGGATGGCCGGGCTCGGTCAGCACGTGCGCACGCTCTCCGGCGGCAACCAGCAGAAGGTCGTCATCGGCAAGTGGCTGCTCGCCGACACCAAGGTGCTGATCCTCGACGAGCCGACGCGTGGCATCGACGTCGGCGCCAAGGTCGAGATCTACCAGCTGATCAATGAGCTGACGGCCGCCGGGGCCGCGGTGCTGATGATCTCCAGCGATCTGCCCGAGGTGCTCGGGATGAGCGACCGGGTGCTGGTGATGGCCCAGGGCCGGATCGCGGGCGAACTGGCAGCGGACCAGGCCACCCAGGACTCCGTGATGGCACTCGCCGTCAGCACCCCCGGTACCCCCGCCGCCCCCGCCACCGCCACCGCCACCGCCACCACAACCGACAAGGAGGCCGGACGTGGCCACTGACACGCTCAAGAACAGCAGCACGGGCGCCGCGGGCGTACGCCGGCTGCTCCTCGACAACGGCGCGCTCACCGCGCTGATCGTTCTCGTCATCGCCATGTCGGCGCTGTCCGGGGACTTCCTCACCACCGACAACCTGCTCAACGTCGGCGTCCAGGCGGCCGTGACGGCCATCCTCGCCTTCGGCGCGACCTTCGTGATCGTCGCGGCGGGCATCGACCTGTCGGTCGGCTCGGTGGCGGCCCTGTCGGCCACTGTGCTGGCGTGGAGCGCCACTTCGCACGGGGTGCCGGTCTTCCTGGCCGTCGTCCTCGCCGTCGCCACCGGCATCGCGGCCGGTCTCGTCAACGGCTTCCTCATCGCGTACGGCAAGCTGCCGCCGTTCATCGCGACGCTGGCGATGCTGTCGGTGGGGCGCGGTCTGGCGCTGGTGATCTCGGGGGGCTCCCCCATCGCCTTCCCCGACTCGGTCTCGCACCTCGGTGACACCCTCGGCGGCTGGCTTCCGGTGCCGGTGCTGGTCATGGTCCTGATGGGGCTGATCGCGGCCTTCGTGCTCGGCCGGACCTACATCGGGCGCTCGATGTACGCGATCGGCGGCAACGAGGAGGCCGCCCGGCTCTCCGGGCTGCGGGTGCAGAAGCAGAAGCTCGCCATCTACGCGCTGTCCGGGCTGTTCGCGGCGGTCGCCGGCATCGTGCTGGCCGCCCGGCTCTCCTCGGCGCAGCCGCAGGCCGCCAACGGCTACGAACTGGACGCCATCGCGGCCGTCGTGATCGGCGGCGCCTCGCTGGCCGGCGGCACCGGCAAGGCGTCCGGCACGCTGATCGGCGCGCTGATCCTCGCGGTGCTGCGCAACGGCCTCAACCTCCTCAACGTGTCCGCGTTCTGGCAGCAGGTCGTCATCGGTGTCGTCATCGCGCTCGCCGTGCTCCTGGACACCGTGCGCCGCAAGGCCGGGGCCACCCCGGTGGTCACCGGCGCGGGCGGCGGCAAGGGCAGGCAGGCCGGCACGTACGCGCTCGCGGCCGTCGTCACCGTGGCGCTCGTCGCCGCGACCTCCCTCCTGCACACGGGGTCCTCCTCGGCCAACCCGAAGATCGGCCTGTCCCTGTCCACCCTCAACAACCCCTTCTTCGTGCAGATCCGCTCCGGCGCCCAGGCCGAGGCGAAGAAGCTGGGCGTGGACCTGACCGTCACGGACGCCCAGAACGACGCCTCGCAGCAGGCCAACCAGCTGCAGAACTTCACGAGTTCCGGCCTCGGCGCGATCATCGTCAACCCGGTCGACTCGGACGCGGCGAGCAACTCCGTGAAGACCGCCGGCAAGGCCGGCATCCCGGTGATCGCCGTCGACCGCGGCGTCAACAACGCCACGACGGCGACCCTGGTCGCCTCCGACAACGTCGCCGGCGGTGAGCTGGCCGCGAAGACGATCGCCGAGAAGCTGGGCGGTCAGGGCAGGATCGTGATCCTGCAGGGCCAGGCCGGTACCTCCGCCGCCCGGGAGCGCGCGCAGGGCTTCGCCGACGGCCTCAAGGCCTACCCCGGCATCCAGGTGGTGGCCCAGCAGCCGGCCGACTTCGACCGCACCAAGGGCCTCGACGTGATGTCGAACCTGCTCCAGGCGCACCCGGACGTCCAGGGCGTCATCGCCGCCAACGACGAGATGGCCCTCGGCGCGATCAAGGCGCTGGGTTCCAAGGCCGGTTCGTCGGTCTCGGTGGTCGGTTTCGACGGCACCCCGGACGGCCTGACCGCGGTCAGGAACGGCACGCTGTACGCGTCGGTGGCCCAGCAGCCCAGCCAGCTCGGGAAGATCGCCGTGGACAACGCCCTCAAGGCCGTCAAGGACCAGCAGATCCCGTCGGCGATCAAGGTCCCGGTGAAGGTGGTCACGAAGGACAACGTGGCCGGCTTCACGGGCTGAGCCACCAAGGAGGCGGCCGGGCGGTTGAATTGAGCCCCGGCCGCCTCGACCCATTTGTTTAGGGAGTCATGTGATGTACGACTACGACCTCCTGGTCGTCGGCTCGGCCAACGCCGATCTGGTGATCGGGGTCGAGCGGCGGCCGGCCGCCGGTGAGACCGTGCTCGGCGGCGGCCTCGCCACGCATCCCGGCGGCAAGGGCGCCAACCAGGCGGTCGCGGCCGCGCGGCTCGGTGCCCGTACCGCCCTGCTGGCCCGGGTCGGCGACGACGCGCACGGCAGGCTGCTGCTCGACTCGCAGCGGGCGGCCGGTGTGGACACGGTGGGCGTGCTGGTGGGCGGGGCGCCGACGGGGGTCGCCCTCATCACCGTGGACCCCTCCGGCGACAACAGCATCGTGGTGTCGCCGGGCGCGAACGGCCGTCTCGCACCGGCGGACGTACAGGCCGCGGCCTGCCTCTTCCAGGCCTCCCGGGTGGTCTCCACCCAGTTGGAGATCCCGCTGGAGACGGTCGTGGAGGTCGTACGGAACCTGGCCCCCGGCAGCCGTTTCGTCCTCAACCCGTCCCCTCCGCAGCCCCTTCCGGGCGAGGTCCTGGCGGCCTGCGACCCGCTGATCGTGAACGAGCACGAGGCGAGGGTGATCCTCGGCGAGGCGTGCGTGAGCGAGGAACCGGCCGACTGGGCGCGGCTCCTGCTGGCCAAGGGCCCGAAGTCGGTGGTCGTGACCCTGGGCGCGGAGGGTGCGCTGGTGGCCGACGGCCACGGGGTTGCGTCGGTGCCGTCCGTGAAGGTGGACGCGGTGGACACCACGGGCGCCGGGGACGCGTTCACGGCGGCCCTCGCGGTACGGCTCGGCGGGGGCGCCACCCTCGCCGAGGCGGCGGCGTACGCGGCCCGGGTCGGGGCGGCGGCGGTGACCAGGCGGGGTGCGCAGGAGTCGTACCCGACGGCTGCGGAGGTCGACGCGCTGTGCTGTGCTATCCCGGGGGACAACCCCCGGACCCCCGGCCGGGGGTCGGACAGCGCGCCCGGGTCTGGTGGTCAAGGCGGGATGCTGTGAAGCGGGCGGGGATCCTCAACCGTCATCTCGCCGGCGCGCTCGCCGAGTTGGGGCACGGGCACGGGGTGCTGGTGTGCGACGCCGGGATGCCGATCCCGCAGGGGCCGCGGGTCGTGGACCTGGCCTTCCGGGCCGGGGTGCCGTCCTTCGCGGAGGTGCTGGAGGGGCTGCTGGCGGAGCTGGTCGTGGAGGGCGCGACGGCGGCGACGGAGGTACGCAAGGCCAACCCGGCCGCCGCCAAGCTGCTGGCCGGGCACTTTCCCGACCTGGCCCTGGTCCCGCACGAGCGGCTGAAGGACCTGTCGGCGGACGCGCGGCTGATCGTACGCACGGGCGAGGCCCGGCCGTACGCGAACGTGCTGCTGCGGTGCGGAGTGTTCTTCTAGGAGTCCGCCGCCGTGGGGAGCAGCACGGATCGGCGGGTCCCGGCGTTCCGGGGCCCGCCGATCCGTCATCCGCCGATCAGCAGGAACCCGATGCAGACCAGCGGTGCGAGCGGAACCAGTGGTTGAGGTTCGGCAAGGTACCGCCGTGCTGCGCGATGGCGTAGCAGACACCGGTGTAGTTCGCATCCGTGTAGAGAATGACCCAGTTGTACGAGGACGACGTGCCGCTGTTCTTGGCAGACCCGACGACTTGGTCGTCGGCCCACGAACACACGGTGGGGGCGTAGTACCAGTCCGCGTCGGCGTTCGACCACGTGCACCGGCTGCCCGTGCCGCCGATACCGGTCCAGACGCACAGATCGCCGCTCGGACAGTCCCACGCCGCTTGCGTCGAGGCACTCGCGGCACTCGGTGCGATCAGGCCCAGCGCGGCCGTGGCGAAGGTGAGCGCCGCGGCGACGAGGGCCCTGCGGCCCCGACGTGGTGTGCGGCTGGACTTCCGGTCGTGCTCCTGCTCGTACAAGGACATTCCGTGCCCTTTCTCGTGGACAGTGCCAACGCGCCTATGGCTGGCGAAAATCCATGTTTCCGACTGGGCATGTCACTGTCATCCTCATGCGAGTGCACTGACATGTCGCAGGTCGGCAACGGGGGCTCACGGGGATACAGATGCTCCGCTTTCATTTCACGTCCGAGGACCTCACCAAGGTCACAGTGGCGACCGAACCGCATGCGCTCTGGGAGATCGCGGTCAGTCTGCACCGGCTCCAGACCCGCGAGGGCCGCTGGGCCTACGTGCCCTGGTTCCGCACCGCACGTGCCGCGTTGCGCCAGGACGGGCTCGAACGGACGGTGCGGACCTTCCTGCTGCCACTCTTCCCGCGCGCCAGCTATTTCCCCGACTTCCTGACGCCGCCGGAGGGCACCCAAGGACTGGACGCCGGACTGGACGCCGTCCTGGCGACGCCGCGGGAGCGGATCGCGGGCGAGGTCGGCAAGCTCACCCGGGTCGTCGGTGCCCCGGCCTGGGCAGGACGGCTCACCGAGCGGGACATGCGCGAACAACTCGTGGGCGCCCTGCGCGCCTACCACCGTGCCGTGATCGCGCCGCACGAGGAGGTCATCCAGGAACGGCTGCACGCCGAGCGGGCCCGGCACGCCCACACCCTGTTCCACACCGGGACCGAGGGCCTGCTCACCGGACTCGGCCCCACGATCCACTGGCCGCCACCGGTCCTGGAGATCGATCCGTATCCGGCCCACCGCGACGTCCACCTCGACGGGCAGGGGCTGCTCCTGATCCCCTCCCACTTCTGCTGGCACGCCCCCATCGCCCTGGCCGACCCCGGCCTCCCGCCCGTGCTGCTCTACCCCCTCCACCACCTGCCGGCGATGACCCCGCAGGCCGACTCCCCACCGCTGAACGCGCTGCTCGGCCCCACCCGCGCCGCCATCCTGAGGGCCAGCGCGACCGGCTCCACCACCACCGAGGCCGCCCGTCGGGCCGGTGTGACCCCTACGACGGCAAGCCATCACACGGCCGTACTGCGGGACGCGGGCCTGATCACCAGCCACCGCCACGCCAACACCGTGCTGCACACCCTGACCCCACTCGGAGCCGCCCTGCTGCGAACCGGACCCGGCGGTCACTGACCTTCGTGCGGCGACCGCCGCCGGGTCCGGCCGCACCGCGCTGGGCGAGGCATGCTTCGAGGGGGCCCGATCCGTCGATCGAACCCCCTCGGCTTTTCCCCCTCCGTATCAGAACCCCCGCGATCCCCCCGGATCCCCCTCCGAAAGCCCTGACGCCAAGTGAGACCGCCGAGGTGGGGGGAGGGTTGTACGCCGGTACAAGATTTTTTCGAGCCGGGCCGGGCCGGTCCGCATCACGCCGGTCCGAGTCGGGCCCGGCTGCCGTGAGCGCGCCAATTAAGGACAATCTAAGGCAGCGGCAAAGACAGGTGACCCATAGGATCCATAGGATTCGGCGAGCGCGCACGCGCCCCGACGACACCTGCCCCACCCCGGATCGGACGGGGTGGGGCAGGATCTCGGGGCAGTCGGTCAGGGGAAACCGACATGTTCAGCCGCGGCGCACCGCGGACGAATTCAGCGGACCGTGACGGACACGTTCTTGGAGACGGCGCTGCCGTCCTTGACGCGGAGCACCTCCACGCCCTTCTTGTCGAACTTGTCGCCGAGCTTGTAGGCGCTCTTGCTCACCTTCGTGGTCGCGGGCAGCGAGACCCACTTCTTGCCGTCCTTGACCTGGAGGGTCACCTTGCTGCCCTCCTTGATGCCGTCGACCTTGCCGGAGAAGGTGACGACATCGCCCAGCTTTACGGTGGTGGCGCTCGCCTTGATGGTGATCGAGGGAGCCGGGGCCGGGGCGGCGACCGCGGCGGTGGCACCGGCGGCGACGAGCGCGGCGGAGGCCACGGCAACGGTGGCGATTCGCATGTTCACAGGGAACTCCTTGGTTATCAATTACCTTTTCCAACCGCAATCTTGGGCCCTTTGCTCGCCCTTGCGGATGACTCGAATCCTATAGACACGGCCAGGCCGGAGGCGGTTCCAGTCGATTGGAAAAAACCCGAACTGACAGGTGAACCACAGCAAATGCGAAACACGGAAAACGCTGAGCAGCAGACATGAAGAAAACCTGTGTGAAGAACTCCTCACACAGGAACGTCAGTTCTCCAGCCGGACCGGCATCAGGAGCGAGAAGGCGCCCTCGTCCTCGGGCCGGCGAATCGCGATCGGCGCGGCGGGCGCGCCGAACTCCAGAATCAGCCGGTCACGGGCCCCGGCGGCCAGCGCGGCCAGCAGGAACTCACGGTTGACGGCGACACGGTTCGGGTCCTCGTCGGCATCGGTGCAGAGGGTCACCGTGCCGTCGTCCTCCACCCTGAGCACGCTGAGGTCGGGTGCCCCGCTCTCCCCGGAGCGGACAGGACCCGTCTCCAGAGCGTGCCGGAAGGCCGCCACCTCGACGACGGTGCGGCGTCCGCCGGCCCGGGGCAGGAGACGACGGTAGTCGGGGAAGTCGTGGTCGAGGCACCGGCCGGCCGCCTGCCGGTCCCCGGCCTCCAGCGTCACGCGGTCACCGTCGAGAGAGAGTCGCGCAGGTCCCTCGCCGTCCGACAGCGCACGCATCGCGTCGGCGAGCGGAGTGGGCACGATGACCTGCACCCGGCTCCCGTCGTACCCGGCGACACCGGCCCGCGCGACCGCCATCCGGTACCGGTCGGTGGCCACGGCATGCAGGCTCCCGCCCTCGATGTCGAACAGAACCCCGCCGAGCATCGGCAGCTCGGGGTCGGTGCTCGCCGCGAAACGGACCGCGTCCAGCGCGGCTGCCAGCTCCGGTGCGGCGACGGACAGGCGGACGGGGGCGCTGCGGAACGAGGTCATGGCATTCTCCCGGTGATCGAGTAGCGCTCGGAGTGCGGAGAACTCGGCGCGGGCCTCGGACAGCCCCTGTTCGAGACGGCGCAGGTGTGCCCCGAGCAGCTTCCGCACCAGATCGGTGTCCGGGCCGGACCAGCCGGCCAGCACCAGCCGGACATCCGCCAGCGGCATCCCGGCCCGGCGCAGGCGGGCCAGCAGCCGGGCCTCTTCCAGCTGCCCGGGCTCGTACCAGCGGTAACCGCTCACCGGATCCACCCAGGCAGGGACCAGCACACCGGCACGGTCGTAGAACCGCAGGGCACTCACGCCCAGGCCACTGTCGCGGGCCATCTCCCCGATGCTGCGCATGTCGTTCTCCACACCCGGCACTCTGAGCCCTGCACAAGGTCGAGGGTCAACCCGGCAACCGCACGCCCCCGCTCTCGAAACTCAGGAGGCTTTCTCGCAGGCAACTTGATGAAGAGCCCGGAGCTGGTGGAAACCGTCTTCGGATGGCACAAGTCCAGCTGCAGCGGCGGTGTTGAGAACGACCGCCTGGAGATCGCCCCTGGCCACGCCACCGCACCGTCCGCGGCAGCAAGGCCGGAGCCGCCGGCCCGGCGTTGGTCTTCTCGGCGGGCGGCTGGGCCGCGTTCGTAGGGGCCGTACGAGGGGCGTTTCAGCAGCTGACCTCCGAAGTCGGCTTCCGTGATGGAGTGGCACGGGCAACTCGTCACCGCCCTCGGATACCGCAGGACGGATGAAGTCGCCTGAATGCGGAATATGAGATTCGGCCCGCCGAATATTCATGCCTCCGCTCGCCACAAAAGGCCCCGTCACGCCGTATGGTGATCTTCGTTCGAGCCGCTCGGGATGTAATTCGCCGACTTCTCCGGCGGCCGTCCCCACGCAAGTGGATTCAGAGAGCGGTGACCGATCCAGGGGACACGGACGCCATATCGAGCGCAACAAAGAACGATTAAAGATTGACTATCGATCTTCCCTGGTCCGGGCAGTCGGAAAGGGCCGTGAGGACGCTCTCTTCGACCGCGAACGCAATTACCAGGGTGCCGACAACCAGAAGGGCCGCTCTGTGGATCAGATGGTTCTCAAGGCGCAGCAATGGGTCAACGCAACGTATGCGGGCGTATCGGGATACAACCCGTGCACCGAGAACGGAATGACCGGCTGGGAGACGATCTACTGCCTCACCCGGGCGCTCCAGCACGAACTCGGCATCACCACGCTGTCCGACAACTTCGGGCCGACGACATGGGCGGACCTGAACGCGTACGGTCCGGTTGGGCGGGACTCCGGCAACATCAACATGCGGACGATCGCCGAGGCCGCCCTCTACTGCAAGGGCTACAGCGGCGGCGACATCGACGGCGGCTTCAACGTGTCCACCGGCGCCGGCCTGACCGCGCTGGTGGCCGACATGGGCCTGCCCGGCCCGGAAGTTCCCGGCTCACAGCTCTACAACGTGGAGCCGAAGGTCTTCAAGGCGCTGCTGACCATGGACGCGTACGTGCTCACGGCCGGCGGCTCCAGCATGATCCAGACCTGTCAGCGATGGCTCAACGACGCGTACTACGGAAAGGGCCAGTTCTTCATCGGCCCGTGCGACGGGCACTTCTCCCGCAACGTCCAGCAGGCCCTGGTCCTGGGTATCCAGTACCAGATGGGCCTGACGGACAGCCAGGTGACGGGCTCCATCGGTCCGACCACCGAAGGGGCGCTCAAGACGACGGCGTACGTCACCGACGGCTCGCAGGACTCGGGCTCGGCCGGCTGGGTGCGGCTGTTCCAGTGCGCCGTCGCGTTCAACGGCTACGACGCCCACTGGGGCGACGGCGGCGGGACGTTCGGCTCCGATCTGGAGGCCACGGTGAAGGCCTTCCAGCGGTTCAGCTCGCTCTCGGCTTCCGGCGCCGGCGACTACGCAACCTGGATGTCGCTGCTGGTGTCCACCGGTGACCCGGACCGCAAGGGCACCGCGTTCGACTGCATGTACCCGCTGAACGCGACCACCATCCAGACGGTGAAGGACAACGGCTACTCCATAGTGGGCCGTTATCTCACGGGCGGCACGAACAAGGTCCTCACGAATTCCGAGATCGCACTGATCTTCGACAGCGGTCTTTCCCTCTTCCCGATCTGGCAGGAAGAGGGGAACACGATCAGTGATTTCAGCGGACCGCTGGGGACCGAGGCCGGAAACGACGCGGCCGAAGCCGCGATCACCTTCGGTATACCGTACGGCACGGTCATCTATTTCTCGGTCGATTTCGACGCGACCGACGACGACATCACGAGTGCGATCATTCCGCACTTCCGGGGAATCAACAACGGCATCAGCGCGATGGGCAGCCAGTACGCGATCGGTGTGTACGGATGCCGCAACACCTGCCTCCGCCTCGAGGCCGAGGGCCTCACCACCCGGAGTTTCGTCAGCGGCATGTCCACCGGTTACAGCGGAAATCTCGGATACCCGCTCCCGGACAACTGGGCCTTCGACCAGATCAAGGACTTCACCCTGGCCACCGGCACCAGTGGGGCCGTCGAGATCGACAACGACATCGCCTCCGGGATGGACCCGGGCATCAACAGCGTCACCCGGCCGCGCGACCCCAACGACGCCTTCTACACGTACATGATCTGGGTGGAGGCCAGAGCGGGCCAGTGGATCGATCAGGGAAACACCTCGCGCTCCGCGCAGGAACTGGTCGCGCAGTACCTTCGGGCCCGCACGTCGAAGTACGTGTTCACCGGTTCCGACACGGTTTTCGGCGAACTCGACCAGGGTTTCGTCGACTTCGTGAACACCTATCCCGACGAGCCGTACGCGGGCCCGCTCCGCGACCCGGGCCTGCTGTGGGACGCCGACATCGACCACTTCGGCGCGTCCTGCGGCGCGGTCATCACCAGTGGAGTACCGGGCGACCTCACATCGGCCAACCTGACGGACTTCGGGAGTTGGGGCGGCGACCTCGTCAGCGTGTTGGCGCAGTTCTACCTGAGCGGGCTCTCCGACGACCAGGCGTACCTCTACGCCGCGGACCAGATCGCCGGAAAGGGCGACAGCACGTACTTCTCGCTCGACGACCTCCTCGCCGACATGGACTCCTACGTCCTGGGGCTTCCCGTCAGGCAGGGTTCCGGCCAACCGCTGTCGACGGGTTTCAAGGCGGGCTACGCGTCGGCCGACGCGGCTGCGGCACGCCGGGCCTCGTTCTACTCGATCCGCTTCGGCAGTTCCCCCGACACGGTGGCGGCCGCCGCCCTCAGCGCCATGACCAGCAACACCGCCGACCCGCAAATGGCCGGTATCCGGGATGCCTTCTGGCTCAAGACGACCCAGTCCGTGACCTGCCCGACTCCCGGGTTCATGTCCGACGCCGCGCTGTCCGGTGTGGCGACCGCCTTCAAGGACGCCGTCGTCCAGTACTGCTCATGAGGAATGGGGAATTCGACATGACCGACTCGAACGTCACCCGTCGGCGCGTGCTGGTACTGGGAGGTCTGACGCTGGGCGTCGGCGCCGTCACGTTCGCCGGTCCGGGCCCGGCGTGGGCCGGCACCGCGGCCGCCGGTGTGGAACTGGTCCCGGTCGCCGCGAGCCCGGTCGCCGTCCTCGCGAAAGTCGGCACCGAACCGGCCGCGTTCCCCAGACAACTCGCGGTCCAGGTGCAGCACTCCGGTACGGATCTGCCTGCCGGGACGCAGGTCGCCATCAGCTACGACCCCCGGGTCTACGCCCCGCTGCCCAGCGCGGTGGCCACCGTCGGCACCCGGCGGCTGCGCACGACGAGCACCATCGCCACCGACCCCAAGACCCTGGTCACCACCTGCACGATCACTCTGGCCGAGGCGCTCCCGGCGGGCAGCGACCCGGTGGTCGTCGTGGGGACCGCGTCTCCCGTGCTGTACCCCCGCGACCTCGTCGCCGGACCTGCGGACGCCACTGCGGCCGTGGGCCACAAGGACACGAAGCCGGGCGGTCGGCGGAGCCTCCGGCCCAGTCGTCCGCACGCCTTCGGCGGAGTCGCCACACCGTGGGGCCTGGAGGTGAGCGGCGTGTGGAACCGCTACGAGTGGGCCGACGGCAAGCGTTGGTACTACTACCCCACGCGGATCACGCTGAGCAGCGTCGGACCGGGCACGACCCCGGTGGCCGCGTCCTTCTCCGTCGCGCTGGACCCCCAGGTCGTCTCGGACGTCGAAATCGTCGGCGCCCGGCTCAACGACAAGAGGCACGACGCGGGAGTGCGGCTCCTCTCGGACACCCGGACCGCGTCGCTGTTCGAGACCCGGTGGGTCACGAGGGTGAAGCTCAAGGCCGGCGACCGGCTCGACCTGGAACTGGAGGTGAAGACCCGCAGGCCGACGGGCGACCTGCCGACCGTCAAGCACCCGACAGTAAACTTGATTGACATGGGCAACCACGTTTCCCAGCGGCTGACCGGCCGCACCACGATGTCGCGGAGCGATTCCACATGGGCGTAGTCCCCGACTATGTGTTCGTCCTGCCGGCGGTGATCCTCGTGGGATGGATCGCGTCCTGGTGGGCAACCCGGCGCATCCGGTGGGCCGGGTTGTCCAGCGCGGCCGTGGTCTCCGTGCTCTGCCTCGTCATCGGCTGGAACGCGATGGGGCCACGGACGGACCCGCGGACCCTCGGCTGTTCACCGGCCTTCGAGTGCACGGACCTGCGCTCGGTCTATGTCATCGCGGCCGGCCTGCTCGGCGTCCTGTGCTGCCTGGCGTTGGTGGTCCTGACGCTCGTGGGTGAGCTCATCGTCCATGTCAGCCGGAAGGCCTCGGCCTGACCAGGAGTGAGGAGTGGCCTGGCCGGACGGGTGCGTGGCCCAGGGCAGGGCAGAGAGGGACCGAGGTACGACCGGCGGCCGGAGAGCAGGTTCGCTTCTTCGGCCGCCGGGCCGGACTACGCCGTGTACGCCACGAACCGGTTCGCCGTCTCCGCCAGCACCTCGCGGCCGTCCCTCGCCCACAGCCCGTCGTTGAACAGTTCGACCTCGATGGGACCGGTGTAGCCGGCCGCCTCCACGTACCCCTTCCACTCGCGCATGTCGATCGCGCCGTCGCCGATCTGGCCGCGGCCGTTGAGGACGCCCGCCGGCAACGGGGTGGTCCAGTCGGCGAGCTGGAAGGTGTGGATACGGCCGCCCGCGCCGGCCCGGGCGATCTGCGCGGGCGCCCGGTCGTCCCACCAGATGTGGTACGTGTCGACGGTGACGCCGACCTGGTGGGCCGGGAAGCGTTCCGCGAGGTCCAGCGCCTGGGTGAGGGTGGAGACCACGCAGCGGTCGGAGGCGAACATCGGGTGCAGGGGCTCGATGGCCAGACGGACGCCGTGCTGTTCGGCGTAGGGGCCGAGTTCGGCGAGGGCGTCGGCGATCCGCTCCCGGGCGCCGTGCAGGTCCTTGGAGCCGGCCGGCAGGCCGCCGGAGACCAGGACCAGGGTGTCCGTGCCGAGGGTGGCGGCCTCCTCGACCGCCCGCCGGTTGTCGGCGAGGGCGGCGGCGCGCTCGTCCGGGTCGATGGCCGTGAGGAAGCCGCCCCGGCACAGGGTGGTGACGGTCAGGCCCGCCTCGCGGACCAGCTTGGCGGTCGCCTCGACGCCGTAGGACTGCACCGGCTCGCGCCACAGGCCGACGCCCGGCACGCCCAGTTCCAGGCAGGCGTCGGCCAGTTCGGGCAGCGACAGCTGCTTGACGGTCATCTGGTTGATGGAGAAGCGGGACAGGTCGCCGGTCACTGGTTCACTCCGTACAGGGCGAGGAGGGTCTTCATACGGTCCTCGGCCAGCTTCGGGTCCGGGAACAGGCCCAGGCCGTCGGCGAGTTCGTAGGCGCGCGCGAAGTGCGGCAGCGAGCGGGCCGACTGGAGGCCGCCGACCATGGTGAAGTGGCTCTGGTGGCCGGCCAGCCAGGCCAGGAAGACCACGCCCGTCTTGTAGAAACGGGTGGGGGTCTGGAAGAGGTGCCGGGAGAGCTCCACGGTGGGGTCCAGGAGGCCGCGGAAGCCCGCCGTGTCCCCGGTGTCCAGGACCCGGACCGCCTCGGCCGCCAGCGGCCCCAGCGGGTCGAAGATGCCGAGCAGGGCGTGGCTGAAGCCCTGCTCGTCGCCCGCGATCAGCTCGGGGTAGTTGAAGTCGTCGCCGGTGTAGCAGCGGACGCCCTGCGGGAGGCGGCGGCGCAGGTCGACCTCGCGCTGCGCGTCCAGCAGGGAGACCTTGATGCCGTCGACCTTGTCGGGGTGGGCGGCGATGACCTCCAGGAAGGTGTCGGTGGCCGTGTCGAGGTCGGCCGAGCCCCAGTAGCCCGCCAGCGCCGGGTCGAACATCGGGCCGAGCCAGTGCAGGACCACCGGCTCGGCGGCCTGGCGCAGCAGGTGGCCGTAGACGTCGAGGTAGTCCTCGGGGCCGGCGGCGGTGGCGGCGAGCGCCCGGGAGGCCATCAGGATGGCCTGGGCGCCCGACTCCTCGACGAGCGCGAGCTGCTCCTCGTACGCGGCCCTGATCTCGGCGAGGGAGCCGCCGGTGATCTGGTCCGTTCCCACACCGCAGGCGATCGCGCCGCCGACCGCGCGGGCCTCGGCGGCGCTGCGGCGGACCAGCTCGGCCGCGCCCGCCCAGTCCAGGCCCATGCCGCGCTGGGCGGTGTCCATCGCCTCGGCGACGCCCAGGCCGTGCGACCACAGGTGGCGGCGGAAGGCGAGGGTGGCGTCCCAGTCGACGGCGGCGGGCGCGTCGGGGTTCGTGTCCGCGAAGGGGTCGGCGACGACGTGCGCCGCCGAGAAGACCGTACGGGAGGTGAAGGGGGTGCCCGGGGTGAGGGCGAACGGCTCGGTGCGGGGTTCGTACGCCCGCAGCGACCCGTCCGCGGCGGGGAGGTGGATGGTCACAGTTCGATCTCCGGTACGTCGATGCGGCGGCCCTCCGTCGACGACCTCAGGCCCAGCTCGGCGAGCTGGACGCCGCGGGCGCCGGCCAGCAGGTCCCAGTGGTAGGGGGCGTCGGCGTAGACGTGCTTGAGGAACAGCTCCCACTGCGCCTTGAAGCCGTTGTCGAAGTCGGTGTTGTCGGGGATCTCCTGCCACTGCTCGCGGAAGGCGTAGGTGGCCGGGATGTCCGGGTTCCAGACCGGCTTGGGGGTCGCGCTGCGGTGCTGGACACGGCAGTTGCGCAGGCCGGCGACCGCTGAGCCTTCGGTGCCGTCCACCTGGAACTCGACCAGTTCGTCGCGGTTGACGCGGACCGCCCAGGAGGAGTTGATCTGGGCGACGGCGCCGCCGTCGAGCTCGAAGATGCCGTACGCGGCGTCGTCCGCCGTCGCGTCGTAGGGCTTGCCGTTCTCGTCCCAGCGCTGCGGGATGTGGGTGGCGGTGAGGGCCTGGACGGACTTCACACGGCCGAACAGCTCGTGCAGGACGTACTCCCAGTGCGGGAACATGTCGACGACGATGCCGCCGCCGTCCTCCGCGCGGTAGTTCCAGGAGGGGCGCTGCGCCTCCTGCCAGTCGCCCTCGAAGACCCAGTAGCCGAACTCGCCCCGGACCGACAGGATCCGGCCGAAGAAGCCGCCGTCGATGAGCCGCTTCAGCTTCAGCAGGCCCGGCAGGAAGATCTTGTCCTGGACGACGCCGGACTTGACGCCCTTGGCGTGCGCGAGCCGGGCCAGCTCCAGGGCGCCCTCCAGGCCGGTGGCCGTCGGCTTCTCGGTGTAGATGTGCTTTCCGGCCGCGATGGCCTGCTGGAGGGCCTCCTCGCGGGCCGAGGTGACCTGGGAGTCGAAGTAGATGTCGATGGTGGGGTCGGCGAGGACGGCCGACAGGTCCGTCGAGATGTGCTCGGACGACAGGCCGTGGCGGTCGGCGATCTCGCGGAGCGCGTGCTCGCGGCGGCCGACGAGGACCGGTTCCGGCCACAGGACCGTGCCGTCGCCGAGGTCGAGTCCGCCCTGCTCGCGCAGGGCGAGGATCGAGCGGACGAGGTGCTGGCGGTAGCCCATGCGCCCGGTGACGCCGTTCATGGCGATACGCACCGTCTTGCGGTTCACGTGTTTCCCTTCGTCCGCGTGCGTCTCAGCGACGCAGCAAGCGCTTTCTATATGGTCAGAAGCTAGCCTTTGAACCCAGGTCTGTACAAGACCGTGATGGGGTCGAGTTGTTCGAGGGGGCGAACAACAGGAGTGAATGGCCTTATGGTCTGCACGGCAAGGGGGCTTCCTATGAGCTGGCTGTTGATCGGCCTGTGTACGACGGCGTACGACGAGATGCGCGACCGGAGGACGACGAGATGACGGTGACCCTGGCGGACGTGGCGGCCCGCGCCCAGGTCTCGCCCGCGACGGTGTCGCGCGTACTGAACGGCAACTACCCCGTGGCGGCGACCACCCGGGAACGGGTGCTGCGGGCGGTGGACGAGCTGGACTACGTCCTCAACGGGCCGGCGAGCGCGCTCGCGGCGGCCACCTCCGACCTGGTCGGCATCCTCGTCAACGACATCGCCGACCCGTTCTTCGGGATCATGGCGAGCGCGATCCAGGCCGAGATCGGCGGTCCGGGCGGGCGCGCGGGCGGCGAGCGGCTGGCGGTGACCTGCAACACCGGGGGGTCGCCGGAGCGGGAACTGACGTACCTGACCCTGTTGCAGCGGCAGCGGGCGGCGGCGGTGATCCTGACCGGCGGTGCGATGGAGAACGCGCCGCACGCGGCGGCGGTGGCGGCGAAGCTGCGCAAGCTGGCGGACGCGGGGACCCGGGTGGTGCTGTGCGGGCGGCCGCCGGCGCCGGACACCGACGCGGTGGCGCTGACCTTCGACAACCGCGGGGGCGGCAAGCAGCTGACCGAGCATCTCATCGGGCTCGGCCACCGGCGGCTGGGCTACATCGCGGGCCCCGAGGAGCGCACGACCACCCGGCACCGGCTGGAGGGCCACCGGGCGGCGCTGGCCGAGGCCGGCATCGAGGAGGACCCGCGCTGGACCGTGCACGGGCGGTACGACCGCCGGGCGGGGTACGAGGCGACGCTGGAGCTGCTGCGCCGGGACCCGTCGCTCACCGCGGTGGTGGCGGCGAACGACTCCGTCGCCCTGGGCGCGTGCGCGGCGCTGCGGGAGTCGGGGCTGCGGATCCCGGCGGACGTGTCGGTGGCCGGCTTCGACGACCTGCCGTTCAGCATCGACGCGGTGCCGTCGCTGACGACGGTGCGGCTGCCGCTGGCGGAGGCGGGGGCGCGGGCCGGCCGCATCGCCATGGGCCGCGAGGAGCCGCCGCCGGGCGGGATCGCGACGGTTCGGGGGGAGCTGATGGTGCGGGGCTCGTCGGGCGTACCCCGCACCTGACCGACCACCGGACACGAGGATCCCGACACCGGGGGGCGCGGCTCAGGTGCCCCCGGCCATCCCTCGTGGCCCGGTCGTGTTTCGGCTGCGGGTGCGTGGGGGTTGCTCGCGCAGTTCCCCGCGCCCCTGAAAAACAGGGGGTTGCGCGGCGCCCCTTCTTTTGGGGGCGCGGGGAACTGCGCGACAAGCCCCCACCGGCCCGCAGCCGACCGACGACCGTCAGGGCCCCGTGGCCCTGCCTCCCAGCAGCGGCAGTGGGGCCTCGCCCCGCTTGCGGTCGTCGTACCAGCGTTTGCCCGTGGCGTAGGCCCGGCGGGCGCGGCGTACCGGTTTCAGCTGGGTGGCGAGGTGGGTCTGGTAGCGCCAGGGGGACTGGTGGCCGCCCTGGCGGACCGCCATCGCGTAGGCGAATTCGACCGGGTCGCGGTCCAGGTAGTCGTCGAGCCGCTCGAACCAGGCCATGCTGGTGCGCGCCGCCGCCTGGACGGCGTGCAGTTCCGCGCGGCGCCGCTTGTCGTACTCGCGCAGCGCGACCCGCGGATCCGGGAAGCCCTTGAGGGCCTCGGACAGCACGATCGCGTCGATCATCGCCAGCCGGGTGCCGGAGCCCAGCGTGAAGTGGGTGGTGTGCGCGGCGTCGCCGGCCAGCACGACGGGGCGGCCGTCGCCGCCGTCGACCCAGGTCCGGTTGCTGATGTGCGTGAACCGCTGCCACTTCGCCGGTGCGCCGCGCGAGCTGCTGATCAGGGAGTGCCCGTCGAGTGCGCGGTGGAAGATCTTCTCCAGCAGGGGCAGGGCGTCCTGCTCGTCGATCGTGTCGAGGCCGAGGCCCTGCCAGGTCCCCGGGGAGCACTCCACGATGCAGGTGCTGATGCCCTTGAACGACGGGTAGGCGTGGAACCAGATCCAGCCCGCCCCGGTCTCCTCGAAGGCGAACACGAAGCTGTCGAACTGCCGGTCCGTGCCGAGCCAGATGAACGGGTTGCGGCCGGTCTCCAGGCGGGTGCCGAAGTGCTCTGCGCGGCTCTGCCGGATCCGGCTGCCCGCTCCGTCGACGGCCAGGACCAGGTCGGCGTCGGGCAGGTCGGCGGGGTCGGCGAGGCGTTCCCCGTGCCGTACGTCCACGCCGAGGGACTCGGCACGCCGGGTCAGGACCTCCAGGAGGGCGGCGCGGCCCATGCTGTAGCCGTAGCCGCCGAAGTACGCGGTGCCGTCGTACCGGTTGCCGTGCACGTGGATGTCCTGCTGCTGCCAGAGCACCGAGCCGGCGCTGACCGCCCGTGCGCTCTCGGGGTCGTTGCGGTGCAGGATGTCCAGCAGGTCGTTCCAGTAGACGACGCCCCAGCCGTAGGTGGCCTCGGGCGGGTCCGCCTCCAGGACGATGATCTCGTGCCCGGCGTCCCGCAGTTTCGCCGAGATCGAGAAGTACAGTCCGGCCGGGCCTCCGCCCACACAGACGATCCTCATCCGGTCACCGCCTCCACGGCCGCGGGCCCCGGGGTCCGCAGGGGTTGGGATGCATGGGTCCGGGTGCCCAAGGGTCGGGCACCCGGATCCACCCTTTGCTGTCAGGGAGCTTCAAACGCTGCGGCCTGGCTAGTCTCCCCAGCCACCTCCGCCCCAGCCACCGTCGCCGCCGCCCCAGCCGCCGTAGTCGTCGCCCCAGCCGCCGTAGCCACCGTGACCGCCGTAGCCGCCGCCACCGTAGCCACCGTGACCGCCGCCGTAGCCGCCGCCACCGTAACCACCGTGACCGCCGCCGTAGCCTCCGCCACCGTGACCGCCGCCGTAGCCTCCGCCGCCATGGCCGCCCCCGCCGCCGCCGTGGCCTCCGCCACCGCCGCCGTGACCGCCACCGCCACCGCCGTTGTCCTGGTAGGAGACGACGTGGTCGGGCGCCGCGTGGGTGGCCGCGCTGGCGACTCCGGCTCCGGCGGCGAGCGCCAGAATGGGTGCCGAAATCGCAGCGATGGCGACCCTCTTCATACGTGTGGTGTGCGCGCGCATGGTTTCGCCCCTCTCCGAGGGTGTGGTTGTCTTACCGACGGCCGCCGCCTCAGGGGGGCCGCCCTGCGTGCGTTCCAGAGCCTGCGCGCAGCTCTGAGCGCGTCCGCCGCCCGCGATGCCGGTTCTCCGCACCCGTCCGGGCTCTCCGGCGGACCACGTCACGTCCTCGTTGAAACGGACATAAGTGACGTTCGTGTATAAACCTACGGCGCTGGCGCGACGAAGTCAAAAGCAGGACCTGACCCAGGCAAAAAGAACAAGTAAAGCCTGTGAGACCGCCGTTCGGGCCGACGCCTTCCGGCCGGGCGGGGTGGCGGGATAGCCTCGGAGGCGCGGTATCTCTGACTCAGTCAACCATCAGGGGCCAGCCATGACCGTCCAGGACATCCGCGCCTTCAACCGCTTCTACACCAACCTCATCGGCGCCCTCGACTACGGCCGCCACCTCTACGCCCCGTACACCCTCACCGAGGCCCGCGTGCTGTACGAGCTCGCGCACTCCGCCGACACCGACGCGGCCGACCTGCGGTCCGATCTCGCACTGGACGCCGGGTACTTGAGCCGGATCCTCAACAAGTTCGAGGAGGCCGGGCTGATCGAGCGCGCGCCCTCGGAGAAGGACCCGCGGCGGCGGCGCGTCTCGCTCACCCCGGGCGGCCGGGCCGCCGCCGGGCTGCTGGACGAGCGGGCCCGGGAATCGGTCGGCTCGCTGCTGGGCGCCGTCGACCCCGGCGAGCGGCCACGCCTCGCCGAGGCCATGCGCACCATCCGCACGATCCTCGGCGACGGGCACGCCCCCGAGGGCTCCGGCGAGGTCGTGCTGCGCGAGCCGCACCCCGGCGACCTGGGCTGGATCGTGCAGCGCAACGCCGCCCTGTACGCCGCCGAGTACGGCTGGAACGCCGACTACGAGGGCCTCGTCGCCCGGATCGTCGCCGACTACGCCGAGGACCACGACCCGCACCTGGAGCGGACCTGGATCGCCGAGTGGGCCGGGCGGCCGGTGGGCTGCGTGATGTGCGTACGGGACGACGCCCCGGGCACCGCACGGCTGCGGCTGCTGCTCGTCGAACCGGACGCCCGGGGACTCGGCGTCGGGGACCGGCTGGTCACCGCCGTGATCGGCTTCGCGCGCGGGGTCGGCTACCGGGAGCTGGTGCTGTGGACCAACGACGTCCTGTCCGCCGCCCGCCGCATCTACCAGCGGCACGGCTTCGTCCTCACCGCCGAGAAACCGCACCGCTCCTTCGGCAAGGACCTGGTCGGCCAGGACTGGCGGCTGGACCTGCACGGAACCGGTGAGTGAGAAGTAGGTTGGTGGGTATGAGGTTCGCCTTCTCCACTCTCGGGGTTCCCGGTCTGCCGGTGCAGGACGTGCTGGCGCTCGCCACGGCCCACGGCTACCACGGCGTGGAGCTGCGCGCCCATCCCGAGGAACCCGTGCATCCCGGCCTCGGCCCGGCCGCGCGCGCCGATGTGGCCGCCGAGTTCAAGGCGGCCGGGGTGGAGGTGCTGGGCGTCGCCGGGTACGCGCGGGTCGCGGCGCCCGGCGAGGACGCCCCGGTCCTCGAAGAGACGCGCCGACTCCTCCAGCTCGCCCACGACTTGGGCGCCTCCTACGTGCGGGTCTTCCCGGGCGCCGACCCGGACCTGCCCGCCGCCGAGTCCGACGCGATCGCGGCCCGGCGGCTCGGCACGGTCGCCGAGGACGCCTCCGCGCTCGGCGTGCGGGTCCTGCTGGAGACCCATGACTCGCACCGCACCGGCGCCGCCGCGATCCGGGTCCTCGGCCCGGTCGGCCACCGCATGGTCGGCTCGCTCTGGGACGTCATGCACACCTGGCTGGGCGGCGAGCAGCCCGCCGAGAGCTACGCGGCGCTCGCCCCGTACCTCGGCTATGTCCAGGTCAAGGACATCGCCTCGGCCGACGACACCACCCCGCTGGCGCTCGGCGCCGGGATCCTGCCCCTGTCCGAGTGCGTGGAGGTGCTCTCCCGGCACGGCTGGGACGGCTGGCTGTGCTGGGAGTACGAGAAGCGCTGGTACGAGGCGGCGGCCCCGCTGCCCGGACTGCTGGCGGCGGGGCGGGAACACCTGGCCCGGCTGCTCAACGACTCGGCGTGAGCGGAATTCCCCACCCGGCGGCCAGCTCCCCGAACGCCTCGTGGAAGCCGGGGAAGGTCTTCTTCACACACCCCGGGTCGTCGAAGGAGATCCCCGGCGCGCGCAGGCCGGTCACCGCGAACGACATGACGACGCGGTGGTCGCCGTAGGTCTTGATCTCGGCCGGGGCGGGGGTGCCGGGCCGGATCTCGATCCAGTCCTCGCCCGCGGCGACCTCGATGCCCAGCCGGCGCAGGTTCTCGGCGCAGGCGTCGAGCCGGTCGCACTCCTTCACCCGGGTGTTGGCCACGTCCTCGATGCGGACGGGGCCGTTCGCGAAGGGGGCGATGGCCGCGAGGGTCGGCATGGTGTCGGAGATGTCCCGCATGGCGACGGTCAGGCCGCGGAGCGTGCCGGTGCCGCGCACGGTCGTACTGTCCTCGGCGATCTCCACGTCCGCGCCCATCCGACGCAGTACGTCCACGAACCCCAGGTCGCCCTGGAGCGCGCCCCGCCCGAGCCCCGGCACGGTGACCTCACGGCCCGTCACGGCCGCCGCGGCGAAGAAGTAACTGGCGGTGGAGGCGTCGGGCTCGACGGCGTAGGTGGTGGCCCGGTAGCCGCCGGAGGGGACCACGAAGACATCGCCCTCCCGGGCCACCTCCACCCCGAACGACCGCATCATCGCGATCGTGATCTCCACGTACGGTGCGGACACCAGGTCCGTCACCCGGATCCGCAGGCCCTTGCGGGTGAGCGGGCCGAGCAGCAGCAGGGCGGTGAGGTACTGCGAGGACTGCCCGGCGTCGAGCGTCACCTCGCCGCCCTCGACCCCGGCCGCCTCGATGCGCAGCGGGTGATGGCCCTCCGCCGCCTCGTGGCGCAGGTCGACACCGAGGTCGCGCAGGGCGCGGGTGAGCGGGGCGAGGGGGCGGCGGCGCATCTGCTCGGAGGCGTCGAAGCGGTAGCTGCCGTGGCCGGCCGCGGCGAGGGTGGGCAGGAAGCGGGCGGTGGTGGCGCCGTCCCGGCAGTAGACCTCGGCCTCGGGCAGCGCGGGGCCCTGCGGGCGGCCGTCCACCTGCCAGGTGTCGGGGGTACGGCCGACGCGGTAGCCGAGCCGGGCCAGGCCCTCGGCGAAGCCCTCGGTGTCGTCGGAGCGGAGGGGGCGGACGAGGGTGGTGACTCCGTCGGCGGCGGCCGCGAGGAAGAGGGCGCGGGCGGTGACGGACTTGGATCCGGGGATGTCGACAGCGGGCATGGGCCGATGATCTCTGGTTTCTCGTGACTGCGGGGACGTTTGTCCATGGGGTGGAACAGGTGGATCGATGTGCGCGGGCCGGTGGGGGTTGCTCGCGCAGTTCCCCGCGCCCCTGACGGGGCGCTCCGGCTGGGCGGCGTCACATTCGTCCCGTCAGTCCGTCTTCTCCCGACTTCCGGGAATTCCCGTCCGTACGGGAACCCGCCCTCTCCCCCGCCCGTCCAACACGCAGGCTGCCGGAAGAGTCTCCGTGGTGTGGTGTCGGCCCTCGCTGCTGGCTGCGATCGCTGACCTACCCTCTCCGCCGCACCACGGCCGTCGGCCCGCCGCCATCGACGTGCCCCCCTCCAATGCGCCGATGGCGGCCCCTTTCTGGTTACTGTGCATTCCCCACCAAAAGGAGTGCACATGCCCTCCAGACGCACCGTTCTCACCGCGACCGCGGGCGTCACCGCGGGACTGGCCGTCGGCACCGGCGCTAACGCCCTCGGCTCCGACGACAAGAAGCTCCGGGCGCTCGTCGCGCGGATGACGCTCACGGAGAAGGTCGGCCAGCTGTTCGTGATGCGGGTCTACGGGCACTCGGCCACCGACCCCGACCAGGCCGACATCGACGCCAACCTCAAGGAGATCGGCGTCCGCACCGCCGCCGAGCTGATCGCGAAGTACCGCGTCGGCGGGATCATCTACTTCACCTGGACGCACAACACCCGGGACCCGCGGCAGATCGCCGAGCTGTCGAACGGGATCCAGCGGGCCTCGCTGGCACAGCCGCGCGGGCTGCCCGTCCTGATCGCCACCGACCAGGAGCACGGCGCCGTCTGCCGGATCGGCAGGCCCGCCACCCTCTTCCCCGGCGCCATGGCCATGGGGGCGGGCGGCTCCCGGACCGACGCCCGCACCCTCGGCCGGATCTCCGGCGCGGAGCTGCGCGCGATGGGCGTCCGGCAGGACTACTCCCCCGACGCCGACGTCAACGTGAACCCGGCCAACCCGATCATCGGCGTACGGTCCTTCGGGGCCGGTCCGGACGCGGTCGGGGCCCTGGTCGCCGCCGAGATGCAGGGGTACCGGGACGCGGGCGTGGCGGCCACCGTCAAGCACTTCCCGGGGCACGGCGACACCGCGGTCGACAGCCACACCGGCTTCCCGGTGATCACGCACAGCCGGGAGCTGTGGGAGAAGCTGGACGCGGTCCCGTTCCGGGCGGCGATCGAGGCCGGCGTCGACTCGGTCATGACCGCGCACATCCAGTTCCCGGCCCTGGACGGCTCCGGCGACCCGGCCACCCTCTCGCACCCCGTCCTCACCGGCATCCTGCGCGGCGAACTCGGCTACGACGGGGTCGTGGTGACCGACTCCCTGGGCATGGCGGGGGTCCGCACGAAGTACGGCGACGACCGGGTGCCCGTGCTCGCCCTGAAGGCCGGCGTCGACCAGCTCCTCGACCCGCCCGCCCTGGACATCGCCTGGAACGCGGTCCTGAAGGCCGTACAGGAGGGAGAGCTGACCGAGTCCCGGCTCGATGAATCGATCCTCCGGATCCTGCGGCTGAAGTCCCGGCTGGGGCTGCTCGACCGGCCGTACGTGCAGGCGAAGGACGTCGGCCGGGTGGTCGGCACGGCGCAGCACCTCGCCGCCGCCGACCGGATCGCCGAGCGCACCACCACCCTGCTGGTCAACGAGGGCGGACTGCTCCCGCTGTCCCGCCGCACGCACGGCAGGGTGCTGGTCGTCGGCGCCGACCCGGCCTCCCCGTCCGGTACGACGGGACCGCCGACCGGCGTGCTCGCCACCGCCCTCACCGAACTCGGCTTCACCGCGAGCGCGTTGTCCACGGGCACGGAACCCTCCGCAGCCGACGTCGACAAGGCGGTCGCGGCGGCGCAGGGGGCGGACGCGGTGGTGGTCGGGACGTACAACGTGACGGCGGGCGGCGCGCAGCAGCGGCTGGTGGAGCGGCTGGTCGCGACCGGCCGCCCGGTGGTGGCGGTGGCGGTGCGCAATCCGTACGATGTCGCCCAACTCCCCACCGTGAAGGCCTGTTTGGCGACCTACTCGTGGACCGACGTCGAGCTGCGGGCCGCGGCGCGGGTGATCGCGGGCAAGGCGGCACCGCACGGCAGGCTCCCGGTGCCGGTGCAGCGGGCGGACGATCCGGCACAGGTGCTGTATCCGATCGGCCACGGGCTGACGTATTAGACGTACGCCACGGAACCGGGCGTAACACCCACAACCGGCGGAAAGCCTCCCGGACAGCTGACATGGACCGTGATCGCGGGCCACGCTGGCAGGGGGGTCGGTATGCGCAGCAGGCGTTTTACGGGGGTTCTGGTGACGCTGGCCGTCGTGCTGCTGCCGGCCGGCTGCCGGACGTCCTCGTCCGGGGCACCGGCGGGCAGCGCCCGGTCGACGGCGAGCCCGACGCCGTCCGGGTACGGCACGCAGTTCCTCGCGGTCGACGAGTGCAGCTCGTTCGGGACCGCCAGCTTCACCGAGGTGCCCTGCGCCGGCGAGCGGGCGGCGGCCCGGGTGATAGCCCGCTACGACGGCGCCGTGGCCGACGGTCCGCTGTGCCCGACCACCACCGACTTCGTGCTGCACATAGGCGCCCAGCGCACCACCGGCGACGAGGACGGCGACGGAACGATCCCGCAGGGCTACGCCTGCATGCGCAACCTGGAGCCGCCGCACCCCGGTGACCCCGGCGGGGGCGGCGGGCCGCGCACGATCGTCGGCGACTGCGTCTACGGCTCGGGCCACGGTCAGGTCCGGGAGACCGCCTGCGACGGCTCGGGGAAGCAGCAGCCGCAGTACCGGGTGGTGCGGGCGGTGACGTCGCGGGACGCGTGCCCGGCGGCCACCGCCCTGTACGTCCAGCTCGGCGGGGAGCACCCGGTGGGCTGCGCCCGCCGCGTGTGAACGCTCCATGTCGGCGGCGGCCGGAGCCGGGTTTCTCGCCCTAAGGTGGGCCGATGCGTGCGGAGATCGGGCTCAAGGAGGCGGCCGAGCGTTACGGGCGAGACGGGGGTCTCGCAGAGTGGGACGAGGGTGCGTGAGTCCGGGAAGTACGCCGGATTCTGAGGCTGGGTCAGGTGTGCACCGGGAAGGCCGACTGGAAGGCCAGGCGCGGGGCGGCGGCCGCCCCGAGTCGGGTGAGCAGGTCGTCGAGTGCGAGGTACTCCTCCCAGGGCTCCCGTCGCGTCGCACCTGCCAGCGACCTGACGACCCTGTCCTCAAGGCCGGGGACGCGCTTGTCCTTCCACACCTTGTCGGCCGTGCTGACCAGGAGGTCCTCCATCGTCACCACGGGGTTGTCCCAGTCGGCGTGGGTGGCGGCGAACCGAGCCAGTGCGGGCGGGAAGCCGCGGCTCAGCAGCAGGTCACGACCGGCGGCCTCGTGGGCCGAGCCGGGCCCGGCGAGTTCCTCGGGATGGCGGACCTTGCCCACGTCGTGGGTCGCCGCGCCGAAGAGGACGGCGTCGCGGTCCACGGCCAGGTCCGGGTACCGGTCCTGCACCCAGTCCACCAGGTCGACCGCAACGTCATGAACCGCACGCAGGTGCGCCGCCAGCCGAGGCGGGGCGCTCAGGGAACGCAGCAGCTCCGCCACCGCGGGTGGCAGCGGCCGCAACCGGGGCTCGCCCGGGGCGTCCAGGGCACGTGCCAAGAAGTCCGTGGGCGTCGCGGTCATCCCGCAGACGTTACTCGCACCCTGCCCGCGTCACCACGACTCGGCCTGCCGGAACAGCGTGATCGCCTCGGCGAAGAACCAGACGCAGAACACCAGACACGCAAGCCACAGACCCCACAGGATCCAGCGGACCTCTCGTCGTACGCGCACAGGCGAACCGTCTCTCAGCAGAGGATCCACCCCGAGCTCACCGAACTCCGCCCGACCGTGCCCCTCACCCACACGCACCGGTGCCCGGCGTGGACCGTGACCGGACCCGCGCGGTGGCTGTACCTGCCCTTGTCGACGACCGGGCGGTTGCCGCGGGCCTGGACGCTGACGGACATCATGCGCCTGCCGCCGGACTTCTTGGGGAGGGTGATGGCGCAGACGTAGCCGCCCTGCCGGTAGACGTGCACGGTGCCGGTGGCGAAGGACAGGGTCCGCACCTCGCGTCCGGCGCAGTTGGCGGTCGTCACCGCCTGGGCCTCGGCCGGTGCCACGAGGGCGAACACCCCGGAGGCGGCCAGCACGGCCACACCGAGCGCCAGCCGCCGACGTATCGCACCACTGTCCACAGTCGTCCCCTCCCGTACCGCAGCTGTGCACCAACCATGACCGTACTGATGTACGGACGCCCGACATGTGTCGGATGGTTGCACGGCCGTCAGGAGCGCGTCCTCCCGGCCCGCGAACGGCAGATGCGCCGCGTCGCGCTACGACGCGGCGAGGCGCGCCATGACCGCGTCGAGCGCGAGGTCGAGGGTGAACCCGAACTCGGCGTCGCTGTCGAAGCGGGCAAGGTCGGCGGCGGCTTCGGCGACCCGGGGGAGACCCGACTGCTCCAGCGCGGCCTGGCGTTGCGCGATGCCGGGAGCGTCCGTCATGCCGTAAGTGGGTCCCGCGTGCACCTCGCGGAGCAGGGTGCCGATCAGTGTGGCGATCAGGCTGCGGAGGATCGAGACGGCGTCGCGTTGCGGGCAGCCTGCGGCGCGCAACGCGGTGAGGACGGCGTCGACCGGGGCGAGCCCTTCGAACGACGCGAGTTGACGGGTGAGCACGAGCGGCGCCGCCTGGGGGTGGGCGAGGGCGCGGTCGCGGAACGCGTGACCGATGGCCAGCAGGTCGCCGCGCACGTCTCCGGTGGGCTCGGGCAGGCGCATCGACCCGAGGATGTGTTCGGCCACCGCGTCGAGGAGGCCGTCCTTGCCGGCGACGTGGTTGTAGAGGCTCTTCGGGTCGACGCCGAGGATGCGAGCGACCGAGCGCATGGAGACCGCGTCGATGCCGTCCAGGTCGATGACCTTGAGGGTGGCTTCGACGATCGCGTCGCGGTTCAGCTGCGGCGCCCCCTTGGGCGGGCGACCCCGCCGGGGCTCTCGTGTCGCGGTCATCACTCCATGATGCCCGCCGTTGCGTTAATCCACAACGTGGGTATATTGGGGCTCAGCGAATACCCACGGCGTGGGTAAAAGAGGGAAGGAGCCGCGATGCGATTTCCGTGGGGTCCCGGTGACGTGGCCGACCTGCCGTCGGTCGGCACCAGGGTGGACACCTTGACCGACCTGTCGAGGTCGGACGAGCCGCCGGGCGTCCGGTTGCGGACGGCACGTGCCCAGGCCAGGGCGTTCCGCGGTGAGTTCGCCCTGACGGGCACGCCGGACTCCGTCGTCACCTGCAATCTGGTCACGCTGCCCTACCCCACGCGGTTCGGCCTGTTCCGCGCATCGCGCGCGATCGCCCCGTTCCTGTCGATCACCAACCGCATGCTCGTCATCCGGTGGCGGGACAGCGACGGTCACCCGCGGGTGCTGCTCTTCGAACCGAGCGACGTCGAACTGGGCCGCTACACGCCGTACTTCGACAACCTCGTCCAGAAGACGCCGGGCGTCCTCGAACGGCGGATGGTCCGGGAGCACGGCACGGTGCTGGGACACCTCGCCCGGCTCGGCATCCGGCCGGGCGACGTCGACTACCTGATGTTCGACCACCTGCACACGCAGGACCTGCGGCGCTGGGTGGGTACGACCGCCCACCAGGACGATCTCGACGCACGCCCGCAGGCCGCGTTTCCCCGCGCCAAGGTCGTCGTCCAGCGGGACGAGCTCGCCGGCATGGCCGAGCTGCACCCGTTGCAGCGGCCCTGGTACCAGCCGGGCACCTACCGCGACGTCCCGCCCGAGGCGTTCCTGCCGATCGACGGTTCGATCGTGCTCGGCCCGGGCGTGGCCGTGGTCAAGACGCCGGGTCACGTCTTCGGCAACCAGAGCCTCGTCGTCAACACCTCGACCGGCATCTGGGTCAGCAGCGAGAACGTCATCGCCGCCGAGGCCCTCACCCCCGAGCACTCCGGGCTGCCGGGCATCGCCAAGTGGGCGCGGCAGTGGCAGCAGGAGGTGGTGCTCAACGCCAACACGATCGAGACGACCGCCGACCAGTACAACTCGATCGTCCTGGAGAAGACGTTGGCCGACCGCAGTCAGGCCGACTCACGCTTCCTGCAGTTCTTCCCCTCCAGCGAGCTGACCGGTGCCTGGACGAACCCCGGCACCACGCCGACGTTCAGCCACCGCCACATCACCCACGGCGTCCAGCCGGTCTGAGGAAGCCACCATGTCGCGATTCACCCTGCCGTCCGAGCCCGTGCTGCGCGCCCGCGAGAAGCTCGTGCTCGATCACTTCCGGGACGAGGTCCGCCAGGACTGGGACGCCACGCTGTCGACGTTCCCGCATCCGCACTACGAACTGATCGCCCAGATGACCGTCCACGACGGCGACGGAGAGGTGCGCGAGTACTACCAGGACACCCGCGTGGCCTTCCCCGACCAGGATCACGAGATCATCGCGTTCCGGCACAGCGTCGACGCCGTGATCGTGGAGTTCTGGCTGCTGGGCACCCACAACGGGCCGCTGGGCAGGATCCCGCGGACCGGGTCGAGGCACCGCACCCGTATGACGGCGTACTTCGTCTTCGACGAGCACGAACGCCTCGTCACCGAGCGGATCTACTTCGACCAGCTCACCATTCTCAGGCAACTGATCGACGGCGTCGACAAGCGCAGCCCGGGTGGCCTGCTCAAGCTTCTTCGCATCCTCAGGGGTCTCCTCTCCATGTCCGGTGCCGCACCCGACCCACGGCTGCTCACGACCACGCCGCCCGACTTCGTCCGCTGACGACCATCGATCAGAGGAGATCTCCGATGACCCCGACGACCACCATGACGACTCCGGCCACCATGCGCGCACTCATCGGCGGGAAGGGAGCCGACTGGAGCCTCGAAGAGACCGAACCGCCCTCACAGCTGGGAGCCGTCCGCATCCAGGTCCACGCCGCCGGCCTGAACCGGGCCGACCTCTACGCCCTCGACGGGACCTACACCGCCAACTCCCAGGGCGAGGGCCCGTTCACCGCCGGAATGGAGGTCGCCGGCGTCGTCGAGACGGGGAGCCTGCTGGCACCCCACCTGCCCGCGGGAACCCGGGTCATGGGCATCACCGTCGGAGCCTTCGCCGACTACGCCCTGTGCCACCCACGGCTCGTCGTCCCGGTCCCGGACCGGCTCACCTTCGAGGAGGCCGCGACCCTCCCCGTCGGCCTCGTCACCGAGCACGACGCGCTGGTCACCCAGGCCGGGTTCACCGCCGGCAAGTCCGTTCTGATCGTCGGCGGCACCAGCTCGATCGGACTGATCGGCATCCAGCTCGCCAAGGCGCTCGGGGCCGGCACCGTCATCGCCACGACGACCAGCGACGCCAAGCGAGCCGCCCTGCTGGACGCCGGCGCGGACATCGTCGTGAACTCCGCGACCGAGGACCTCGCCGCCGCCGTCCTCGCCGCCACCGACGGGCAGGGCGCCGACGTCACCCTCGACCACGTCGGCGGAGACCTGTTCGCCGTGCTCCCGTCGGCCACCGCGGTCGGCGGCACCGTCGTCAGCATCGGGCGGCTCGCCGGGCCTGCGGCCACCCTCGATCTGGACACCGTCGCCTTCCGCCGCCAGAAGCTGATCGGCACCACCTTCAGCATCCGCACCCGTGCCGAACTCGGCGAGGTGGTCGCGGCGTTGGGCGAGCACGTGCTGCCCGCGGTCGCCGACGGAAGGATCGCCCCCTGCCTGGACACCGTCTACCCGGTGTCGAGGGCCCACGAGGCCGCCCGCCGGCTTCGCGCCGGCGACGCCACCGGCAAGATCGTGATCTCCTTCGCCGACGCCCACACCGGACCGGCGCCCGCACCCAGCACGGTGGCGAACCTGTTCGGCAGCATCGCGCAGATCGGCTACGTCGTACGTGACATCCAGGCGTCGATGGAGAACTTCACCAAGGCCGGCATCGGCCCGTGGTTCCATCTCAAGGGCGTCAGGCCCGGAGACTTCACCTACCGGGGCGAGCCTTCCGACATGGCCATGGACGTGGCCGTCGCCAACAGCGGCGGCATCCAGATCGAGCTCATCACCCCGGTCAACGACGCACCCTCGATGTACCGGGACTTCCTCGCCGCCGGCCACGAAGGCGTCCAGCACATCGCCTACTGGAGCGAGAACTACCAGGACCTCTACGACCGTGCCCTCGCCGCCGGATTCACCGTCGGGCAGGAGGGCCGGATCGGCGGAGCCGACGGACGGTTCGCCTATCTGCAGACCGAGCACCATCCCGGCACCGTCATCGAGATCTCCGATGCCGGCGGCAGCAAGAAGTTCGTCTTCGACCTGATCAAGCTGGCCGCCGCCCACTGGGACGGCACCAACCCGATCCAGGAGATCGACGCCAACCTCATCGGCGGCGATCCCGCTGCCATGACCGCGATGATGGAGGCGTTCGGGTGAAGGTCCATCATCTGAACTGCGGCACCATGCGTCCCTGGGGCACACCCGGGGGGCTGGTCTGCCATGTCCTGCTCGTCGAGACCGGCACCGGACTGGCCCTCGTCGACACCGGTCTCGGTCTCCTCGACAGGGCCGCACCGGGCCGGCGGTTCGGACCGGCCCGGCACTTCGTGCGCCCCGCGTTCGAGGAGTCCGAGACGGCCGTCCGGCAGGTCGAGAGACTCGGCTTCGCTCCGACGGACGTCCGCGACATCGTGCTCACCCACTTCGACGCCGACCACGTCGGCGGACTGGCCGACTTCCCGTGGGCCCGCATCCACCTCACCGACGCCGAGGCCACCGCGGCGCTCCACCCGTCCACCCGGATCGAGAAGGAGCGCTACAAACCCGCGCAGCGCACCCACGCTCCGACGCTCGTCCGCCACACGCCCGGGACGGGCGAAGCCTGGCGCGGGTTCGCGGCCGCCACCGAGCTCACCGGGATCTCGTCCGGCATCGTGCTGGTCGGCCTGCCCGGACACACCCGCGGGCATGCCGCGATCGCCGTCGACGCCGGCGACCACTGGGTGCTGCACGCCGGTGACGCGTTCTACCACCGCGGCCAGGTCGACGGCGTCGGCAGGGTTCCGAAGCCGCTGCTCGCGATGGAACGTGCCATCGCCCACGACTGGCGCAGGGTACGGGCCAATCACGAGCGACTCGCCGAACTGTGGCAGGCCGCCGAGCACGACCTCATGCTCGTCAACGCCCACGACCCGAGCCTCCTCGCCTCGGCCCGGGCCCGCACGGCCCCCTCCTGGCCGGGCCCTGATCCGACCCACCACTGAAGCGCACACACCCTCGGGAAAGCCGTGGCCGGCGGTCACACGGTCGTCGGGTCCTGTGACTTCTCCGAACCAGTGCCGCATCAGGACCATGCCGAGTTCTCTCTGCCCAGGATCGGGGAGGGCACTGCGGCCCGCCGGTGTCCACGAACGACACCTGTGCCAGGCCGACCGCCAGATCCCGGCCGCCGGCCGGCACGATGGCCGGGACGGCTCGTTCGGCGGCACCCCAGATCCGGCACCGTCCGTCGTCTCCGGTGACGAGTCGGGAGCGGTCCGGCGCGGCCCGGATGCCGAACCCCGGCTCAGCCCAGGTAGAAGTCTCTGCGGGCGGCCACGAACGCCTCGACGGACTGGGCGGGGGTGCCCGTCACACGCGCAACGCCGTCGGCCGTGCGGTCGTAACGGTTGTCCCGGTGCAGCCGGGCCATGGTGGCGATGTGCTGTGCGACGTGCGGCGGCATCCCCAGATTCGGGAGCTGTGCCTCCCACCTCTGCGCAGGCACGTCCACGTAGGACACCGGCCGGCCCGGCGCCCGGGAGAATTCCGCGGCCAGGTCCGTCATGTCTACCGAGCGCGGCCTACCAGGACCTGGGATGTCCGGGGGCTCGGGTGTGGTCGGTTGCCGCCCGGGTGTCGCCGGCTCGGTCAGGGGCGTTCATGCCGGCGAGCAGGCGCAGGCGTTCTTCGGAGGCGCTGCCCGGCTGTGCGTGGTAGGTGACCAGGGTCTGCCCGTCGGTGCCCGGCAGCAGCAGCTTTTCGTAGTGCATTTCCAGCGGGCCGGCCTGGGGATGGCGGAACAGGGTGATGCCGGTGGTCTTGTGCTTGACGTCCTGCCGTGCCCAGAGGGTGCGAAAGCGTTCGCTGCGCAGGGAGAGTTCGCCGACGATCTCGACCAGGCGCGGGTCCTCGATGTCCGCGCCGGCGACCGAGCGCAGGTAAGGCACGACCCGGGCGGTCATGTCCTCCCAGTCCTGATGGAGCTCCCGCATCTCCGGTTCCAGGAACGCGGCCAGGATGCCGTTGCGCCCCGGCGCGTTGAACGGTGAGAGGGCGATGGCGAGGCTGTTGGCGGCCAGGATGTCCATGTACTTGCCGTGGACGTACGCCGGGGTCAGCGGCCAGGAGCCGATGAGCGTGCGGATGCCGTCGCCGACCTTCTCCGGCCTGCGGGGCCGCCTGCGGCGCGGGCTCCTGCGGGTGGCGATCTCCAGCAGGTAGGCCGTCGCCTCCTCGTCCAGTTGCAGGGCGCGGGCGATGCTGCGCAGGACCTGCTCGGAGGGGTTCCTGTCGCGGCCCTGCTCCAGCCGGTTGTAGTAGTCGGAACTGATCCCGGCGAGGAAGGCGACCTCCTCGCGGCGCAGCCCCGGGACACGCCGGTTGCCCGTTTCCCGGGCGTCGTCGGGCTGGACCAGTTCCCTGCGGGCGCGCAGATACCGGCCCAGTGCGTTCGCATCTCCGGCGGGTGTCATGTTGCCAGCGTACGGACGTGTTCCGGGCTTGCGGGTGGCCCTGCCGGTCCCAGTCTCAACCCGTCCTGGTGCGCCCCACGGCACTCGGCGCAGTCTGGCAGCGCCATACGAACGACCGAAGGAATGCGTCATATGTCCAAGATCTTCGCGACCCCGTTCAACCGCGCCAGCACCGCCTCGGAGGTGATCGAAGGCGTCGATCTGTCCGGCAGGCGGGCGATCGTCACGGGGGCCAACTCGGGCATCGGCGTCGAGACCGCCCGCGCTCTGGCGGCCCGCGGCGCCGAGGTCACTCTCGCCGTCCGCCGCCCGGAAGCGGGCGAGCAGGTCGCGGCCGACCTGCGCAAGGCCACCGGGAACGACGCGGTCCACGTCGCCCGCCTGGACGTGGCCGACCTGGACTCGGTGCGGGCGTTCACCGCCGCCTGGCAGGGCCCGCTGCACATCCTGATCAACAACGCCGGCATCATGATGCCGCCGGAGCTCGAGCGGGGCATCGCCGGGCACGAGCAGCAGTTCGCCACCAACTACCTGGGGCACTTCGCCCTGACCCTGGGGCTGCACCGCGCTCTCGCCGACGGCGACGGGGCGCGTCTGGTCTCGGTCTCCTCCGCTGGCCACCTCTACTCGCCGGTGGTCTTCGACGACATCGACTTCCGCTTCCGCCCGTACGACGCGCTCGCCGCGTACGGCCAGTCCAAGACCGCCGAGGTCCTCCTCGCCGTCGAGGCGCAGCGCCGCTGGTCCGGCGACGGAATCACGGCCAACGCCCTGCACCCCGGCGCCGTCGCCACCGATCTCCAGCGCCACACCGGAGGCCTGCGGACCCCCGAGCCCTACCGCAAGACGGTCGAGCAGGGCGCCGCGACCACCGTGTTCCTCGCCGCTTCCCCGCTGGTCGAAGGGGTCGGCGGCCGTTACTTCGAGGACGTCGACGAGGCGCCTCTCGTCCACGCCCGGCCCACCGAACCGGGCGTCCCCGGCGTGGCCCCCTACGCGCTGGACCCGGAGAACGCCGAACGCCTGTGGAAGCTGGCGAGCGACATCGTCCGCTGACCGCCAAAGGGCGCCGGTCTCGCGTTCCCCACCCGGTGACGTCGGCGCCGCTCTCCCCCCTCGTCCTGGGGCACGAGATCGCGACAGGCGCTTCTGCTTCTCAGCGGGATGCTGCACGACGAACAGCCGGAACACCCCGGCTGTCCCTTTGCCGCGCGTGGAGAGGTCAGAGGGTCGCGCCCACCGGCTCCTCCGGTTCCTCGGGCTGGCCGATGAAGGTGCGCCACAGCTCGGCGTAGCGGCCGTCGAGGGCCAGCAGTTCGTCGTGGGTGCCGTCCTCGGCGACCCGGCCGTGGTCCATGACCACCACCCGGTCGGCGCGGGCCGCGGTGGTCAGCCGGTGGGCGACGACGAGGGTGGTACGCCGGCCCGTCAGACGGTCGGTGGCCATGTTGACCTGGGCCTCCGTCGCCAGGTCCAGGGCCGCCGTCGCCTCGTCGAGGAGCAGTACGTCGGGGTCGACCAGCTCGGCGCGGGCGAGGGCGATCAGCTGGCGCTGGCCCGCGGAGAGGTTGCGGCCGCGCTCGGCCACCTCGTGGAGGTAGCCGCCGTCGAGGGTGGCGATCATCTCGTGGGCGCCGACCGCGCGGGCCGCCGCCTCCACCTCGGCGTCGGTCGCGTCCTGGCGGCCGTAGGCGATGGCGTCCCGGACGGTCCCCTGGAAGAGGTACGCCTCCTGCGGGACGACCCCGAGCCGGTGCCGGTACGAGGTGAGGTCCAGGTCGCGCAGATCCGTGCCGTCGACCGTCACCCGGCCGCCCGTCGGGTCGTAGAACCGCGCCACCAGCTTGACGAGGGTCGACTTGCCGGCGCCGGTCTCGCCGACGAAGGCGACGGTCTGCCCGGCGGGAATGGTCAGGTCGATGCCGCCCAGGGCCGCCTCGCCCTCGTCGGCGGCGCCGTACGCGAAGCGCACGTCCTCGAAGGCGATGTCGCCGTGGAGCGAGGCCACTTCGAGGGGCTTCGCCGCGGACTTGGTCGACGTCGGCTCGCGCAGGAGTTCCTGGATGCGGCCGAGGGAGACGGTCGCCTGCTGGTAGCCGTCGAAGACCTGGGAGAGCTGCTGGACGGGGGCGAAGAACAGGTCGATGTAGAGCAGGTACGCGACCAGGGCGCCGGTGGTGAGGGTCGCCGCCTCCACCCGGTGGGCGCCCGCCATCAGCACGCACGCCGCGGCCACCGACGACAGCAGCTGGACGAACGGGAAGTAGACCGATATCAGCCACTGGCCCCGGATACGGGCGCGGCGGTAGCTCTCGCTGCGTTCGGTGAAGCGACGGCCGCTGTCCTGTTCGCGCCGGAAGGCCTGCACGATCCGCAGGCCCGCCACCGACTCCTGGAGGTCGGCGTTGACCACCGACACCCGCTCACGGGCGAGTTCGTACGCCTTCACGCTCGCCCGGCGGAAGAAGAAGGTCGCGACGATCAGCGGGGGCAGGGTGGTGAACACGACGAGCGCGAGCTGTACGTCGATCACCAGCAGGACGACCATGATGCCGAAGAAGGTGACGACGGAGACGAAGGCGGTGACCAGGCCCGTCTGCAGGAAGGTGGACAGCGCGTCCACGTCCGTGGTCATCCTCGTCATGATCCGGCCGGTCAGCTCCCGCTCGTAGTAGTCGAGTCCGAGCCGCTGCAGCTGGGCGAAGATCTTCAGGCGGAGGGAGTAGAGGACCCGCTCGCCGGTACGGCCGGTCATCCGGGTCTCGCCGATCTGCGCCGCCCACTGGACGAGCACCGCGAAGAGGCCGAGCAGCGAGGCCGCCCAGACCGCGCCGAGCGCCATCCTGCTGACGCCCTGGTCGATGCCGTGCCGGATCAGGACCGGGAGCAGCAGGCCCATGCCGGCGTCCACGGCGACGAGGCCGAGGCTGACGAGCAGGGGCGCCCCGAAGCCGCGCAGCAGGCGGCGCAGGCCGTAGGAGTCCTCGGGGCGTACGGCACCGGCCTCGTCGATGTCGGGGGTGTCCGTCGCCGGGGGCAGCGCCTCGACCTGGGCGAGGAGTTCGGGGGTGGCGGGGGTGCCGGTGAGGGCGAGGTCGCGGGGCGTACGGTCACCGGTCCACAGGCGGGGGGTCACGCCCCGCTCGGCGTCGAACTCGGCGTCCAGCTCGTCCCGCACGGACGTGTCCTCGTGCGGTTCGAGGGGCAGCGCGTGTCCCGGGGAGACCCCGCCCAGCTCGTCGGGGTCGGTGAGGAGCCTGCGGTACAGGGCGGACCGCTGCTGGAGTTCCTCGTCGGTGCCGATGTCGGCGAGCCGGCCGCCGTCGAGGACGGCGATGCGGTCGGCGAGGTTCAGGGTGGAGCGGCGGTGCGCGATGAGGAGGGTGGTGCGGCCCCGCATCACGTGGGCGAGGGCCTCGTGGATCTCGTGCTCCACGCGGGCGTCGACGGCCGAGGTGGCGTCGTCGAGGACGAGGAGGCGGGGGTCGGTGAGCAGGGCGCGGGCGAGGGCGATGCGCTGGCGCTGGCCACCGGAGAGGGTGAGGCCCTGCTCGCCGACCTTGGTGTCGTAGCCGTCGGGCAGCTCGGCGATGAAACGGTCGGCCTGGGCGGCGCGGGAGGCGGCGAGGATCTCGTCCTCGGTCGCGTCCGGACGGCCGTACGCGATGTTGTTGCGGACCGTGTCGGAGAAGAGGAACGAGTCCTCCGGGACCAGGCCGATCGCGGCCCTGAGCGAGTCGTGGGTCAGCTCGCGGACGTCGTGGCCGCCGATCAGGACGGCGCCGTGGGTGACGTCGTAGAAGCGCGGCAGGAGGAGGGAGACCGTGGACTTGCCGGAGCCTGAGGAGCCGACGACGGCGAGGGTCTCGCCCGGCCGGATCTCGAAACTGAGCCCTTGGAGTACGGGGCTGGTCCTGCCGGGGGCGCTGTCGTACCCGAACGACACGTCGTCGAACTCGACGGTCGCGGGTGCGTCGGCGGGGAGGGTCTTGGTGCCCTCCTTCATGGTCGGGCGGGTGTCGATCAGCTCCAGGACGCGTTCGGTGCCGGCGCGGGCCTGCTGGCCGACGGTGAGGACCACGGCGAGCATCCGGACCGGGCCGACCAGCTGGGCGAGGTAGGAGGAGAAGGCGACGAAGGTGCCGAGGGTGATGTGACCCCGGACGGCCAGCCAGCCGCCGACCGCCAGCATGGCGACCTGGCCGAGGGCCGGGACCGCCTGCAGGGCCGGGGTGAACTTGCTGTTCAGCCGTATGGTGCGCAGCCGCCCCGCGAAGAGCCGGCGCCCGACCTCCCGGAGCTTCCCGGTCTCCTGCTCCTCCTGTCCGAACCCCTTGACCACGCGTACGCCGCTCACCGCGCCGTCGACCACACCGGCCACGGCGGCGGCCTGGGCCTGGGCGTACCAGGTGGCGGGGTGGAGCTTGCTGCGACTGCGCTTGGCGATCCAGTACAGGGCCGGGGCGACGGCGAGGGCGACCAGGGTGAGCGGCGGCGACAGCCAGGCCATGATCGCGAGGGAGACCAGGAAGAGGAGGACGTTGCCGATGGTCATCGGCAGCATGAAGAGCAGGCCCTGGATGAGCTGGAGGTCGCTGGTGGCCCTGCCCACCACCTGGCCCGTGGACAGTTCGTCCTGCCGCCGCCCGTCGAGCCGGGTGATGGTCTCGTACATCTCGGTCCGCAGGTCGTGCTGGACGTAGAGGGCGAGACGGCCGCCGTAGTAGCGGCGGACGAAGGCGCCCGCGTAGACGAGGACGGCGGCGCCGATCAGGGCACCGGCCCAGGGGCCCATGGAACGGCTGTGATCACCGACCACGTCATCGATGATCACCTTGGTGATCAGCGGTACGACGCCCAGCACGGCCATGCCGGCCAGCGAGGACCCGAGCGCGAGGACGACGTCCCGGGGATGCCGCCAGGCGTATCCCGCCAGCCTGCGCGCCCAGCCGCCCTGCCGCCGCTCCCCCTGTTGCGCTGCCACGCGGGTGCCCTTCGTTCGCCCTGTTCTTCCTCATGGCCACAACACGAAAGGAAGCGGATTTCATCCCTCCGCAACAATTCAGGGGCGTTTCCCGGCGGGCCGTGTGAAGAAGTTGACGAGGTTGCCGTCGGGGTCGCGGAACAGCAGGGAGCGGTTGCCCCAGGGCATCGTGGTGGGCTCGGTGACGAAGTCGGTGACGAAGCCGGTCAGGTTCTGGTAGACGCGGTCCACGTCGTCGACGAGGAACTCGGTGATCACGCTGTGGTTGTCCGCCGGGCGGGCGGAGCCCGGGGCGAACAGCGGGACGGTGCGGGTGCCGGCGATCGCGAGGGTCGCGCCCGCAGTCCTGAGTTCGGCGAAGTCCTCGGTGGCCCAGGCCGCCCGCACCCCCGTGGCCCGCTCGTAGAACTCGACGAGGCGCGCCACGTCGCCGGTGATGATGCGGATCGAGACGAAGTCCATGGGATCTCCCTGGCCGTTCCGTAGGTGCTGCGCCGAAGGTGTGCACTGCGCAGGCTAGGAGAGATAGTGGACAGAATCGGTCCGGTATTCACGGTTTTCAACGTTAGGTTGTGCCCATGTCCCGACCCACCGGCCGCGTGCTGACCCTCCTGGAACTGCTCCAGTCGGGCGGCACCCGGACCATGGCCGAACTCGCCGACCGGCTCGGCGTCGAAGGGCGCACCGTGCGGCGGTACGTGGACCAGCTGATCGACCTGGACGTGCCCGTGGAATCGGTGCGCGGCCGCTACGGCGGCTACCGGCTCGCCCCCGGGTACCGGCTGCCTCCGCTCATGCTCAGCGACGACGAGGCGCTGGCCGTGCTGCTCGGCCTGGTCGCCGGCCGCCGGACCGGGCTGACGACGACGGAGCACACGGCGGGCGAGACGGCGTCGGCGAAGATCCGGCGGGTGCTGCCCAAGCACCTCGCCCGTCGGCTCGACACCCTCCTGGAGGCCCTCGCCTTCACGGACCGGCCCGGCGGGTTCGACACCCCGGACGCGGGCGTCCTGCTCACCGTCGCCGATGCGGTGCGCCACCGCCGGCCGGTCTCGATCCGCTACACCGACCGCGACGGACGGCGCAGCGAACGCACCCTGCACGCGTACGGGATCGTCGCCCACTCGGGCCGCTGGTACGTCACCGGCACGGACGCCCGGACCGGCGAGGACCGGACCTTCCGGCTCGATCGCATCGCGGACGCGAGGACCCTGCCCGGCTCCTTCGAGGCGCCCGTGGGTCCCGGTCCGGCCGAGCGCGTGTTGTCGGGGTTCGCCACGGCCGAGTACCGGCACGAGGTGACCCTGCGGATCCACGGGACGGTCGAGCAGGTCCGCGCCCGCCTGCCCGCCGGCGTCGCGACCGTGGAGGAGCACGAGCCCGGGGCCGACCGGGACCGGGCGGCCGAGCGCTGGCTGCGCGTCGGGCTGCGGGCGGAGCGGCTCGACTGGCTGCCTCCGCTGCTCGCCGCACTCGACCGGCCGTTCGTCATCGAGCGCCCCGCCGAACTACGCGCCCTCGTCGCCGCATTCGCCGACCGCCTCGCGTCCCGCGCCCGCCAGGTCTGACAGCGCGGAACCGGTATCCGGGACCGGCCCACCCGCTCCCGTGCCTCCGTTCGCGGATTCCCCGCGAAGCCACCAGGATGCGTGGCAGAGGAACGTGGCGGCACCGGCCGTCACCGGAGGTCCGCATGGCCAGGTTGCTGTCCGTCAACGTGGGGATGCCCCAGGACGTCTCCTGGCAGGGCAGGACCGTCCGTACCGGGGCGTGGAAGTCTCCCGTGCGCGGCCGCCGTATGGTGCGGCGGCTGAACGTCGAGGGGGACGGCCAGGGCGACCTGGCCGGGCACGGCGGCGAGATCCGGGCCGTCCTCGTCTACCAGCTGGAGTCCTACCGGTACTGGCGGAAGCGGCTCGGTCGCGACGACCTGGCCTTCGGGATGTTCGGGGAGAACTTCACCGTCGACGGCCTGCCCGACGACGAGGTGTGCATCGGCGACCGGTACCGCATCGGCGAAGCCGAGTTCGAGGTGACCCAGCCCCGCGTCACCTGCTACCGCGTCGGCATGCGCCTGGGCGAACCCGCCATGGCCTCGCTCCTGGTCGCCCACCACCGTCCGGGCTTCTACCTGCGGGTGATCACCGAGGGACGGGTCCAGGCCGGTGACGGCATCACCCTCACCCGCCGGGGCCCGGGAGAACTCAGCGTCGCCGACACCGACGCACTGCTCTACCTGCCCGACCGAGACCCCGCGAAGCTGCGCACCGCCCTGCGCATCCCCGCCCTCAGCCCCGGTTGGCAGCAGTCCTTCCGTGACCTCGCCGCCGCCGGGCAGTCCGGTCAGCCCGGCAGTCCCGAGCCGGGACCGCCGGGTTTCAGGCCCCTGCGTGTCGCCCGCATCGTCCCCGAGACCGCCGACGTCTCCTCGGTCCACCTCGGCACCACCGACGGCACGCCCCTGCCCGAGGCCCGCCCCGGCCAGTACCTCTCCCTCCGCCTCGCCGTCGACGGCACCGCCCGCGCCGTACGCAGCTACTCCCTGTCCTGCGCGCCCGCGGCCGGCACCTACCGCATCAGCGTCAAGCACGAGCCCCACGGGAAGGTCAGCGGCTACATCCACGCCCGGCTCCGCGCCGGGGACCTCATGGACGTCGCCGGGCCGCGCGGAACGTTCGTACTCGAAGAGGGCACCGGTCCCGTCGTCCTCCTCTCGGCGGGCATCGGCGTCACTCCCGTGCTCGCCATGCTCCACCGGCTGGCAGCCGTACGGGACCCACGCCCCGTCTGGTGGATCCACACCGCCCGCGACCGCGCCCACCACGCCTTCGCGGACGAGGCCCACGCCCTCCTGGCGTGGCTCCCCCACGCCCGCGAGCACGTCTACTACACCGCCGCGACCCCCCACCTCGACGAGAACCACATCACCCTTGGCCGCCCGACCGCCGCCTCGCTCACCGCCCTGGGCATCCCCGCGGACGCCGACGCCTACCTCTGCGGACCGACCGCCTTCATGGACGACCTCAGCGGCCACCTGCGCGAGCTCGGCCTGCGCCCCGAGCGGATCCGCACGGAGCGGTTCGGCACGCTCGCCGCCGTCAACCCCGGCGTCACCCCCACCGCCCCGGTACGCCCGCACCAGCCACCCGGCCCGCCGGGCACCGGTCCGCTCGTCACCTTCACCCGCAGCGGCATCACCACCCCGTGGTCACCCGCCCGCGCCTCGCTCCTCGAACTCGCCGAAGCCTGCGCCATCCCCACCCGCTGGTCCTGCCGCACCGGCGTCTGCCACACCTGCGTCACCCCACTGGTGACAGGCGACATCACCTACACCACCCCGCCCCTCGAACTCCCCGAGCCCGGCACGGTCCTGGTCTGCTGCACCACACCGGCCACCGAGGTGGTCCTCGATCTCTAGGGGGTCGCCTTGACCGCCGTGACGAACGGAAGCCAGGCGTCGGGCGCGAAGATCACGGCGGGGCCGTGGGGGTGCTTGGAGTCCCGGACGGGGACGCCGGAGAGGTGGGCGTCGAGGACTTCGAGGCAGCTGCCGCCGTCGGCGTTGCTGTACGACGACTTGCGCCACCCGGTGAATATGGCGGCGTTCGAGATCGTTCGGTCAGTCACGGTGTTCGTAGTCCTTCGCAGTGGACCTGAGGAGGGCGAGCGACTCCTTGAGTGGCAGTGCGTCGCTGAGCGCGAGATCGAAGCGAGTCTGCAATTCACGGACCGTGGACGGGGAGTCGTGCAACCTTCCCATCCGATCTCCCTCGCTGTATGCCACCGGCGGCTGGTCTTCGAACCACATCAGAGTGAGCATGTTCTGCATCAGTGGATGGTGACCAGCGCCGAATGGCAACACGTGTGCGCGAATGCGTCCGGTCTCCGCGAGGGCGACGATGTGCATGATCGCCTCCGCCATGATGTCCCCGGCGGCGACGGGACGCCGTAGAACTGTCTCATCCAGCACCGCCCACACTACGGGAGTCACCGGATCCTCAAGGATCTTCGCGCGCTCCAAGCGTGTGACAACGCGCCTGTCACACTCCTCATCACTCACCGGAGGGAACGCCGCGCCCAGAACCGCACGCGCGTACCTTTTCGTCTGAAGGATGCCCGGGAAGTACGCCAGAGCGAACTCCCGGATCATCACCGCCTGTTGTTCGAGTTCGCGCACCGCCCCGAAGTAGTCGGGTACCGTCGCGTCCTGCTCCGGCAGGAAACTGCTCAGCACATCCCCCGTGTTCAGAGCCTTGTCCAGCCGTCGCGCGTCCTCCTTCGAGGGGATCCGCCGCCCCGCTTCGATGTGCGCGATGTGCGAACGCGTCATCACCGCGATGTCGGCAAGCTCCTGCTGTGTCAGCCCGGCCGTCTCCCGCTGCTGCCTGAGCCAGTCACCGTAAGTGTTCGCCATGGCCAACTCCCTTGTGACAAACGCCTGGTCACACTCCGCCCCCTGGTCAGGCTAGCCGCGCCCGCCCCACTCTGTGAGCAGATCGCTACAGAATGGAGTCGCCCCGTGGGCCACCGCGTCACCCGTCTGCTCCCGTGGGCGGGTCCCGAGGGCAAGCCCTGTTTCCTTGTCACCGACGGAGACGGCTATCTCTCCCGGGCCGCCGACGCCGTCGAGTCCGTGCAGCTGGGGATGGCCGCCGGACTCCTCGACCACTCGGCCGCCATGCTTGAGGAGCGGCAGGCCACGAGGGCCGAACTCCGTTTCCTGGTGGCCCGGATGCGCGAGGCGCTGACCGACGTACTGCGGATCGCCGAGAGCCGACGCGGGTAGCCCCCGGCGGTGTGTGTCAGGGTGGCGGGCATGGACTGGCAGGTTGAGAGCCCGGAGCTCTGGGCGTTCCTGGAATCACTGCACCGAGGCGAGATCATGTCGGGAACCGTCGCGGCGATCGAGCGGTTCGGGGTTTTCGTGGCCCTGGACGACGGGCCCGCCCATCCCGTGTTTCCCGGCGTCGGATTCATCACGATCCCCGAACTGTCCTGGCGGCACATCGACGCTGTCACCGACGTCGTCACGGTCGGGCAACGCGTCACATGCGAGTTCCTTCAGTTCGACACCCACAACGCCGAGGCCAGACTGTCCTTGTGCGCACTGCAACCCGACCCCTTCCAGGTGTTCGCCGACCGCACGGTGGTCGGCGAGACCCTGCTCGGAACGGTCGACAAGGTGCTGTTCTTCGGCGCCTTCGTCACCGTCGGGGACGGCATCGTGGGGCTGGTGCCCTTCAAGGAGATCCAGGGCAGGCCTGCGGCCGGTTCGCCTGAGGAATTCCGGACCGGCGACGAGATATCCGTCGTCGTCACGGAGATCGAGCGGTCTCGGCGCAGGGTGCTGCTCGCTACATCAGAACGCAAAGATCAGTTGCAGAACTAGCTCTGGCGCCCGACGGTGATCGCCCACCGTACGCCCGCCGACGCGGTCACCCGTACCGTGCCCGGCGTGTGGGGGCGCTTCATGTTGAACTCGTTGTCGATGCTGTTGACCTCGCCGGCGGTGCAGGCGAACGGGAAGTTCGCGCCGAGCGGTTCGACGGCGACGGTCAGCTCGCCCTTGCCCTCGCAGAGCACCTGGACGGACAGGGTGCCGCTCCCGACGCCGCCCTTGATCTCCATCTCCCGGCCCCCGGTGACGTTCGCCGCCTGGGCGACGACCTCGCCGTCGGGGAAGGCAGGCGCCTTGGTGACGGAGTCCGAGGTCCTGGTGACCGAGGCCGGCCGCGTCGTCGCGGAAGCGGGCGGCGACGAGGTCCCGCGGGCGGGTGCGGCATGGCCAGGGCCTCCGCTGCTGCAGCCGGCGGCGGCGAACAGCACGACCATGGCCGCGGCTGCCGTCCTTGCCGCAACACTCGGGTTTCTCATGGGCGCCATCATCACCCGGCGGCGATGGCCGGCGCAGGTGACGTTTGGTTAAAGCCCTGAACGCTCGTACAACCATTCGCGCGAACCCGTGTGTCAACGTGGGTATGACTCACAGACGAAGGAGAGGGCTGGTCGCCACCGCACTCGGCACCGGGTTTCTCATAGCCGGCGTGGCCGGGGCCGCGCCCGCCTCGGCCGCCACGCCCACCGTCAGCTGCACGTCGGCCAAGGCGGCCCTCGCCACGAAGCTGAAGAACGACATCACCACGGCCATCGCGAACCGCAAGGGGACGATCGCCGTCGGGCTGTACGACCGTTCGACGAAGACGACCTGCACCCTCCGCTCCACCACGCACTACGACTCGGCCAGCACGGTCAAGGTGACCGTCCTCGCCACGCTGCTGTGGGACGCGAAGAAGCACAACCGGTATCTGACGGCCACCGAGCAGTCGCTCGCCAAGGCCATGATCACGCAGTCGGACAACGACGCGACCTCCAAGCTGTGGAAGCAGCTCGGCCTGACGAAGATCAAGGGCTTCCTGAGCGCCGCCGGGATGACGCAGACCACCCCGGGTGCCAACGGCTACTGGGGCCTGACCCAGATCGACGTGCACGACGAGCAGCGGCTGCTCGCGCTGGTCACCGCCAAGAACACCGTGCTCAGCGACAGTTCGCGCGCCTACATCCTGAAGCTGATGGGGCAGGTCATCTCGTCCCAGCGGTGGGGCACTCCGTACGGCGCCCCGTCCGGTGTCTCGGTGCACGTCAAGAACGGCTGGCTGCAGCGCGCCACGCACGGCTGGCGGGTACACAGCCTCGGCACGTTCACAGGCGGCGGCCACGACTACCAGATGACCGTCCTGACCCAGGACAACAGCACCATGAGCTACGGCATCAACACCATCCAGGCCGTCGCGAAGGTCGTCCACAAGGACCTCGCGGCCTCCTGAGGCGGAGGGCGGAGGGGGCGGCGGCTCTCGTGTTCCGGACCTGTCGCAGCGCCGCGGCGGCCGGAAATCGACCCTTTCCTTCACGGGGCGGTCTCCACCCCGTCACCGATCCCCCCTACGGTGACCGCCATGCGCCTGAGAACCGTACTCGCCACCGTCACCGCCGGCCTGGCGGCGGCCACCTGTCTGTCCGCCGCCGGGTCCGCCAACGCCGTCGCACCCGGCACCGGCGCGGCCGACACCGCCGCCGCCCACGCGTGTTCGCCCTCGGTCTCCCTCGACGGCTTCTCCGACGCCCTCGACAAGACGACCTTCGGCGGCTACTTCGTCGGCAACCTCTCCGCGCTCGCCGTGGACAAGGACGGATCCCTGGCCGCCCTCGCCGACCGGTCCTACCTCTTCGACCTGGACGCGAAGACACTCGCGCCGAAGTCGGTCGTCGGGCTCGCCGACGAGAACGGCGCCGCGCTCGACTCCGAGGGCCTGGTCGTGGACCGGGACGGCACCCGCCTGATCACCTCCGAGACCGAGCCGTCCATCCGCCGCTACTCGGTGGACGGCAAGATCCTGGACCGCCTCCCCGTGCCGTCGTCCCTGCTCGTGTCCCCGGCCGGGCGGGCCACCTCCAACCAGACCTTCGAGGGCCTGACCCTCCTCAACGGCGGCCGCACCCTGCTGGCGTCGATGGAGTACGCCATCTCCGGGGACACCGCCGGGATCGTCCGCTTCCAGACCTGGCAGCGCACCAAGGGCGACCACTTCAAGCTGTCGGCCCAGTACGCCTACCGCACCGACGGCCCGATCCTCGGCGTCCCCGAGGTGCAGGCGCTGCCCGACGGCCGTCTCCTCGTCCTGGAGCGCGGCTTCACCTCCGGCGTCGGCAACACCGTCCGCCTCTACCTGGCCGACCCGCGGCACGCCACGGACACCAGCGGCATCGAGAACCTCACCGGGCAGGCCGGCGTCCGGCTGATCAAGAAGACCCTGCTGACGGACATAGCGAGCTGCCCGACGCTGGGCGCCACGGCGAAGCAGCCGCAGCCCAACCCGCTCCTCGACAACATCGAGGGCATGGTCGTCACCGGCCGCGCGAAGGGCGCGTACAAGGTCCTCCTGGTCAGCGACGACAACCAGAACGCCGTACAGACGACGCGGTTCTACCGGCTGTCGGTCCGCGCGCACTGACACAGCGGCACCCGGGTAGGAGGGCGGCCGCACCGGCCGCCCTCTTACCGACATCTCATCCACCCACAGCCTGCACCCAGGATCGGCACAGCCCGCGCCCATCGGCCGTCTGCATGGTGGGATGGTGACATCTGCCACCGATCCCGTCCCCCACACGCCCGTGTCCCCCGACTGGGGCCCGCCCACGGCGTCCCCCACGCCCGCCCCCGCGGCTCCCCAGCCGGACAAGGCGCCACGCTGGTCGCTCCCCGCGTTGATCGCGATCCTGGTCCTGGCGGCGGTGCTCTACTCCTGGAACCTCTCCGGTTCCGACATGAACACCTTCTACAGCGGCGCGATCTGGGCCGGTACGAAGAGCTGGAAGGCCTGGTTCTTCGGTTCGCTGGACCCCGGCAACTTCCTGACCGTCGACAAACCGCCGTTCGCGCTCATGGTCATGGGCCTGTCCTGCCGCATCTTCGGCTTCGGCACCTGGCAGATGATGGCGCCCGAGGTCGTGGTCGCGCTCGCCACGATCTGGATCCTGCACTCCACCGTGAAGCGGGTGTGGGGGCACGGTGCGGCGACCGTCGCCGCGCTGGTGCTGGCGCTGACCCCGATCACCGTCGCCATCAACCGCGACAACAACCCCGACACCATCCTCGTCTTCCTCATGGTGTCGGGTGCGGCGCTGGCGTTCCGCGCCACCCGTGACGAGAAGCTGCTGCCGCTGCTCGGCTCGGCGGCCTGCTTCGGTCTCGCCTTCAACACCAAGCTGCTCGCGGGCTGGATCGCGCTCCCGGCCGTCTTCGCGCTCTACCTCTACGCGTCGAAGGCCACCTGGGCGAAGCGCGCCGTCAACCTGGCCCTTGCAGCGGTCGTCCTGGCCGTCTCCAGCTTCTGGTGGGCGGTCGCCGTCTCCCTGGTCCCGGCCTCCGACCGGCCGTACATCGGCGGTTCCACGGACGGCTCCGCCTGGAACCTGATCATGGGCTACGACGGTCTCGGCCGCGTCTTCGGCGGCGAGGGCAACGGCGCGGGCGGCGGTGGCGGAGGCGGCGGCTTCTCCGGCTCCGCGGGCCTCGGCCGCATGTTCAACTCCATCCTCGGCGGCCAGATCTCCTGGCTGCTCCCCTTCTCCGCGATCGCCCTGATCGGCGGCCTGGTGCTGTGCGGCCGCGCCCCGCGCACCGACCTGAAGCGGATGGCGCTGGTCCTGTGGGGCGGCTGGACCCTCCTGCACTACGTGATCTTCGCGACCGCCCAGGGCACCATGCACCCCTACTACACGACCGCGCTCGCCCCCGGCATCGCGGTGCTGTGCGGCGGCGGTGGCGCGATGCTGCTGGAGGCGTTCCGCACCGACAAGCGGTGGATCTGGGTCCTCCCGGCCGCCTTCGGTGTCACCGGCATCTGGGCGATCGTGCTGCTGCGCCGCGCCTCCGGCTGGAACACCTGGCTGTGGCCGGCGATCGGCGTGCTGACCGTGGCCGGCATCGTGGGCATGATCTTCTCCCGCTCCGGCAACAAGGCCCGCCTGCTGGCGGCCTCCCTGGCGGCGGCCGTGATCGCGGCGCTCGCGGGTCCGACGGCGTACGCGGCGACCCTGCCGTTCGGCAGCAGCAGCGGCGGCGGTATGCGCGGCGGCACGAACCCGACCGCGGGCCCCTCGACGGGCAGCGGCTTCGGCGGCGGACCCGGCGGCGGTGGCGGCGGCAACCGGGGCGACTTCCCGGGCGGCGGCGAGCTGCCGGGCGGCACCCAGCAGGGCGGTGGCCAGAACAGCCAGGCCGGCGGCGAGGCGGGCGGCGGTTTCCCCGGCGGTATGAACGGCGAGGCCCCGACCGGCGGCACGAACGGCCAGGCCCCCGGCGGCGGCAGCGGTCAGGTGACGCCCGGCGGCGGCACCGGTGAACTGCCGAGCGGCGGCTTCGGCGGCGGCGAGGCTCCCGGCGGAACCGGAACCGGCAGCACCGGCACCGGCACCGGTCGTGCGGCAGGCGGCGGCTTCGGCGGCGGTGGCGGCATGGGCGGCAGCGTGAGCAGCGATCTGATCGCCTACCTGAAGAAGCACATGGACGGCGCCACCTGGCTGCTGGCCGTCTCCAACTCGCAGTCCTCGTCGCAGATCGAGCTGAGCTCGAACGAGCCCGTCATCTCCATGTGGGGCTTCACCGGGTCCGACAACGCGATGACCGTCGCCAAGCTGAAGGAACTGGTGAAGGCGGGCAAGCTGCACTACATCCAGGTCGGCAGCAGCGGCATGGGCATGGGCGGCAACAACACCCTCAGCTCCCAGGTGACCGCCTGGGTGGAGAAGAACGGCACGGCGGTGAAGGAGAGCGCGTACAGCAAGAGCACGACGAGCAGCTCCGGTTCGAGCTCCAGCTCCTCGTCCTCTTCCTCGTCCTCCTCCTCGCAGAGCACCACCTCCACGATCTACCGGCTGGACCCGTCGGACGTCAGCTGACGCACCGGCAGCACCGAGGCCCCCGACCACACGGTCGGGGGCCTCTTTTTACGTCCCGTTTACCTGCGCGTCCTCATGTTCATGTCACTCTCCTTCTTGCCGCCTCGTCAACCCGCGTAGATGGGAAGCTCTTTATGCTGGCGACACACATCCGGCGCTGGAAGTCGGTGGCCCTGACGACCGCAGCCGTCCTGGTGGGCCTCACCGCCCCCGCGCTGACGGCGACTCCGGCCGCCGCCACCACGACCGCGTACGACTCGACGTACTACAAGAACGCGATCGGCAAGACGGGTACGAGCCTCAAGTCGTCCCTGCACACGATCATCAGCGCCAACGTCACCAAGCTGTCGTACTCGGCCCTCTGGGACGCCCTGAAGAAGACCGACCAGGACCCGAACAACAGCAGCAACGTGATCCTGCTGTACTCGGGCATCTCGCGCAGCAAGACCCTCAACGGCGGTGACAGCGGCGACTGGAACCGTGAGCACGTGTGGGCCATCTCGCACGGCGACCTCACCACGTCCACCGGCCCCGGCACGGACCTGCACCACATCCGTCCCGAGGACGTGGCGGTCAACGGCAAGCGCGGCAACCTCGACTTCGACGAGGGCGGCTCCACCTTCACCAACAGCGGCGGCAGCAAGGTCGACTCGGACTCCTTCGAGCCCCGTGACGCCGTCAAGGGCGACGTGGCCCGCATGATCCTCTACATGGCCGTCCGCTACGAGGGCGACGACGGGTTCGCGAACCTGGAGCCCGACGACAAGGTCGGCAACGGCTCCAACCCGTACATCGGCAAGCTCTCGATCCTCAAGCAGTGGAACGACGAGGACCCGCCGGACTCCTTCGAGGAGAACCGCAACCAGGTCATCTACGACACCTACCAGCACAACCGGAACCCGTTCATCGACCACCCGGAGTGGGTGGACGCGATCTGGTGAGCGGGCCGGTCGTACTACTTACCTCACACAGGTGAAGTCGATCTTGGGCTCGGGCGTGTCCGAGTGACCGCCCAGCAGCATGGGGGCGCCCCGGCAGTTCCGCCGGGGCGTCCCCAACTCCCGTTCCGGAGAGTCCCGTGAAGCTTCGTTCCTGGTCCCTCGCCGCCGCCCTCGCCCTGACCGCCCTGGTGGCGCCCGCGCAGAGCGCCTCCGCACACGCGGCCGCCGCCCCCTCCTGTCCCGACGGCTCGGTGTGCTTCTGGAGCGGCGAGGGCTTCGGCGGCGACTACTGGGAGTGGACGGCCCGCAGCGGCTACCGCGACATGCCGCCGAACCTCCACGACCACGTCGGCTCCTTCGTCGCCTCCACCCGCGCCTGCCTCGTCAACTGGTCCCCGACCGAGAAGCGCGACGTCTTCAACGGCGACTGGCGCTCCCAGTACCTCGGCGACTTCGGCGGCCGCATCGACGGGGTGGGGGCGGGCGGCTGCTGAGTCCGCCGCCCTACCGGGACGGGCGCCTCGGCAGCATCTCCCCTGTCACCCGAGGACCTCTCTCGCGACCCTGTCCTGACGTTGCATCAGGGACCGCCAGGTCGCGAGAACCGCGGGGTGCGCGTCGAGCCAGGCGCGCTGGACGACGGCCAGTCTGGTGTAGGCCGTACGCAGGTAGTCGGTGTCGGACTTGCAGCGGATGTCGGCCTTGGCGACCGGGCTGGTGGCGAAGTCGGTGTCGCGGGGGAGGCTGTTGAGCAGGCGGACCGGGTCGTCCGTCTCGACTCCGGCGGCCAGCATGCAGCGCGCCCAACGGGCGTCGGCCGCACGGAAGGCCGGGTCCTTGTCCAGGTTCTTGCGGGCCTGCTGCTCGCCCTCGCCGAGTTGGATGGTCACCTGGAGCCACCGCCGGCGCTGGGAGCCCAGCAGCCGCTTCTTGGCCTCGGCCTGGCAGCCCGTGGCCGGCACGGACACCTTGATGAGCTTGCCCCGGGCGGAGATACGCCGGTCGGCGGGACCGTAGAGCGCGACGAGGAACGCCTTGCTCTTCGGCTGTTCCGACGCGCCCGGTTCGGGGGCGGCGGTGGCGGTGGCGAGCGACTCCAGGCCGAACGGCAGCGGGTGGTCGACGGTGGCCGCGGTCGGCCGGGGGACGGCGGCCGGCGTGTACCGGTAGCCGCGGGCGGCCATGCAGGTGATGGTCAGTCTCCGGACCGCCTGGTCGATCCGCCACCGCCGATCGCTGGGCGCGTGCCGGAGCGGATAGAAGGGCAGGCGGGCACTCAGGCGGCCGACGTCCGGCCCCGGCTGCGGGGTGCCGGTCGCGGACGGACCCGACCGGTCGACGTACACCCAGGCGGCACAGGCGACGACGACCACGGCGGTCGCCAGTGCGGCGAACTTGCGCGTTACCAAGGTCTTCCTCCTCCCAGCAGGGCGGATCCGGCGGCACCCCGCCGGATCCACCACAGGGCGCGGGTCAGTCGTCCCAGCAGCCGCCCGGGTTCGAGGTCGTCAGCGAGAGAGAGCTGGCCGACCCCCCGACGATGGCATCCGCGTCCCCGCCGGGCGCGACGCAGAAGACCATGCCGCCGCCGTAGTTGATGTCCAGGTAGTACCGGGAGTAGTAGCTGCCGGTGCTTGAGTTGCTGGCGTACCCGACGTTGTCGTTGACGGTCGCACCGGAGCCGGCGGTGCCGTACGTCGTGCTGTTGAAGGTGTCGTTCGTGAAGTTGCTGTCGCTGTTGAAGTACGAGTGCCTGGCGCTGCTGAAGGTGGACCAGAACACGCAGTGGTAGCCAGAGGAACAGTGGGTGCCGGCCGATGCCGGGGAGGCCGTGACGACTCCGCCGACGGTGAGCGCGGCGGCCAGGCCGGCGGTCGCCGCCAACGCCCTGCGTGACCGGGCCCACCTGGGCCTTAGTGTCATAGACATGACATTCCTTCCTGTCGGTCTCGGGCTGACCCGCACCACACTGGCAGCGGTCCGCCCGATTTCCCATGCTTTGCGGCCACGGCCGAAAAGCCCAGGTCAGCGACATAAATCCGGCACATCATGTGATCCATGTACGCACGAGCACATGTCCGAATAACATCTGTGACGGGTGTTGTCAGCCGTGTCCGGCGGCGGCCATGATGACTCGCGCGGCCACAACGGGGGCCGGACGGGGGGGCCGTCATGCTGCGCATCCATTTCACCGAGGCCGATCTGGCCCGCACCCGGCTGGCGTCCGAGCCTGATCCGCTCTGGGAGATCACCCTGAGCCTGCACCGGTTCCAGACCCAGCAGGGGCGCAGCGCGCACGCGGAGTGGTACCGAACGACCCGCGCGCGACTGGCGGACCGGGGACTTGAGGGGGCCTTGCGGCACGTCCTGCTGCCGCTCTTCCCGAGAACCGCGTACTTCCCGGACTTCCTGACCCCGGCGGAGAGCACCCAGGGCCTCACGGCCGGGCTCGCGGCGATGGTGGACACCCCCGTCGACCGGGTACGCCGCGAGATCGTGCGCTTCTCAGCGGTCGGGGCACCGCCTTGGGCACCGCGGCTCCTGGAGCGCGAGTCACGTCAGGACCTGGCGGAGGCCATGCGGCGGTACTACGACGTCGCTGTGGCGCCCTTCCGGGAGCGCGTGCTGGCCAGGGTGGAGGCGGACCGGTCGGTCCGGGGGCGGACGCTCCTGGCCGACGGGACGGACGGGCTGCTCGACGGGCTGGGACCGCACCTGCGTTGGGAGGCGCCGGTGCTCCATGTGCGCTATCCGGTGGACCGCGACCTCAGGCTGGACGGGCGGGGACTGACCCTGGTGCCGTCGTACTTCTGCTGGGGCTGTCCGATCGCGCTGGCCGACTCGACGCTGCCACCCGTGCTGGTCTATCCCCTGCTGCGCGAGGCGCGGCCGCCCGCCGTCGACCGGCCGCTCGGCGCGCTGCTGGGCCGGACCCGGGCCCGGGTGCTGCGCGGCATCGCGCCGGGCGCGACCACCGGCGAACTGGCCCGGCTGGCCGGGGTGTCGGCGCCCACGGTGAGCCAGCACATCGCGGCCCTGCGGGACGCGGGGCTCATCAGCAGCCTCCGGTACGGCACCAGCGTCCTGCACACGCTCACCCCGCTCGGGGCGGCCCTGCTGCAGGGCACGAAGCGGCCGGCGGCCCCGGTTCCCTGAGCCGCGGTCAGCCCAGGTGCGTCGGCGCGAACATCCGCAGCAGGGCCGGGAGCACGACCACCGAGGGGCCCGGCGCGGCGAGGGCCTTCGCCAGGTCGGTCTCCAGGGTGTCTGGGGACGTCCGTACGGCCGGGACCCCGAAGGACTCGGCGAGCGCCACGTAGTCGGGGCGGGCCAGTTCCGTCGCCGTGGCCTCGCCGAAGGCGCCGGTCATGTACTCGCGCAGGATGCCGTAGCCGCCGTCGTCGACGATCAGCCAGGTGACCGGGAGGTCGTGCTGCCGTGCCGTCGCCAGTTCGGCGACGGAGTAGAGGGCGCCGCCGTCGCCCGACACCGCGAGCACCGGGCGGGTCGGGTCGGCGGCCGCCGCGCCCAGCGCCGCCGGGAAGCCGTAGCCGAGGCCGCCCGCGCCCTGGGCGGAGTGCATCAGGTTCGGGGCGTGGGCGTCGAACGCCGACCAGGCCCAGTACGCCAGGATCGTCATGTCCCAGAAGGACGGGGAGCCGGCGGGCAGGGCGCGCCGGACCGACGCCAGCACCTCCTGTTCCAGGGTGAGTTCCTGGGCGGCGATGCGGCCGGCGACCTGGTCGAGCACGGCCCGGACTCGGTCGGCCGCCCGGTCGGCCGCCCGGTCGTCCTCGCGCGGGGTCACCGTCTCCAGGAGCGCCTGGAGCGCGAGGCGGGCGTCCGCGTGGATGCCGAGGGCGGGGTGGTTGGACTCCAGTTTGCCGAGGTCGGCCTCGATCTGGACGACCCGGCCGCGCGGCTTGAACGTGTGGTAGTTCGAGGAGAGTTCGCCGAGGCCCGAGCCGACCACCAGCAGGACGTCCGCGTCCTCCAGGAAGTCCGTGGTGTGGCGGTCCTCCAGCCAGGACTGGAGGGAGAGGGGGTGGTGCCAGGGGAACGCGCCCTTGCCGCCGAAGGTGGTGACGACCGGGGCGTTCAGCTTCTCGGCCAGCTGCCGCAGCTTGCCGGAGGCGTCCGCCCGTACCACCCCGCCGCCCGCGATGACCGCCGGGCGGGCGGCGCGCGAGAGCAGATCGGCCGCCACCGCGGTCAGTTCGGGGCGCGGGGCGAGTTCGTCCGGGGTCGCGTCCACCGCCGTCACCACGGGCAGCGCGGTCTCCGCGAGGAGTACGTCCTGCGGGATCTCCACCCACACCGGGCCGTGCGGGGCGGTCAGCGCCGACTTCCAGGCAGCGGCGAGCGCGGACGGGATCTGCGACTGGGTGCGGACGGTGTGGACCGACTTCACCACGCCCCGGAAGGAGGCCGCCTGGTCCGGGAGTTCGTGCAGATAGCCGTGGCGGCCGCCGCCGAGGCCGGCGGTCGGGATCTGGCTGCTGATGGCCAGGACGGGGGCGGAGGCGGAGGCCGCCTCGTGCAGCGCGGCCAGCGAGGTCAGCGCGCCGGGGCCGGTGGAGAGGAGCAGCGGGGCCGCCTCGCCGGTGATCCTGCCGTAGGCGTCCGCCGCGAAGCCCGCGTTGTTCTCCACCCGCAGGCCGACATAGCGCAGCGAGGAGCGGCGCAGGGCGTCGAACATGCCGAGGGCGTGCTGGCCGGGCAGCCCGAAGACGGTGGTCGCGCCGAGCCCGGCCAGGGTCTCCACGACCAGGTCCCCGCCGTTGCGGCCGGCGGGCGGGTTCAGGGCTGCGGCCGTCTGCGCCTGAGTCGGGCGGAGCACCAGGTCGTGGTCGTGGGTCACTTCGAACGAGCCTCGGCAATCTGTCGGGTCATGATCGTGGTCAGTTCGTACGCCGTGTGCGAGGCCGCCACCGAGGTGATCTCGGCGTGGTCGTACGCGGGGGCCACCTCGACGACGTCCGCCGAGACGAGGTTGCATGCGGAGAGACCGCGCAGGATCTCCAGCAGTTCCCTGGACGTCATACCACCGGCCTCGGGCGTGCCGGTGCCCGGGGCGTGCGCGGGGTCCAGGCAGTCGATGTCGATCGATATGTAGAGGGGCCGGTCGCCGATGCGCTGACGCAGTTGGTCGGCCACCTCGTCGGCGCCGCGGCGGTAGATGTCCGCCGAGGTCACGATGCCGAAGCCCATCTTCTCGTCGTCGGTCAGGTCCTGCTTGCCGTACAGCGGCCCGCGGGTGCCCACGTGCGAGAGGGCGGAGGTGTCCAGGATCCCCTCCTCCACCGCCCGCCGGAACGGGGTGCCGTGCGTGTACTCGGCGCCGAAGTAGGTGTCCCAGGTGTCGAGGTGGGCGTCGAAGTGGAGGAGCGCGACCGGGCCGTGCTTCTTCGCGACCGAGCGCAGCAGCGGCAGGGCGATGGTGTGGTCGCCGCCCAGGGTCATCAGGCGGGCACCGGTGCCGAGCAGCTCGTCCGCCGCGGCCTCGATCGTCTCGACGGCCTCGTTGATGTTGAACGGGTTCACCGCGATGTCGCCGCCGTCCGCGACCTGGGCGAGGGCGAAGGGGGACGCGTCCTGCGCCGGGTTGTAGGGGCGCAGCAGCCGGGACGCCTCGCGGATGGCGTTGCCGCCGAAGCGGGCGCCCGGCCGGTACGAGACGCCCGAGTCGAACGGCACGCCCACCACCGCGACGTCGGCGCGGCCGACCTCGTCGAGGCGGGGCAGCCGGGCGAAGGTCGCGGGACCGGCGTACCGCGGGATGCGGGAGGAGTCGACGGGGCCGCGGGGCGTCTCGTTGCCGCTCATGGGGTGCTGCCTTCTTTCCTACGCTTCATCGCGTACGTACCGCTATGCACTGCTTCTGGCTACGACTCTACTGGTGGGCCGGGACCGGTTCGGACACGAGTTCGGAGGTGCCCCGGCCCGCGAGCCGCTCGCGCCAGTTCGCCAGCACGGTCGCGTCGGTCGGCTTCGTCGCCAGGGAGACGGTGGCATAGGCGACGAGAGAGGAGAGGAGGCCGTAGTAGACCGGCTCGTTGGCGAGGATGCCGTAGCCCGCCATCAGGCCGATCACCGCGAGGCCGCCGACGGTCACGGCGGCGAGGGCGCCCTGGACCGTGCCGCGCTTCCACAGCAGCCCGCCGAGGATCGGCACGAGGAGGCCGCCGACGAGCAGGTTGTACGCCACGGTCAGCGCCTCGACGACGTCGTTGAGGACGATGGCCGTGCCGATCACCCCGATCCCCATGACCAGGATGAAGACCCGGTTGCCCCGCACCTCGTCGTGGTCCCGTGCACCGGACCCGGCCCGCCCCCGCAGCCTCGACCAGATGTCGTTGTTGGCGACGGTCGCGCAGGCGATCAGCGCGCCGGAGGACGTCGACATCACCGCGGCCAGCGCGGCCGCCAGCACCAGCCCCCGCACACCGACCGGGAGTTCGTCCTTGACGATGGTCGCGAAGGCGTCGTCCGGGCTGCCCAGCTTCGGGTACAGCACCTTGGCCGCCGTACCGATCACCGCACCCGCAAGGGCGTAGACCAGGCAGTACGTGCCGGCCACCGTGCCGCCCCACTTCGCCGTCCGGTCGCCGCGCGCCGTGAAGACCCGCGTATGGGGAGGTATGGCTGGTCCTGCCCGATGAGCATGCCGAAGGTGTAGATCAGTACATACGTGAAGATCGTCTCGCCGCCGATGCCCAGCGGGTCGAAGTACGACGTCGGCAGCTTCGCCCTCATCTCGCCGAAGCCGCCCGCCTTCACCACGGCGACAGGGAGCAGGAGCAGCAGCACCCCGATGGTCTTCACCACGAACTGGACCATGTCCGTCAGCGTGATCGACCACATGCCGCCGAGCGTCGAGTACGCGACGACGATCGAGCCGCCGAGGATGATCGCGACGGTCCGGTTCATGTCGAAGAGGACGTCGAAGATCGTGGCGTACGCGATGGTCGAGGTGACGGCGAGCATGAGGGTGTACGCCCACATGACCACGCCGGAGATGACCCCGGCCCGGCCGCCGTACCTCAGATCGAGCATCTCGGAGACGGTGTACACCTTGAGGCGGGCGATCCGGGCCGAGAAGAAGACGGAGAGGGCCAGCAGGCCCAGGCCGATGGTGAAGACCATCCAGGCACCGGACAGCCCGTACTGGTACCCCAGCCCGACCCCGCCGATGGTGGACGCGCCGCCGAGGACGATCGCGGCCATGGTGCCGGAGTACATGACGGGCCCGAGCCGGCGCCCGGCCACCAGGAAGTCGTTCTTCGACCTGGCGCGGCGCATGCCCCACCAGCCCATGGCCAGCATGCCTGCCAGATAGATCACGATCACTGCGTAGTCGACGGCCACAGGGCCCTCCTTCACTGGGGGTCTCGCCGGCGGGTGACGGTCACCGACACTAGGTGGCCGGAAAGCGGCTGCGAAGTGTACGTTTCATCCATTCGAGCCGTACGGGATGAAGGAAACGCACACCATGCCGGACCCCACGGTTCCCACCGCGCCTCCCACGCCCGCCGTGCCCCTCGCCGCCCTCCTGGCCCGCGAGGACCTCGCCCTGCGCCAGATCGCCGGGCCGTCCGACCCGCCCCCGGTCGTCCACGCGGCGCACACCTCGGAGATGGCCGACCCGTACCCGTACCTGCTGGGCGGCGAGCTGCTGCTGACGGCCGGGGTGCACATCCCGGACGCGGCGGGCTCGGGGACCTACTTCGACGACTACGTCTCCCGGATCGTCGCGGCGGGCGGCGCCGCCCTCGGCTTCGGCGTGGCGCCCGTGCACGACACGGTCCCGCGTGCCCTGGTCGAGGCCTGCGACACCTACGGCCTCCCGCTCGTCGAGGTCCCGCCGCAGACCCCGTTCACCGCCGTCGCCCGCGCGGTCTGGCAGCTCCTGGCCCAGGCCCGCCTGGCCGAGCTGCGCCGCGTCACGGAGGCCCAGCAGAGCCTCGCCACCGCGGCGGCCCGCCCGGACCCGGTGCCGTCGGTCCTGCGGCAGCTGGCCCAGCGGGTCGGCGGCTGGACGGCCCTGTACGGCCCGGAGGGTGCGGAGATCGCGTCGGCGGGCCGGCGACCGGAGGCACCGCAGACCGCCTCCCTGGCCGAGCTCGCGGAGGTCGTACGCCCGTCCGGCCCCGGAACCCCCACCTCCGCCACCCACGCCGCCGCCGGCACCCACCTCGCGGCCTACACCCTCAGCACCGGCTTCGTACTCGGCGTGGCCACCCCGGCCCGCGAACCGGGCGACCACACCATCGCCTCGGTAGCCGCGGTCCTCCTCACCCTCCTCACCGGCGAACAGCAGAGCGGCTCAGGCGCGGCCCGCACGTCGGCACTCGTGAGACTGCTGCTGGGAAGCGGTCCAGAGGAAGTGGCCCCCCTACTGAGCAAGGGAACCAACTGGTTCGTCGTACATGCCTGCCCAAACAACCAACGCGACCGTCCCTCCCCAGGGGCGCGGGGAACTGCGCGACCAGCCACAACCCACCCGCAGCCGCCGGACCTCCTGGCCGCCACCGCACTGGGCGCCGCACTCGGCTCAACTCTCATCGACCCCGTAGGGGAAAACGTACGCATCCTCGTCCCAGCCGACCGAGCACCCCAGCCACAGCCCGGCTGGACCCTAGGCGTCAGCGCCCCCGTACCCGCACAGCAATTGTCGGCCGCAGCCGCGCAAGCGACCCGCGCACTGGCCCGCGCCCGAGCGACCCGCACCCCCCTCGTCCGGCACCGCACCCGTCCCGCTCTCGACGCCCTCGTCCCGAGGGAAGCGGCCCAGGCCCACGCACGTGAACTGCTCGAACCCCTCGCCGAACACCCCGCTCTCGTCGAGACGCTGCGCACCTGGCTCTCCCTGCACGGCAGTTGGGACCGTACGGCGGTCGCCCTGTCCGTCCACCGCAACACCGTGCGGCAGCGCATCGCCCGCTCCGCGGAGCTCCTCCGCGTCGAACTCGACGACCCGGACGTACGGATGGAGCTGTGGTTCGCCCTGCGGCAGGAGTGAGTGACGCACGTCCCAGCGGGCGATACGCAGGGAAATCGCACAGTGCGCTGCCCCACAATGAAGCTATGCCGATACCCGGGACGCCCAGCCGCGCCGAGCTCGTAGAGCACCTTGTGAAGACCCGTATCGCGGGCGATGTCGCCACACCCCGCGAGAACAACCTGCTCCACTACCGCAAGCTGGCCAACGGCGAGCGCAACTGGTGGCTGGGGCTGGAACTCGGCGACCGGTGGACCGACGAGCAGGACGTGCTGGCCGTGATGGCCGAGCGGGTCGGGGTGAACGACGACCCCGAGTACCGGTACGGCCAGGACACCATCGACCCCGAGCTGACCGTGGACGGCCTGAACCGGCTGGCGGCGCGGCTGCGCAAGGCGGCCGAGGGGCGGCAGCGGGTGCTGTTCGCGACCGGTCACCCGGGCGGTCTGCTGGATGTGCACCGGGCGACGGCGGCCGCGCTGCGCACCGCCGGCTGCGAGATCGTGGTCATCCCGGACGGGCTGCAGACGGACGAGGGATACGTCATGCAGTTCGCCGACGTGGCGGTCCTCGAACACGGCGCGACGCTGTGGCACACGCACTCCGGGGAGCCGATGAAGGCCATCCTGGGCGGTCTGGAGCGCGAGGGCAGGCCGCAGCCGGACCTGGTCGTCGCCGACCACGGCTGGGCGGGCTATGCGGCACAGGTGGGCCTGGACTCGGTCGGATACGCGGACTGCAACGACCCGGCGCTGTTCCTCGCCGAGTCGGAGGGCACCCTCCAGGTGGCCGTACCGCTGGACGACCATGTGCTCAGCCCGCGGTACTACGACCCGATGACCGCGTATCTGCTGGCCGAGGCGGGGCTGGCCTGACAGACCGATGTGCGGCCCCCGGAAGCGGGAGCCGCACATCGTGGCCTGGTCCTAGACCCTGGGTTCCTGGTCCGGTCACGCCCGGTCGGTTCAGCCGAAACCGAAACCGTTGAAGCCGCCGAAGCCGCCGAACCCACCGAAGCCGCCGAAGCCGCCGAACCCCACGGTGGGGACGACCACGACGGGGACTACGGGGATGACGGGGAGGAACCCGAAGTTGCTGAAGCGGCAGCCGTTGTTGAACCCGCCGCCGAACCGGGAGTTGTTGCAGCCGAAGCCGCCGGTGACCACGCTCTGGTGAGTGGAGGCGGGGGCCGCCGAGGCGGTACCCGCGGCGCCGACCGCGGCTCCACCGGCCAGCAGCAGGCCGGCGGCAGACATCGCGGCGAGACGCCTCGCGCGCTGTACTCGCATGGGAAATACCTTTCTGCCGGACTTACGTCCGCTACGCGGCACGTCCGCTATGCGGCACATGCACTGTGCGGCATTTCACTCATAGAGCTTAATTCCGGATAAGACGGACGGCACGTCGGAAGATCACCGCCCGTGATCTCCCGAGCTCACGGCCCCCGGAGCCAGCCCGGGAGTCGGGTCCGGAGCCGGCCCGGGAGTCGGGTCCAGGTACACCCGGCCGATCGCCGGGAACGCGGCCCGCAGCCGCTGTTCGGCCCGCTCGCAGGCCCACTCGATCTCGGCCGCCGTCGACACGTCCCGGAAGTCCACCTTGGCGGCGACCAGCGCCTCGTGCGGGCCCTGCACCAGCGTGGTCAGCTCCAGTACGGCCACGATGTGCTCGGACTCCAGCAGCTCCGCCCGGATCCGCTCCCGCACGGGCCTCGGCAGCGGCCGCCCGATGAGCAGCTCGGCGTTGGACCGGCCCAGCACCCAGGCGACGTACAGCAGGAGCAGGCCGATGAGGAGGGAGGCGAGGCCGTCCCAGACGCCGGAGCCGGTCAGCTGGCCGCCGAGCAGCCCGCCGGCCGCGAGCACCAGCCCGACGAGCGCGGCCGAGTCCTCCATCACCACGGCCTTCACGGCGGTGTCCGGGGTGTTCCGGAGGTACAGCTTGAACGGCGCCTTGAAGCGGGCCGCCTCCCCGCGCGCCTGCCGCAGCCCGGTGCGCAGCGAGAAGCCCTCCAGCACGAAGGCGACGGCGAGCACGATGTACGACACCAGGGGGTCGCCCGGCTTCTCCCCCACGGCCAGGGTGTGGATGCCGTCGTAGAGGGAGAACACGGCGCCGCCGACGAAGGTGGCGACGGCGGCGAGCATGGCCCAGATGTACCGCTCGGGGCCGTAGCCGAGGGGGTGCTCCTCGTCGGCGGGCTTCTCGCTGCGCTTGAGGGCGGTGAGCAGCAGCAGCTCGGTGACGGTGTCGGCGACCGAGTGCGCCGCCTCGGAGAGCATCGCGCTGGACCCGCTGATGACTCCGGCGACCGCCTTGGCGAGCGCGATCCCGAGATTGGCGACGGCGGCGACGATCACCGTGAAGGTGCTCTCGCCGCCGCCCTGTTGGGCTTGATCGAGGTGTTCGGCTTGGGCCATGCCCCAGTGTTACCTGGGGACGCGGACCACACCCTCCTGGATCACGGAAATGGCGAGTGAACCGTCCTGGGTGTAGATCCGGGCCTGGCCGAGCCCGCGGCCGCCGTGGGCCGACGGGGACTCCTGGTCGTACAGCAGCCACTCGTCGGCGCGGAAGGGCCGGTGGAACCACATGGCGTGGTCGAGGGAGGCGCCCACCACGTCCCCGACCGCCCAGCCGCCGCGGCCGTGCGCGAGCAGGACGGAGTCGAGGAGGGTCATGTCGGAGACGTACGTCGCGAGGACGACGTGCAGCAGGGGGTCGTCTTCGAGTTTGCCGTTGGTGCGGAACCACACCTGGCTGTGCGGCTCGCGCGGCTCGCCGTACTTGCCGAACGGCGGCTCTTCGACGTACCGCAGGTCGATGGCCTCGCGGGCCTCAAGAAACTTCTCCACGACAGCGGGGTCGAGGTGGTCGTAGCCGCGGAGGCGTTCCGCCGAGGTGGGCAGGGTCGCCGGGTCGGGCGCGGGCGGCATCGGGGCCTGGTGTTCGAGGCCCTCCTCGTCCAGCTGGAAGGAGGCCGACAGGGCGAAGATCGGCCGGCCGTGCTGGACGGCGACCGCTCGCCGGGTGGTGAAGGAGCGGCCGTCGCGGATGCGCTCGACCGTGTAGACGATGGGCGCGCCCGGGTCGCCGGGGCGCAGGAAGTACGCGTGCAGCGAGTGGGCGTGCCGGTCCGCCGGGACGGTGCGCCCGGCAGCGACCAGCGCCTGGGCCGCCACCTGCCCGCCGAAGACGCGCGGGACGACGGCGGACCGGGACTGGCCGCGGAAGATGTTCTCCTCGATCTGCTCCAGGTCGAGCAGGTCGAGGAGATCACTTAGTGCCTCGTTCATGGCACCTTTTCTACTGGCCGGTAATTGCAGGGACCTTACAGGCCCATGTCCTTCGCGATGATCGTCTTCATGATCTCGCTGGTGCCGCCGTAGATGCGGTTGACGCGGTTGTCCGCGTACAGGCGGGCGATCGGGTACTCGTTCATGAAACCGTAGCCGCCGTGCAGCTGGAGGCAGCGGTCGATCACGCGGTGGGCGACCTCGGTGGTGAACAGCTTGGCGCTGGCGGCCTCGGCGGGGGTCAGCTCACCGGCGTCCAGGGCCTCGGTGGCGCGGTCCACGACGGCCTCGGCGGCGTCCACCTCGGCCTGGCAGGCGGCCAGCTCGAACTTGGTGTTCTGGAAGGCGGCGACGGGCTGGCCGAAGACCACCCGCTCCTGCACGTACTGCTTGGCGAACCGGACGGCGGCCTTGGCCTGCGCGTAGGCGCCGAAGGCGATGCCCCAGCGCTCGGAGGCGAGGTTGTGGCCGAGGTAGTAGAAGCCCTTGTTCTCCTCGCCGAGGAGGTCCTCGACGGGGACCTTGACGTCGACGAACGCCAGCTCGGCGGTGTCGGAGGTCTTGAGGCCGAGCTTGTCGAGCTTGCGGCCGACCGAGTAGCCCTCCGCCTTGGTGTCCACCACGAAGAGGGAGATGCCGTGCCGGCGGTCCTCCTTGGTGGGCGCCGAGGTGCGGGCACAGACGATCATGCGGTCGGCGTGCACACCACCGGTGATGAAGGTCTTGGCGCCGTTGAGGACGTAGTGCGTGCCGTCCTCGCTGAGCTTGGCGGTGGTCTTCATGCCCGCGAGGTCGGAGCCGGTGCCCGGCTCGGTCATCGCGATCGCCCACATCTCCTCGCCGGAGACGAACTTCGGCAGGTACCGCTTCTTCTGCTCGTCGTCGGCGAGCAGCTTTATGTACGGCAGGCCGAGCAGCACGTGCACACCGGAGCCGCCGAAGGCGACGCCCGCACGGGCGGTCTCCTCGTACAGGACGGCCTCGAACTTGTAGGAGTCGATACCGGCGCCGCCGTACTCCTCGTCGACACGGATGCCGAAGACGCCGAGCTCGGCGAGCTTGTAGTAGAAGTCCCGGGGAGCCTGGCCCGCGGCGAACCACTCGTCGTACACCGGTACGACCTCGGCCTCGATGAAGGCGCGGATGGTCTCCCGGAACGCCTCGTGATCCTCGTTGAACAACGTACGGCGCACGGCCGCCACCTCCACGGACTCCGGCATGTCTAAGCGCTTGCTCAGACTCCAAGGTACCGGTGGGTAGCCGACGGGTCCAGGGCGGAAAGGGGAGCGACGGGGGTAACGCTCGTCACGCCGACGCACACGGACCGACCCGCCACACCCCTCGACTCACCACCCACCGACCGACCCTCCACACCCCTCGACTCACCGCCCGCCAAATGACCGCCGCCGCGACCTCCAGGCCCCGCCCACCAGAAATCCCGCCGCGACGGCGATCAGCCACGGCGGCGCAGTCCGGCGGTGCCGAACCGGCCCGAGGCGCTTCGGCACCGCCGAGCACCTTCGCCGTGGCCGATCGCCGTCGCGGTGGATCCAAGGGGGCGGATCTTCGCCCTCACTCCCCCGCCGCCGCCTCGAACGCCCCCCTCGCCATCCGGTGCAGCAGCACTGCCGTCGCCCCCCGCCCCGGCAGGGAACCCGGTCGGCCCAAGTGCGGGGTCGAGTTCAGGAGGCCGAAGACCGAGTGGACCGCCGAGCGGGCCGCGGGCTCCGCGAGCGCCGGGTAGACGCCACGGACCACCTCCACCCACAGCTCGACGTACTGCCGCTGCAGCTGCCGCACCAGTTTCCGGTCGCTGTCGCGCAAGCGGTCCAGCTCCCGGTCGTGCAGGGTGATCAGTGGACGGTCGTCGAGGGCGAAGTCGATGTGGCCCTCGATGAGGGAGTCCAGGACCGCCGAGGGCGCGGTGTCCCCGTCGGCCTCCGCCAGGCGGCGCTTGGCCCCCTTCAGCAGCTGCCCGCTGATCCCCACCAGCAGCTCCGCGAGCATCGCGTCCTTGCCCGCGAAGTGCCGGTAGAGACCGGGCCCGCTGATGCCGACCGCGGCCCCTATCTCGTCCACGCCCACGCCGTGGAAGCCGCGCTCGGCGAACAGCCGGGCAGCCTCCTTGAGGATCTGCTCGCGGCGGGTCGGGGCGTCGGTTCTCGTGACCATGAAGGCAATTCTAGACAGGGAGGTTAGCGGTCGTTAACCTGAAGGAAATGCGTTAACGCTCATTAACAAAGTGAGGGGATCGCGGCATGGACCAGGCACCGGAGCTGACGAGCGCGGCGGACCCCGCGTCGGAGGCCTTTCGGGCCAACGAGGAGGCGCACCGCGTCCTCGTGGAAGAGCTGCGCGCCAAGCTCGCCGCGGCCGCGCTGGGCGGCGGCGAGAAGGCGCGGGCCCGGCACACCGCGCGGGGCAAGCTGCTGCCCCGGGACCGGGTGGACACCCTCCTCGACCCCGGCTCCCCCTTCCTGGAGCTGGCCCCTCTGGCGGCCGACGGCATGTACGACGGGGCGGCCCCGGCTGCGGGCGTGATCGCCGGGATCGGTCGGGTCAGCGGGCGCGAGTGCGTGATCGTCGCCAACGACGCCACGGTCAAGGGCGGCACGTACTACCCGATGACCGTGAAGAAGCACCTGCGGGCGCAGGAGGTGGCCCTCGACAACCGCCTGCCGTGCGTGTACCTCGTCGACTCCGGCGGCGCCTTCCTGCCCATGCAGGACGAGGTCTTCCCGGACCGCGACCACTTCGGGCGGATCTTCTACAACCAGGCCCGGATGTCGGGGGCGGGCATCCCGCAGATCGCCGCCGTCCTCGGCTCCTGCACGGCCGGCGGCGCCTACGTCCCGGCCATGAGCGACGAGGCGGTCATCGTCCGCAACCAGGGCACGATCTTCCTCGGCGGCCCCCCGCTGGTGAAGGCGGCCACCGGCGAGGTCGTGACCGCCGAGGAGCTGGGCGGCGGCGAGGTCCACTCCCGCGTCTCCGGTGTCACCGACCACCTCGCCGAGAACGACGCGCACGCGCTCAGGATCGTCCGGAACATCGTCGCCACTCTGCCGGCCCGGCGCTCCCTGCCCTGGGAGGTCACCCCGGTCGTCGAGCCCAAGGCCGACCCCTACGGCCTCTACGGCGCCGTCCCCGTCGACCCCCGCACCCCCTACGACGTCCGCGAGATCATCGCCAGGGTCGTCGACGGCTCCCGGTTCGCCGAGTTCAAGGCCGAGTTCGGGCAGACCCTCGTCACCGGCTTCGCCCGCATCCACGGCCACCCGGTCGGCATCGTCGCCAACAACGGCATCCTGTTCTCCGAGTCCGCCCAGAAGGGCGCCCACTTCATCGAGCTGTGCGACCAGCGCGGCATCCCCCTGGTGTTCCTGCAGAACATCTCGGGCTTCATGGTCGGCAAGGACTACGAGGCCGGCGGCATCGCCAAGCACGGCGCGAAGATGGTGACTGCCGTGGCGTGCACGCGGGTGCCGAAGCTGACGGTGGTGGTCGGCGGTTCGTACGGCGCCGGCAACTACTCCATGTGCGGCAGGGCCTACTCCCCCCGCTTCCTGTGGATGTGGCCCAACGCCAAGATCTCGGTGATGGGCGGCGAGCAGGCCGCGTCGGTGCTGGCGACCGTCAAACGGGACCAGCTGGAAGCCCGCGGCGAGAGCTGGCCGGCCGACGAGGAAGAGGCCTTCAAGGCGCCCGTCCGCGCGCAGTACGAGCGCCAGGGCAACGCCTACTACGCGACCGCCCGCCTCTGGGACGACGGGGTCGTCGACCCCCTCGACACCCGGCAGGTGCTCGGTCTGGCTCTGACGGCCTGTGGCAACGCGCCCCTGGGTGAGCCCCAGTTCGGCGTCTTCCGGATGTGAGGAGGGGACTCGTGTTCGACACCGTACTCGTGGCCAACCGGGGCGAGATCGCCGTCCGGGTCATCCGTACGCTGCGCTCGCTGGGCGTCCGCTCGGTGGCCGTGTACTCCGACGCCGACGCGGACGCCCGGCATGTCCGGGAGGCCGACACGGCGGTCCGGATCGGCCCGGCGCCGGCGGGCGAGAGCTATCTGTCGGTGGAGCGGCTGCTGGAGGCGGCCGTGCGGACCGGCGCCCAGGCCGTCCACCCGGGCTACGGCTTCCTCGCCGAGAACGCCGCCTTCGCGCGGGCGTGCGAGGAGGCCGGGCTGGCCTTCATCGGCCCGCCGGCCGAGGCGATCGCGCTGATGGGCGACAAGATCCGCGCGAAGGAGACGGTGCAGGCGGCCGGGGTGCCGGTGGTCCCGGGTGGCCGCGATCCCGAACTTTCACTTGCAGCCCGCGAGTTGGGCGCCCCCGTACTCCTCAAGCCCTCCGCCGGTGGCGGTGGCAAGGGCATGCGGCTGGTGCGGGACCTGACCCTCCTGGACGAGGAGATCGCCGCCGCCCGCCGCGAGGCCCGCGCCTCCTTCGGCGACGACACCCTCCTCGTCGAGCGGTGGGTCGACCGGCCCCGGCACATCGAGATCCAGGTACTGGCCGACGGCCACGGGAACGTCGTCCACCTCGGCGAGCGGGAGTGCTCGCTCCAGCGCCGGCACCAGAAGGTGATCGAGGAGGCGCCCTCGGTCCTGCTCGACGAGGAGACGCGGGCGGCGATGGGCGAGGCCGCGGTGCAGGCGGCGCGCTCGTGCGGGTACGTCGGCGCGGGCACGGTGGAGTTCATCGTGCCGGGCGGCGACCCCTCGTCGTACTACTTCATGGAGATGAACACCCGCCTCCAGGTGGAGCACCCGGTCACCGAGCTGGTCACCGGCCTTGACCTGGTGGAGTGGCAGCTGCGGGTGGCGGCCGGCGAGCGACTGCCCTTCGCCCAGGCCGACATCACACTCACCGGGCACGCCGTCGAGGCCCGGATCTGCGCCGAGGACCCCGCGCGCGGCTTCCTGCCCACCGGCGGCACGGTGCTGCTGTTGCGGGAACCGCACGGCGACGGCGTCCGCACCGACTCCGGGCTCAGCGAGGGCACCGAGGTCGGCAGCCTGTACGACCCGATGCTGTCCAAGGTGATCGCGTACGGCCCGGACCGCGCGACCGCGCTCAGGAAGCTCCGCCGGGCCCTAGCGGAGACGGTCACGCTGGGCGTGCAGACCAATGCGGGTTTCCTGCGCCGTCTCCTTGCCCATCCGGCGGTGGTGGCGGGCGAGTTGGACACGGGTCTGGTCGAGCGGGTGGTGGACGACCTGGTCTCCACGGACGTACCGGACGAGGTGTACGAGGCGGCGGCGGCCGTACGGCTGGAGGCGCTGAAGCCGGTTGCGGCGGACGGGCGCTGGACGGACCCCTTCTCCGCGCCCAGCGGCTGGCGGCTCGGCGGTACGCCCAAGCCGGTCGGCTTCCACCTCCGGGTGCAGGACCCGGTGGAGTACGTCCCGCGCGGCACCCACACCGTCACCGCCGACCGCGTGTCGGTCACCCTGGACGGCGTCCGCCACACCTTCCTCCATACCTCCGACTGGATCGGCCGCGACGGCGACGCCTGGCAGGTCCGCGACCACGACCCGGTCGCCGCCTCGTTGAGCCGTACCGCCCACGCCGGCGCCGACTCCCTCACCGCGCCGATGCCCGGCACGGTGACCGTCGTGAAGGTCGCCGTCGGGGACGAGGTCGCCGCCGGGCAGAGCCTGCTGGTGGTGGAGGCGATGAAGATGGAGCACGTCATCTCCGCCCCGCACGCCGGCACGGTCGCCGAACTCGACGTGAAACCGGGTACCACGGTGGCCATGGACCAGGTGCTGGCCGTGATCACCCCGCACGAGGAGGAGACGGCATGACCACCCCGGAGAGCGCCCTTCCCATGGTCGTACCGGCCACCGATCTGCCCGCCCGGGTCCGGATCCACGAGGTCGGCGCCCGCGACGGCCTGCAGAACGAGAAGACGGCGGTACCGACGTCGGTGAAGGCCGAGTTCGTGCACCGCTTGGCCGACGCAGGGCTCACGACGATCGAGGCGACCAGCTTCGTCCACCCGAAGTGGGTGCCCCAACTGGCCGACGCGGAAGACTTGTTCCCCCAGCTCGCCGACCTCCGGGGCGTCGCCCTGCCCGTCCTCGTCCCCAACCAGCGGGGCCTGGACCGCGCCCTCGCCCTCGGCGCCCGCCGGGTCGCCGTCTTCGCCAGCGCCACCGAGTCGTTCGCCAAGGCCAACCTCAACCGCTCGCTGGACGAGTCCCTGGCCGTCTTCGACCCGGTCGTCCGGCAGGCGAAGGACGCGGACGTCCACGTCCGCGGCTACGTCTCGATGTGCTTCGGCGACCCCTGGGAGGGCGCGGTGCCGTTCCACCAGGTGGTCAGGGTCTGCAGGGCGCTGCGCGACATGGGCTGCGACGAGCTGAGCCTCGGCGACACGATCGGCGTGGCCACCCCCGGCCACGTCCTCGAACTGCTCTCCCTGCTCAACGAGGAGGGCGTGCCGACGAACGTCATCGGCGTGCACTTCCACGACACCTACGGCCAGGCGCTCGCGAACACCTACGCGGCCCTGGAACACGGCGTGACGACGGTCGACGCGTCCGCCGGCGGGCTCGGCGGCTGCCCGTACGCCAAGTCCGCCACCGGCAACCTCGCCACCGAGGACCTGGTCTGGATGCTCCAGGGCCTCGGCATCGAGACCGGAGTCGACCTCGGCAAACTCACCGCCACCAGCGTGTGGATGGCCGAACAACTGGGCCGACCCAGCCCGTCCCGTACTGTCCGCGCCCTCTCCCACCAGGAGTGACGACCATGGACCACCGCCTCTCCCCCGAACTGGAAGAACTCCGCCGCACGGTGGAGGAGTTCGCGCACGACGTCGTGGCGCCGAAGATCGGCGACTTCTACGAGCGGCACGAGTTCCCGTACGAGATCGTCCGCGAGATGGGCCGCATGGGCCTGTTCGGCCTGCCGTTCCCCGAGGAGTACGGCGGAATGGGCGGCGACTACCTGGCGCTCGGCATCGCCCTGGAGGAGCTGGCCCGCGTCGACTCGTCGGTGGCCATCACCCTGGAGGCCGGAGTCTCCCTCGGCGCGATGCCGATCCACCTCTTCGGCACGGACGACCAGAAGCGCGAATGGCTCCCACGCCTGTGCTCCGGCGAACTCCTGGGCGCCTTCGGCCTCACGGAGCCGGACGGCGGCAGCGACGCGGGCGCGACCCGCACCACGGCCCGCCTGGACCCCGCCACCGACGAGTGGGTGATCAACGGCAGCAAGTGCTTCATCACCAACTCGGGGACGGACATCACGGGGTTGGTGACGGTCACCGCGGTGACCGGCCGCAAACCGGACGGCAAGCCGCTGATCTCCTCGATCATCGTCCCCTCCGGCACCCCCGGCTTCACGGTCGCCGCCCCCTACTCCAAGGTCGGCTGGAACGCCTCCGACACCCGCGAGCTGTCCTTCGCCGACGTCCGGGTCCCCGCCGCCAACCTGCTCGGCGAGGAGGGCCGCGGCTACGCCCAGTTCCTCCGCATCCTCGACGAGGGCCGCATCGCCATCGCCGCCCTCGCCACCGGCCTGGCCCAGGGCTGTGTGGACGAGTCCGTCAAGTACGCGAAGGAACGGCACGCCTTCGGCCGACCGATCGGCGCCAACCAGGCCATCCAGTTCAAGATCGCGGACATGGAGATGAAGGCCCACACGGCCCGCCTGGCCTGGCGCGACGCGGCCTCCCGCCTGGTCGCCGGCGAACCCTTCAAGAAGGAGGCGGCCCTCGCCAAGCTGTACTCCTCCACCATCGCCGTCGACAACGCCCGCGACGCCACCCAGGTCCACGGCGGCTACGGCTTCATGAACGAGTACCCGGTGGCCCGCATGTGGCGCGACTCCAAGATCCTGGAGATCGGCGAGGGCACGAGCGAGGTGCAGCGGATGCTGATCGCACGGGAGCTGGGGCTGGTGAGCTGAGGCCGACCGGCGGCGGCATGGGCTCGGGCAGGCCTCGGTGCCGGAGCACGCCCGCAGGCGAATCCGCGTCGCGCGTCAGTTCGCCGTGGCGGTGGTGTGGTGCGGCCGGTTGCGCACCAGCAGGGCCGAGGCCAGGGCCGCGCACAGGAACACGGCGGCGACGACGGTCATGCCGGCGTGGACGCCGGAGGTGAAGGCGTCGCCGACGGCGGCGGTCACGTTCGGCGGGGTCGTCCCGTGACCGCCGGTGCCCGTGGAGACGGCGTGCTCGACGGCGGGCCAGGCCGCTCGGGGGACGTGGTGTGCGTCGAGCCGGTCGGGCAGCCGGGACTGGAGCCGGCTCGCGAGCAGTGCGCCGAGGAGGGCGGAGCCGGTGACGGACCCGATCTGGCGGAAGGCGTTGACGGCTCCGGAGGCCATGCCGGCGTGTTCGTGGGAGACGCTGACCAGGGCGGCGGCGGTGCTCGGCGCGGCCACCATCCCGGACGCGGCGCCGAAGAACACGTACAGCCACCACACCCGGGCATAGGGGGTGGTCGGCTCCAGCGTGGTGAATCCGGCCGCGGCGGCGGCTCCGACGAGGAAGCCCACGGTCAGCGGCAGCTTGAAGCCGGTACGGCGGATCACGCGTCCGGTCGCGTAGGCGACGACGACGTAGACGCCGAAGAAGGCCAGCAGCCGCCAGCCCACGTCCAGGGCGGAGAGCTGCTGGACACGCTCGTAGAAGAGCACCGAGAGGATGGCCACCCCGGTGAAGCCGAACAGGGAGACGGCCGCGACGAACATGACGGCGCTGAACGACGCCGACCGGAACAGGCCCATGTCCAGCATGGGGGTGCGGGCGGCCCGCTCGACGAGGACGAAGCCGCTCAGGGCCGCGGCCGCGACGAACCAGGCGATGAGGATCCGGGGGCTGGTGTAGCCGTCGTGTCCGCCTTCGATGAGGGCGTAGACGAGGGCGGCGATGCCCAGGGCGGCCAGGATCTGGCCGGGGATGTCGAGCCTGCCGGCGGGGCCGCGTGACTCGGCGACGAAGACGGCGGCGGCCATGGTGACGACCGCGAGGGCGGCGGTCGACAGGAAGACCGTGTTCCAGTGGAAGTGGTCCAGCAGGGTGCCCGCTATCAGCGGGCCGGCGGCGAGTCCGATGCCGGAGGCGGCCGCCCAGGCGGTGACGACCTCGGTGCGCCGGTGGGGGTCCGGGAAGGCGGCCCCCAGGATGGCCAGGCTGTTGGGCAGGATGAGGGCGCCGCCGAGGCCGGAGACGAGCTGGCCGGCGATGACGCCTCCCGTCGACCCCGAGGCGTAGACGGTGAGGGACCCGACGATCATGACCGCGGCGCCGGCGAGGAAGGCCCGCTTTCGGCCGTAGAGGTTGCCGATGGTGCCCGCGGACATCACCAGACTGGCCACGAGCAGGGTGTACGCGGAGGGGATCCAGACGAGGCCGGTCGGGGAGACGTGCAGGTCGTCCTGGATGGCCGACAGCGCCGACACCGATGCGGTGATCAGTAGAAAGGTCGTCATGGCGCCCAGGCACATCGCGACGAGGGTGACGGCCGCCGCGCGCCGGGAGGGCTGGTGGGAGGGAAGCGGGTCGCCGGGCGGCCGGTCGGTCGGCTTGAGCCGGCCAGGGGCGGGGGAAGGGGTGGAAGCCATCGTGTCCTCGTCTCGGCCGAGCTGCGGGCAGCGGGCGGCAGCGCCCTCGACGACCCGAGCTGACTTACGATTGCAGAAGTCAGCAGTGACGCTATAGGCTGGCTTCGCACGAGGCAAGTCAGGCGGAGGGTGAAGAGATGACGGACCTGCTGCAGGAGCGCGACGCCTGGTCCATGGCCAACTGCTCCGTCGCCCGCACGCTGGAGATCGCGGGCACCAGGACGGCGCTGCTGATCATGCGCGAGGCGTTCCTGGGCACCCGCCGGTTCGACGACTTCGCCAGGCGCGTGGGCATCGGCGAACCCGCCGCCTCGGCGCGCCTGAAGGAACTGACCGCCGCCGGGCTCCTGGAGCGCGTGCCGTACCAGGAACCCGGCCAGCGGACCCGGTACGCCTACCAACTGACCGAGAAGGGCCGGGACTTCCTGCCCGTCCTGACGGCGTTGCGGCAGTGGGGCGACACCTGGGCCGCGGACGAACAGGGACCCCCGCTGGTCGTACGCCACCGGGACTGCGGCGCCGCGGTGCACGCGGTGCTGCGCTGCGACGACGGCCACGACGTACGGCTCAGGGAATCGTTCGTCGACGCCGGCCCGGGCCTCATCCGCGTCGGCCCGGACAGCCCCGAACCCGACGGCGACTGAGCCGCCCTGCACAACGACCACGGCGGGACGCCCACGGCGCAACGACCACGGCGGGACGCCCACGGCGGACGCGGATCACCCACTACGAGGAGTTGTCTTGACGCTCGACTTCCACCCCGGGCAGGGGTCCAGGTCACGTACGTTCGGCTGGGAGGACCCCGCGGTTTCCGCCGGTGCCGTCCCGCACCACAGCGGTCTCGGTTTCCTCCGCGAGATCCTGGCCGGGCGCCTGCCCGCACCGCCGATCACCGCCGCCCTGGGTATCACCCTGGAGGAGGCCGAGTACGGCCGGGCGGTCTTCGCACTGGTACCGGGCGAGGAGCACTACAACCCGATAGGCAGCGTCCACGGCGGCGTCTACGCCACGCTCCTCGACTCGGCGGCCGGCTGCGCGGTGCAGTCCGTGCTGCCCCAGGGCACCGGGTACACCTCGATCGACCTCACCCTGAAGTTCCTGCGCCCGATCACCGTCGACACCGGCAAGGTCCGCGCCATAGGCACCGTCCTCAACAGCGGCCGCCGCACCGCACTCGCCCAGGCGGAACTCCGCGACTCCGAGGACCGGCTGCTGGCCCATGCCACCAGCAGCTGCATGCTCTTCCCGGTGCGGGGCAGCCAGGACACGTGAGCCCGGGAAACGGTGTTGGCCCGCAGGAACCACCGAGTGGACTTCCCGCAGCTCAACGCAGCGCACACCGCAAACCCCCACGTCAGCCGACCTGGCCTGACCCCGCAGGGTCTGCCGCGGCTATGGGGCAACTTGGCAGCACAGGGTTTTGACTCCGTCCCCTCACCGCGGGGTCATGACCGCTCTCCATCCCTGCAGTCACGCAGTTGGACACGCACCGGCTGTGGGGCGGTGTCGTAGGGCACGGCTAAATTGCCCGCATGACTCACAGGGATCCGCTCGTGCCGGCACTCGCCGACCTGCTCGTTGACCTCGTGTGGTGGCTGGAGAGCTGCGGGGACGAGGAAGTGGATCCCGATTCCGCGGTGAAGATGATGGAGAGCGTTGGCTGGGCGCTCGTGCAACTGCCCTCAGATCAACGCCAACGGCTCTCGCAGGTGCTCGCGGACTTGGCCGAAGCGGAGCAAGACCCTGCGCGGCGGAAGTTCCTGGAGTCATTCCCCTTCGCCATCGGAATGCCCGAGGACAACGAGAGCCTGCCGAGCGACCTCGGAGGGCCCAGGGGTCCCGTCCGACAAGCCACATCGGGGACCCGTACCGACTAACGGCTGAGGAAGCAGACACCGACAGCGGCCACACCGGTGCCGCCGAGGATCTGGAAGAGCCCGATCACTCTGAGGGACGACGGCCCCGCCGGAGGGCCCCCGTAGATACGAGCCGGCTCGTTCCGCTGCGTACTCATCGCCTTCGTATAGAGGCGGGACGCCACCTTCTTGTAGTCGGCGGCGATGACAGTCCCTCCGCACAGCAGGCCGACTCCCACCAGGACGAGGAAGACGGCGCCGGCCGTGCCGGGAGGAGCACTTGCCGGAGCTGAGCCGGCAAGATCGACGGTGTACGTCACGCGGATCATCGTGAGGCGACGCGACGGACCGGTCAATGCCATGAGCGGGGCTGGGATCGCCGTCAACACGATCTTCACTCACGGCTTGCGGCCATCAGCTTGGGAAGCTGCGATCATTCGAGGTTGGATTGGCCGCTGACCAGGGCGAACGGTTGGACTGAGGCCTTATAGGCGGCACCTGCTTTCACCGTGGTTCGCCGCTGTTCCCCGCTCAATCTGGTGCGGTTGTGGTGCGACCACGAGGTGCGGATGTCGGAGGACTCCGGGGCAGGCTGGCAGGGCGAAGGCTGTGACACCCCTGTTGTCAGCGTGTGCGGCTAAGGTGCTTCCGCCATCAAGGGCAACGCTCTGGGGAGGGGCTTTGGGAGCCAAGACGGGACTGTTGGTGTACGCCGACGGCGACATACCGGGGCTGCTGCGAGGAGTAGGGGCGGCGGACCGCGATCGGACGGCCGCCATGATGCGGCGGCTGTACCCGGATTGGGAGATCGAGGAGCGCGACGGCTCGACTCTCTGGGACGGCGTATACCCCCCGAAGGGGACGGCGTACGCAGCCAGCTGGCCCGGTGCGGAAGTCATCTGCGACCAGAGGGTGATGATCGACCTTCCCTCCCAACTCCCAAAGCACCTCGTGGCGGCAAGCGCCGGCCGACGACTCGTCCTGCACGCCATGCACAGCGTCGTCGACTGGCTGGCGTTCGCCGTGTGGGAGCACGGGCGCCTCGTCCGCTCCCTGAGCCTGTCCCCTGACAGCGGGGTCATCGAGAACATCGGCCAACCGCTCCCCTTCGAACTGCCCTACTGGGCCGGAGACCGCCCGGCTGACACCGTGCCCTGGCCCGACGAAGATGAAGAGCCGTACCCCCTGCCCTTCCACCCTTTGGAACTGGGCGAAGACGCGCTGAGGGCGCTTTGCGGTTTCATCCAGGAGGGGCGCCCCGAGCCCGATGACATCGACGCAGACGCCATTGAGCTTTACGGATTCCGTGCGCGGGACCCCCACGGATCTGATCTCGCAAGGCAAGAAGCCGAGATGCGCAGAGCCGTGGGAGCCATGGCTTCGCCCCGCTTCTACACACTGGGCCCTGATGGCTCACTGATCAAGCGCGAAGTCCTTTAGCGCACGACCTCTTCGTCCCGAAAAAACATGTAAGGGCCCGCCTTGAGATGGGGCGACTCTCACCTACGCCGACGGAGGGGAGAGGGGTCGCGATTGTTCGCCGTTGTCCGTCGGCGTTGACACGCAGTTACACACTCACTCCTGTGTTCCTCCTCCGAGACAGCACACAGTTAAGCATCCGCCAGACGCTGAAGGAGGTAGCGGTATTCATCTACGAAGTTATCGACCGCATTGTCAATGTCATAAAAGTCGCGACTGCTCCCCAGGTCGTGCAGACCCAATTGCTTGCGGATTCGCTTGATCTCCGAGACTGAGATATCGAAATTATCTTTGGGATAACCCGTCTTGACGGCCAAATTACCGCGCCTGATTTTGATGAAATTCTTGTCTGGAGCGTCGAATTCGCATCCATGAGCGGCGAGCACCTTCTTCAGATCTCGAAAGCTCATGGAATGATCGCCGAATTCTTGCCGCTGGAGGCGCGAGCGAAACCAGCTACCCAGTGCACGTACCTCTGCATCGGGATCACGTACCTCGTTCTTGGCGATTGGGAAAGTTCCAGCCACGACCGAAGTTGCCATTTCGTAAAGATCTTCCTCTGTCGTGTTACAAAGGTCGTAGCCATTCCGTTCGAGTGAGACAAGGCTGCACACCAGGGCAGTCCGCTTGTTGCCGTTCTCGAAAGCGTGATTCTTCGCGATCCCGTAAAAGAGCGTTGCCACCTTCTCGTGTGGTCGCTCGTACTTTTGCCGAAATACCCCATTCCCGTCGGACATTCCGGTATTCTGTCGCTCTACCGCGGAAGCAAGCTTGTTCTCGTCGATCGGTCGATGTCCACCAAAGTCCTGAGCACCTAGGGTGCTTTTCGAAAGACGCTTTCGGACATTCAGCACCTCCTCCACGGTCAAGGCGTAGTAGGAGCCCGAGTAGGCAGTCCTTGCCATATTAATTTCCTCCGAAATTGATAGTGGAAGGTGTGTGTCCGGATTGTTTCACGTTCTGTGAACATTGTGGAGCTGTTTTACTGCCCGCCGCGGTTGACGGAGCCTCAACGGCGAAGTCAAGGTCCTGCTCGTTACTGGGTCTTAGGGATCTTGGCGGCTTGAGTCTCCCCTGTTCAGGTGTGTGGAGCCCTGCGCCTGATGATCGTCGTCAGTCGTCCTGAGCCACTATTGAGGGCCTCGCGCGGCCCAGGGGCGGGCCCAGCTTTGCCGCGCTCAGCTGCCGTCTGGTACCTGCGATGCGAGCCGTCTGAACCTCAGCCACCGACAGTCAGCCACGATGGCGGGCGCGGCGACCGGTCAGGCGCGCGTGTGCCTCGCTGCACCCGCACCGGCACTGCTGGTCGATTGGCTCCCATGGCTGCACCCTAGCGACGAGCGCTGACACCGTGCAGGTTCACCGTCTGACTCATGGCTGAGCTGTAGTAGGCCGTGGAGCCGCCGCCCCGGCCACGGCGGACTTCTTCTCTGACTGCAAGTGTTCATTGCTCAGTGCGCGGTACGGGCGTCGGCCGGACCGCGCGCGGTGAGCGGAGCGAGCCGCCTTGAACCAGTAGAGAAAGTTGCAACTCACCGGCTGACGACCTTGTGGATCTTGGGTGAGTGAGTTCAGAACGGCGGGTCTTCGCTGTACCCCTCGGCGGGGTTGGGGTCAACGAGCCGGGCCCATGGATCGTTGGCCGCCGGATCGGAGTCGCAGAACGGGGACGGATTCCGCCGGCCTTCCAAGCCCGAGGAGTCCTCGCCCCATGCGTCAAGGGCGTCGATGGCCCGTTCGCGGTGCTGCCAAAGTCCACTTGTGCCCAAGACCTCTCGGACCAAGGGCACCAGGGGCCGCTGGTGGCGCACCAGCCGGGGATCGTCAAGAAGTGGGATGCAAGCTGTCAGGGCCGCTTCGCGCACGTGCCGGTCGGGGTCATCGGTGTAAGGGAGAGACGCCGAGAACAGGAGCGGTCGAATCCTCTGGATACCGACGGCCGGTGGGTAGTCGTCAAGGGCGTATCCGTGGCGTTGGCTGAGGGCTTTGGCCTCGTCTGTGACTTCATTCGCCACCGAAGCAATCCAGCTGAGCAGCTCAGCGCGCATGCAACCAGGGAAGGCGTGGCGGCTCTTGTCCACCGTGCGGGTCGTTCGCGGATCCGAGAGGATCGCGGCCACGTACAGCGCCGCGGGCACTGTCGCCTCGTAGAGCGTGTTTTGGTGGTTCAAGGGGTCGTGTAGATAGCTGAGCGCCTCGGTTCTCGTGCTCTGGTCTGGGTCGAGTAGCGCGGCCAGCATTTGGGGCGCATCGATGGCCGACCCGCATGCGTGCCCGAGCGCAGCCCAGTCAGCTCCTGTCAGCAAGCCCTTGTAGGCCTCGACCTCGTCCAGGGTGGCGATCGTCCCGGCTGCGTCCACCTCGACACAGTTCTCAGTGGAGTCAGTGACGTTCAATGGCTGATCGCTGCTGTCGGTGTTCACGGAGCTGAGCATGCCTGAGGCCCGGCCTAGAAGGCAGATGATCGCCGGTTTGAATGTCCAGGCCGGGCGCCAGGCGTCAATCGTGCTTTTGCGGTTTGAAGTCGTAGGCACAGTGGGGTAGTTCCATAACCTGCCTGTGCGCGAGCGGCACGAAGAGCACTGGTCGGATGGTCCACGTGATGCGTGTGCTGGCCTGGGTGACTGGCACCGTGCAGGGTTCTAAGCGCAGCAGGGCTCGTCGGGTTTCGGCGCGGCCGTCGTGGAGCCAGGCCCAGACTTCGTCCGAGGCGTCCGGGTCGAGTGCCGGTGAGATGGTGCGGAGTGCGATGGCGACCCATCTGTCTGCCTGGGGTGCGGAGTAGGCGTCGAAGGATGCTCGGAGTGCCGGCCATTGCATTTCGTCGGTGAGGTCCTCGGTCCAGCACTCGCACCAGAAGCCTCGCCGGGGCTTGTCCATCAGCACGGGTGGCCTCCCCGCTGGTCGTTCACGAAGAGCTCCGCGGTGACCGTGTGGCCGCCATCGGTGCCCTGGACGACGACTCTGTGGGCGAGGGCGCTGACCATGCCCAGGCCCCGGCCGTGCTCAGCCTCCTGGTCCTGGTGCTCGACCTTCGGAGCCCCGCCCCCTCCTCCGCCGTCCGTCACCGACAACGCGATCACCTGTGGCGCCACCGCCAGGGCCAGGTGGAAGCTCCCGCGCTCCCCTCCGCTGCTCGTGTGCAGGAGCGCGTTCGTGCTCAGCTCGCTCACGATCAGGGCCGCGTCGTCCGCCAGGGCGACCCGCGCAGGATGTCTCTCGTCCAGCGGCGGGCCCGGCTGACCTCTTCCGGAAATCCTGGGCAAGTCAGTCCCAGACTCGGACTCGACTCATATACTCGTGCATACAAGTTCCTTCGTGCTGGTAGGCCGCATGTGCAGCGGGTTCGGGCTAGGGCCTGTTGCGAAAGTAGATCTTGGCTGTGGATGATCACACCCTGGGCGGCATGTTGATCTGACGAATGGCCAGCATGCGCGGCTGGAGCCGTCGGTGCCGGAGGGCATCAATCTGGCCGCCGGCCGGTGTGCACGCGGTCGTCCCTCGGTGAAACCGTTGCTCGGTTGTGGGCCCAGCCCATGCAGAATCGTCGGATGGATGACTACCAGAATCCGCAGTCGTTAAGGTCGCCGCGTTTGCGGCCCGGAGACCGGGTGCGGATCGTTGCTCCTGCCTGTCCGCCGAGTCGGGAAGAAGTCGCCCGGGGCGTCGAACTGCTCAACTCCTGGGGCCTTGAGGTTGAGCTGGGTGAACATGTCTTCGACCAGTGGGGCTACATGGCCGGCCGCGACGAAGACCGCGTCTTCGACCTGAACGCGGCGTTCTGCGATCCGGGCGTCCGCGCCGTGATCGCCGCCATGGGAGGCAAGGGCACTTACCGCATCGTCGACGATCTCGACACCGACGCCCTCAGACGCGACCCGAAGCCGGTCGTCGGCTTCAGCGACATCACCCACCTCCACCTCGCCCTGTGGTCACGCTGCCGCCTGGCCTCACTCCACGGCCCCTTCGCCAAGTGCAACGACAGCTACACCGGGCCCGCCTCCGCCGAGGCCCTGCGCCGCGCACTGATGACCACCGACCCGGTTACCCTCCACCGCGACCCGTCCGAGGCCACTGCGGAAGTCACCGTGGACGGCACGGCGACGGGCATCCTGATGGGCGGCAACCTCAGCGCGATCCGCACGGAGACCGGAGCTGGCCTGCCCAGCCTGCAGGGAACCATCCTCTTTCTTGAACACCAGAGAGGAACCGGGCTGGGCGAGGTCGACCGCGCACTGACCCAGCTCATCCGCTCCCGGGCGCTCGATGGTCTGCGCGGCATCGCCCTGGGCCAGTTCCTCGGCTTCGACCGCGATGCCGGCGATCCAGCGCTGGGCGGATGGGGCATCCGCGACATCCTGCACGACCGACTCGCTGGGCTCGGTGTTCCAGTCCTGGGCGGGCTCCCCGCCGGGCACGGCACCAACCCCCCGACGATCCCCCTTGGCACCCAGGCAACGATCGACACAGCCACCGGAACGCTGACCGTCCTGCCAGCGGTCGTCTAAGGTCTGTCTGCTGTGAAAGTGCTGGTTACAGCCACTCGTTGAGGACTGCGACCAGCACGGTCGCCTCGTATCGGACGGCCAGCTTGTCGTATCTCGTGGCCACGGCCCGGTGGCACTTGAGCCGGTTGATCCCGCATTCGACCGCGTGCCGCTGCTTGTAGTCGGTCTTGTCGAACGTCGGTGGCCGGCCGCCTCGGGAGCCGAGTTTCTGGCGGTTGCGGACGCGGTCCGCAGGGACCGGGATGGTTGCCTTGATGTCGCGTCTTCGCAGGTAGGACCGGTTAGTGCGGGAGTCGTACGCCTTGTCGGCCCGCACCCGATCCGGGCGCTTGCGGGGCCGGCCCCGACCGGTCCGGGGCACCCGGATCGCTTCCAGGACCGGTTCGAACTGTGGTGAGTCACGCGCTGACCAGCCGTGATCACGACGGACAGCGGCTTCTGCCTCTGCTCTACGGCGAGATGGATTTTGGTGGTCAGCCCGCCCCGGGAGCGTCCGAGACTGTGGTCGGCTGGCTCGATGGCAATGCCGCCGGGCGGCTCCTTTTGAAGGTCCCCTTTTTCGCCGCCCCGGTGGCATGCTGCTGGGCCCTGCAGACGGTGGAGTCGACGTTCACGTCCCGGGTGATCAGCCCCTTAGCGTCGGCTTCGGTTTGGAGCGGGGTGACGATGCTGGTCCAGGTGCCATCGCGCTGCCATCGGCGGAAGAGGTCATAGACCCGGTCCCAGGGGCCGTAGCGTTCTGGTACGTCGCGCCAGGGGGCACCAGTCCGGGTCCGCCACCGTATGCCGTCTACGAGCTGCCGCCGCGTCCACACCGGGGGACGACCCGGTTTGATGCCCTGCGGCAACAACGGCTCCAGCCGAGCCCCACTGGCCGTGCGTCAGATCACCACGTCCCACAGACCGTGATCATCCACAGCCAAGATCTACTTTCGCAACAGGCCCTAGACGAGTTTCACGCCGTCGTGGGCGCGGACGGCCGGCGGGGTCATCGCGTCGAGCGCGTCGGTGACGCGGATCGCGTATGCCTCGTCGGCCAGGTCGGTGACTTCTTCGCGGGTCGCCCAGCGCAGGGCGCGGGTCTCGTCGCCGGTCGTGGGCATGCCGTCGGCGGCCTCGCAGCGGAAGACCAGGGAGACGATCAGGCCCGTCATGTTCTTGTAGACGCCGGTCAGGGTCGCCGGAAGGGCGATCTTGATGCCGGTCTCTTCGAGGACTTCGCGTTGCAGAGCCTCGGAGATGGTCTCCTCGCGTTCGAGGACACCGCCCGGCGGCTCCCACTTGCCGTTGTCACGGCGCTGGATCAGGAGGGCCCGGCCCTGGGCGTCGACGACGACCCCGGCCACGCTCACGGAGTGCGGGCACTGCGTGCTCACGTTCCTCGGCCCTCCCGGATGGCTAGGCTCTCCACCGTAGCAACTTCACTCGCCCACTCGTCTAGATACCTAAAGGAGTACACACGTGAGCCCTCTTTCTACGGGCCTCCTCGGAGATCTCGACCCCACGAGCGATCGTGCGGTCTTTAGGCAGATCGCCGACCAACTGCGCGAAGCCATCGACCGGGGGCAATTCCGCGAGGGCGAGAAACTGCCCTCCGAGGCAGAGCTGGTCGAGCACTACGGGGTCTCCCGGATGACCGTCCGCAACTCCTTCTCCGTCCTCACCGGCGAGGGCCTGGTCCACGCCGAGCACGGCAAGGGCGTCTTCGTCCGCCCCCGCCCGCCCGTGCGCCGCCTCGCCTCCGACCGCTTCGCACGCCGTCACCGCGAGCAGGGCAAGTCCGCGTTCATCGTGGAAGCCGATGCGGCCGGCAGCCACCCGCAGGTCGACAGCCTTGAGGTCAAGGAAGAGAAGGCAAGTCAGGACGTCTCCACCCGGCTTGGCTCCGTGCGGCGCGTACTGGCTCGCCGTCGGCGCTATCTGCTGGACGGACGGCCCGTAGAGTTCGCCACCTCCTACCTCCCCCTCGACATCGTCCGCGGCACCCAGATCGCCGAACCCAACCCCGGCCCCGGCCCCGGCCCCGGCCCCGGCGGCATCTACGCCTGCCTCGAAGAGCTGGGCCACCGCCTTGACCACTTCGAAGAGGAGATCCGCGCCCGGATGCCCTCGCCCTCCGAGGTCAAGACGCTCCACCTCGCGGCCGGCGTGCCCGTGATCCACCTCATCCGGACCGCCTTCGACACCGACGGGCGGGCGGTCGAGGTGTGCGACACGGTCATGGCGGCGGACGCCTACGTGCTGTCGTACCAGCTCCCGGCGACCTGATCGCATGATGGGCGGGAGTGCGGTGCTAGGGGGTCGGCTGATCCGTGGCCTTGACGATCGGGGCGGCAAACATGGCGCCGAGGTTGTTCCACGTGAAGCCGCCCTGCCAGTCAGGCGTTCCGGCCGCCCAGTCGAGGAGAGCCTGACAGGCCTTCTCCTGGGAGGCGGTCAGGGTTTGGTAGTGCTCTGCGGCGACGCCGTCCCGGTACTCCAGTTGGTAGGTGTTGTTGTCGCGGAACAGCACCTGGATGTACCAGTCACCCTCAAGACCCTCGTCCTGCCGCTCAAGGACCATGTGATCGCCCTGTCCCAGGTTCGCGAGCATCGTGCCTATCGCCGGCTTGGAGGGGCGCTTCACCACGTGGCCCCGGTTGTTCGTCGCAATCAGCATGGGCAGAGCATGACGCAAGGGTCTGACGATGGTGGCTCTCAGGAACTCTCCCTGGCCTCCAGTCTGATCCGTGTAGCCGTTCGTAGCCGTTCGTCTGAACTCGTACACCCCAACACACTTAGTCGTATAGACGATTGTGCAAGTTGTGTGGCAGGTGATCGTCATGAGCCCAGGAGATCGGGTTCACAGATCGCTATTTGATGTCGAGAACGTGCCACCGGCTCCGTCCCAGGAACATCAGCGGCCACCACCGGCCGCACGGGGAAGAAGGAGAGACCAGCATGGCGATTCAGCGGATGGACAACGTCGGCATCGTCGTCGAGGACATGGACGCCGCCGTCGCGTTCTTCGTGGAACTCGGTATGGAGCTGGAGGGCAGGGCGGAGGTCGAGGGCCTCTTCGCCGACCGGTGCACCGGACTCGACGGCGTCCGCTGTGACATCGCGATGGTCCGGACCCCGGACGGTCACAGCCGGATCGAGCTGGCGAAGTACCGCAGCCCCGCGGCGATCGGCGCCGGGCCGCGCAACCGGCCGCACAACATTCTGGGCACGCACCGCGTCATGTTCGCCGTCGATGACATCGAGGGCACCGTTGCCCGCCTGCGCCCTCACGGCGCCGAACTCGTCGGCGAGATCGCCCGGTTCGAGGACAGCTATCTGCTCTGCTACCTCCGCGGCCCCGAGGGCATCATCGTCGGACTGGCCGAGCAACTGCGCTGAGGAAGCGACGATACGGACGTCGGGTACTGCCTCCGGGGTGCTAACGAGCGGCTGCCTGCGACGGCGGCGATCGACCCGGCCAAGGAGCGGCGCCTGCACCGGGCGTTGGACCACTTCGGCGCCTGCACCGGACGTTGGACCCCTTCTTCGCTGTCGCCGCCACCGAACAAGTGGAGTTCGGCGCGACCCTGGCTCCGGAGAAAGCCCTGGATCTGCTCGAAATGACGCCGAGCGCAGGCCACTTGAGCCGTGCGGAGCTGAGCGATGACGGCCCCCTGCCCGACCGGATCACCGTCTCGGTGCCGGCCACCGCCTACCGGCCGCGGTGACCGCGAACGGGCGCGGCAGGGCCCGGACCTGGACAAGATCTGAGGTTAGGCTAACCTAAGCTTCATCCCGTCCGGCGGTGTTTCCGCACGTCCGAAAGCAGCCACACCTATGTCCAACGTCAGAGCAGCCCACCTCACCCGCCGTGGCATCCTCGCCGCCGGTGGCGCCATCGGTCTCGGCGCCGCGCTCGCGGCCTGCGGTGACGACGACGCGAAAAGCGGCTCCTCCGGCAAGGAGACGACGGCCGCCGAGTCCGGTCCCTGGACGTTCAAGGACGACCGCGGGACCACGGTGAAGCTGGACAAGGTCCCGGCGAACATCGTCGCGTTCGTCGGGGTCGCCGCCGCGCTCTACGACTACGGCGTCAGCGTGAAGGGCGTCTTCGGGCCGACCAGGACGAAGGCCGGCAAGGCCGACGTCCAGGCCGGCGACATGGACATCAGCAAGCTGACCGTCCTCGGCAACGAGTGGGGGCAGTTCAACGTCGAGAAGTACGCGGCCCTGGCGCCGGACGTACTGATCACCACGTTGTTCGACGCCGCCGGCACCCTCTGGTACGTCCCGGACGAGTCCAAGGACAAGATCGCCAAGCTCGCCCCGAGCGTCGGCATCTCGGCCTACGACCGCCAGCTCACCGTCCCGCTCCAGCGCGTCTGGGCCCTCGCCGAGTCGCTCGGGGCGGACATGACGGCGAGCAAGGTGACCGACGCGAAGAAGCGGTTCGAGGACGCGTCCTCCCGGCTGCGCGCCGCCGCCAAGGCGCACCCCGACATCACGGTGATGGCCGGTTCCGCCGCCCAGGACCTGTTCTACGTCTCCGGCTCCAACCTCTCCGTGGACCTGGAGTACTTCAAGGCCCTCGGCGTGAACTTCGTCGAGCCGTCGGCGTCCGTGCTGAAGGCGAGCGGCGGCTGGTACGAGAGCCTGAGCTGGGAGAACGTCGACAAGTACAAGGCCGACATCATCATGATGGACGACCGTACGGCGACCATCCAGCCCGCCGACATCACGCAGGCCACCTGGAAGAAGCTCCCCGCGGTCAAGGCCGGCCAGGTCATCTCCCGCTCCCCCGAGCCGATCTTCTCCTACGACAAGTGCGTCGCGATGGTGGAGAACCTCGCCAAGGCGCTGGAGACGGCGAAGAAGGTCAGCTGACCCCACCCAGGCAACCCACACAACTTCCTGAGTCTCAGGAGCACATATGACGACGGCCGTGGCCGCCCCGTTCCGTTTCTTCTCCCTCCAGGTCGCACGGACGAGGCGGCTCGGTCCGTCTCTGGTCCGGGTCACCTTCGCCGGCGCCGACCTGGCGCACTTCCACTCCGACGGACGCGACCAGTCCCTCTCCCTGTTCATCCCGGCCGAGGGGCACACCGAGCCGGCCGTCCCCATCGAGCTGGGCGACGGGTGGTGGCAGGGCTGGCGCGAACTCCCGGACGACGTACGGGCCGTGATGCGGTCGTACACCCTGCGGGAACTGCGCCGGGACCCGGACGAGATCGACATCGACTTCGTGCTGCACGGGGTCGAGCCGGGCGCGGCCCTCGCGGCCGGGCCCGCCTCCCGGTGGGCCTCCCGGGCCGCCGCCGGTGACCGGGTGATCCTGCTCGGGCCGGCGATCGCCGACAACCGGGCGATCCGTTTCCGGCCGCCCGAGGACACCGATCTGATGCTGGTGTGGGGCGACGAGACCGCCGTACCCGCCGCGACCGCCATCCTCGAATCGCTCCCCGCCGGCACGCGCGTCCGCGCCTGGCTGGAGGTGCCGTGCGCCAGGGACGTCCAGGACGTGGCCACCGAGGCGGACGCGGAGATCACCTGGCTGGTGGGCGGCCGCGACGCCGCAGAGGAGATCCGCGCCGCACAACTCCCCTCCCACGCACACCCGTACGCCTGGATCGCCGGGGAATCGGGGCGGGTGAAGGAACTGCGCCGGCACCTCGTCGGCGAGCGCGGGATCGACCGGCGGCGGGTCACCTTCGTCGGGTACTGGCGGCAGGGTCTGACGGAGGAACAACTCCGGGCGGCCGGCGAGTAGTCCGAGGCGGGCGAGTAGTTACGGCCGCCGACGTGACGGCTGTCACGGGAGGGGCAGCGTTTCACTCGTGTTACTTAGGTTAGGCTAACCTAAGTGGAGCCGATCGCTCCCCTCCCCCGCACGGATCGTCCCGGAGGACCCCCTCATGCGCTCGCACCTGCTCAATGACCTCACCGCGGAGCACTACCGCCGCTCCGTGACCGAAGGAGTAGAGCGGGTGGCGGCCAAACTCGCCACCACCGACCGTCCGTTCACGGGTGTCACCGTCGACGCCCTCTCCCCCCTCATCGAGGGCATCGACCTCGACCGGCCGCTGCACGACACCACCGCGGCCCTGGACGAGCTGGAGGACGTCTACCTCCGGGACGCCGTCTACTTCCACCACCCCCGCTACCTCGCCCACCTCAACTGCCCGGTGGTCATCCCGGCGGTGCTCGGCGAGGCGGTGCTCTCCGCCGTCAACTCCTCCCTGGACACCTGGGACCAGTCGGCCGGCGGCACCCTCATCGAGCGGAAACTGATCGACTGGACGGCCGAGCGGATCGGCCTCGGCCCGGCCGCCGACGGGGTGTTCACCTCCGGCGGCACCCAGTCCAACCTCCAGGCGCTGCTGCTGGCGCGGGAGGAGTCGAAGACCGACTCGCTCGCCAAACTGCGCGTCTTCGCCTCCGAGGTCAGCCACTTCAGCGTGAAGAAGTCGGCGAAACTGCTCGGCCTGGGCCAGGACGCGGTGGTCTCCGTCCCCGTCGGCCAGGACAAGCGGATGCAGACCGTCGCCCTCGCCCACGAGCTGGAGCGCTGCAAGCAGGACGGTCTTGTGCCCATGGCGGTCGTCGCCACCGCCGGCACCACCGACTTCGGCTCCATCGACCCGCTGCCGGAGATCGCCGAGCTGTGCGAGCAGTACGGCGTGTGGATGCACGTCGACGCGGCCTACGGCTGCGGGCTGCTCGCCTCCCTGAAGCACCGGGACCGGATTGCCGGCATCGAGCGCGCCGACTCGGTCACCGTCGACTACCACAAGTCCTTCTTCCAGCCGGTGAGTTCGTCCGCCGTGCTGGTCCGGGACGCCGCGACCCTGTGCCATGTCACATACCACGCGGACTACCTCAACCCCCGCCGCATGGTCACCGAACGCATCCCCAACCAGGTCGACAAGTCCCTCCAGACCACCCGCCGCTTCGACGCCCTCAAGCTGTGGCTGACCCTGCGCACCATGGGCGCCGACGGTATCGGCGAACTCTTCGACGAGGTCTGCGAGCTGGCCGAAGAGGGCTGGAAGCTCCTGGCGGCCGACCCGCGCTACGACGTCGTCGTCGAGCCGTCCCTGTCCACCCTCGTCTTCCGTTACATCCCGGCGGCCGTCACCGACCCGGCCGAGATCGACCGCGCCAACCTGTACGCCCGCAAGGCCCTGTTCGCCTCCGGCGACGCCGTGGTCGCGGGCACCAAGGTCGGCGGCCGCCACTACCTCAAGTTCACCCTGCTCAACCCCGAGACCACGACGGCCGACATCGCCGCCGTCCTCGATCTGATCGCCGGCCACGCCGAGCAGTACCTGGGAGAGTCCCTTGACCGCGCGTCCTGAAGCCCCGAGCAAGACCTACGACTTCGTGGGGATCGGGCTCGGCCCGTTCAACCTCGGCCTCGCCTGCCTCACCGAGCCGATCGCCGAACTGGACGGCGTCTTCCTCGACTCGAAGCCCGACTTCGAGTGGCACGCCGGCATGTTCCTGGACGGCGCCCACCTTCAGACCCCGTTCATGTCGGACCTGGTCACCCTCGCCGACCCCACCTCGCCGTACTCCTTCCTCAACTACCTGAAGGAGAAGGGCCGGCTGTACTCCTTCTACATCCGCGAGAACTTCTACCCGCTGCGGGTCGAGTACGACGACTACTGCCGCTGGGCGGCGCACCAGCTGACCAACGTCCGCTTCAGCACGGCGGTGGCGGAGGTCCGGTACGACGACACGGACGAGGCCTACGTCGTCACGACGGCCGTCGGCGAGACGTACCGCGCCCGTCGCCTGGTCCTCGGCACCGGCACCCCGCCCCACATCCCCGAGGCCTGCCGGGACCTGGGCGGCGACTTCATCCACAACTCGCGCTACCTGCGGCACAAGCAGGAACTCCAGTCCAAGGAGTCGATCACGCTGGTCGGCAGCGGCCAGTCCGCCGCCGAGATCTACTACGACCTGCTCGGCGAGATCGACGTCCACGGCTACCGGCTGAACTGGGTGACCCGCTCCCCGCGCTTCTTCCCCCTCGAATACACCAAGCTCACGCTGGAGATGACCAGCCCCGAGTACATCGACTACTACCACGCCCTGCCCGAGGCGACCCGCTACCGGCTCACCGCCGAGCAGAAGGGCCTCTTCAAGGGCATCGACGGCGACCTGATCAACGAGATCTTCGACCTGCTCTACCAGAAGAACCTCGCCGGCCCGGTGCCTACCCGGCTACTCACCAACTCCAGCCTTGACGCGGCCGCGTACGACAACGGCACGTACACGCTGAAGCTCCGCCAGGAGGAGCAGGGCAAGGAGTACGAGATCGAGACCCAGGGCCTGGTCCTGGCCACCGGCTACAAGTACACCGAGCCCGAGTTCCTGAAGCCCGTCCGCGACCGGCTGCGCTACGACACGCACGGCAACTTCGACGTGGCCCGCAACTACGCGATCGACGTCACCGGCCGGGGCGTCTTCCTGCAGAACGCCGGCGTCCACACCCACAGCATCACCAGCCCCGACCTGGGCATGGGCCCGTACCGGAACGCGTACATCATCCGCGAGCTGCTCGGCTCCGAGTACTACCCGGTGGAGAAGACGATCGCCTTCCAGGAGTTCGCGGTATGACCACGATGACGATGACGTTCACCTTCCGCCCGTTGGACCCGCTGAAGGACGCCGAACTCCTCCACTCCTGGGTCACCCACCCCAAGGCGGCCTACTGGATGATGCAGGACGCCCGGCTGGAGGACGTCGAGCGGGCCTACATGGACATCGCGGCCGACGAGCACCACCACGCGCTCCTCGGCCTCGGCGAGGACGGCCGGCCGGCCTTTCTCATGGAGTACTACGACCCGGCCCACCGCGAACTGGTCGGGTTGTACGAGCCCGAGCCCGGCGACGTCGGGATGCACTTCCTCACCCCCGCCACGGACACCCCCGTGCACGGCTTCACGAAGGCCGTCATCACGGCCGTGGTGGCCCGCCTCTTCGAGGACCCGGCGGTCCGCCGGATCGTCGTCGAGCCGGACGTCGGCAACACGGCCGTGCACGCACTGAACGAGGCCGTCGGGTTCGTGCCCGTACGGGAGATCCAGAAGCCGGAGAAGAAGGCGTTGCTGAGCTACTGCACCCGGGAGCGGTTCGAGAGGGCGGTGGCCGCCGTATGACCCTCGCCGACTCCGTGGCCCACCTCTCCCCCGAGCGCTGGGAGAAGGCCAACCGGCTCCTGATACGCAAGGCGCTGGCCGAGTTCGCCCACGAGCGCCTGATCACCCCGGAGGAGGAGGGGGCCGGCTATGTCGTCCGCAGCGACGACGGGCTCACCCGATACCGCTTCACCGCCGTCCGCCGCGCCCTCGACCACTGGCAGGTGGACGCCGACTCGATCACCCGCACCCGGGACGGCGCCGAACTCCCCCTCGCCGCCCTGGACTTCTTCATCGAGCTGAAGAACGCCCTGGGGCTCAGTGACGAGATCCTGCCGGTCTACCTGGAGGAGATCTCCTCCACCCTCTCCGGCACCTGCTACAAGCTCACCAAGCCGCAGATCCCCGTCGCCGAGCTCGTCCGCGCCGGCTTCCAGGCGATCGAGACCGGGATGACCGAGGGCCACCCCTGCTTCGTCGCCAACAACGGGCGGCTCGGCTTCGGCGTCCACGAGTACCTGTCGTACGCTCCGGAGACCGCGAGCCCGGTCCGGCTGGTGTGGCTGGCGGCGCACAGGTCGCGGGCCGCGTTCACGGCGGGGGTGGGGATCGAGTACGAGACCTTCGTGCGGGACGAGTTGGGCGCGGGGACCGTCGAGCGCTTCGACGGCGTGCTGCGCGACCGGGGCCTGGACCCCGCCGATTACCTCCTCATCCCGGTCCACCCCTGGCAGTGGTGGAACAAGCTCACCGTCACCTTCGCCGCCGAGGTCGCCCGCGGGTACCTCGTCTGCCTGGGCGAGGGCGACGACGAGTACCTGGCCCAGCAGTCCATCCGGACCTTCTTCAACAGCTCCAGCCCCGGGAAGCATTACGTCAAGACCGCTCTCTCGGTCCTCAACATGGGCTTCATGCGCGGCCTTTCGGCCGCTTACATGGAGGCGACCCCGGCGATCAACGACTGGCTGGCCCAGCTCATCGACAACGACCCGGTGCTCAAGTCCACCGGCCTGTCGATCATCCGGGAGCGGGCGGCCGTCGGCTACCGGCACCTGGAGTACGAGAAGGCGACCGACCGCTACTCGCCGTACCGGAAGATGCTGGCCGCGCTCTGGCGGGAGAGCCCGGTGCCGTCCCTTGAGGAGGGCGAGTCGCTCGCGACCATGGCCTCCCTGCTGCACGTGGACCACGAGGGCGCCTCCTTCGCGGCCGCGCTGGTCGAGCGGAGCGGGCTGCCGGCGCGGGAGTGGCTGCGCGCCTACCTCCGGGCCTACTTCACGCCCCTCCTGCACAGCTTCTACGCCTACGACCTGGTGTTCATGCCGCACGGCGAGAACGTCATCCTGGTCCTGAAGGACGGGGTCGTGCGGCGGGCGGTCTACAAGGACATCGCCGAGGAGATCGCGGTCATGGACCCGGACGCGGTGCTGCCGCCGACGGTCGAGCGGCTGCGCGTGGAGGTTCCCGAGGACAAGAAGCTCCTTTCCGTCTTCACGGACGTCTTCGACTGCTTCTTCCGCTTCCTCGCCGCGAACCTCGCGACCGAGGGGGTCCTGACGGAGGACGACTTCTGGCGGACGGTCGCCGAGGTCACCCGGGAGTACCAGGAGTCGGCGCCCGAACTCGCCGGCAAGTTCGCGCAGTACGACATGTTCGCGCCCGAGTTCGCGCTGTCCTGCCTCAACCGGCTCCAGCTGCGCGACAACAGGCAGATGGTGGACCTGGCGGACCCGTCGGGCGCCCTCCAGCTGGTCGGAACCCTGAAAAATCCCGTCGCGGGGTTCTGATCCAGACAGGCGGGCTCCCCCGAGTACGGTCCTCGGGGGAGCCTGTCGGCCGTTTCACCCTGGTTTCACCCTAGTGCGCGGGCCAGGGCACCTGCGGCGAGCGGTAGTAGGCGATGCCGAGGGCGTCCCAGCGCGGGGCCTGGGCGGCGAGCCGCACCTTGTAGGCGTCCCAGGAGTGGGTGGCGGCCGGGGACCAGCCGAGCTCGGCCACGCCCGGCAGCCGCGGGAAGGCCATGTAGTCGAGGTCGGCGCCGGTCACGATCGTCTCGGTCCACAGCGGCGCCTCGACGCCCTTGACCGCCGAACTCGGGGCTCCGGCGAGGTAGTCGCCCGGATCCCAGTCGTACGACCGCTTCACCTCCACCAGGCCCGCCCAGTCCTGGCCCAGCGGGGTGCCCTCGGTGTACTTCATGTCCAGGTACACCCGGTCGGCGGGCGAGAGGATCAGCCCGGTGCCGTTCCGGGCGGCCTTGACCACCTGGGCCTTCTCGTCGGCGCTCGTGTCGTCCAGGCCCCAGTACTGGGCGATCGCCCCGGGTGCCGGGTGGGCGCCGGTCAGCTGGTGCCAGCCGATCACCGTCTTGCCGTACTTCGCGACGATCGGCTGTACCCGGTCCATGAACGTGACGTAGTCCTCGTGGCTGGTGGAGTGCGCCTCGTCGCCGCCGATGTGGAGGTAGCGGCCGGGGGTGAGGGCGGCCAGTTCGCGGATGACGTCGGCGGCGAAGTCGTACGTCACCTGCTTGCCGGCGCACAGCGAGCTGAAGCCGACCTCCGTGCCCGTGTACAGCGGTGGTGCGGTGCCGTCGCAGTTGAGGTCGGCGTAGGAGGCGAGGGCGGCGTTGGTGTGGCCTGGCATGTCGATCTCGGGGACGACCTCCAGGTAGCGGGAGGCGGCGTACCGGACGATCTCCTTGTACTGGGCCTTGGTGTAGAAGCCGCCCCGGCCGCCGCCGACCTGGGTCGAGCCGCCGTAGGCCGCAAGCCGCGGCCAGGAGTCGACCGCGATGCGCCAGCCCTGGTCGTCGCTGAGGTGCAGATGCAGCTCGTTGATCTTGTAGAGGGCAAGCTGGTCGATGTAGCGCTCGACCTGGGCCACGGTGAAGAAGTGCCGGGAGACGTCGAGCATCGCGCCGCGGTAGGCGTAGCGGGGGCGGTCGGTGACGGTGCCGCCGGCGACCAGCCAGGGGCCGGGCTGCACGGTGTCCTTCTCGACGGCCGCGGGGAGCAGCTGGCGCAGGGTCTGGACGCCGTGGAAGAGGCCGGCGGGCTCGGCGGCGGTGAGGGTGACGCCGTCGCGGCCGCTGTCGAGGCGGTAGCCCTCGGCGCCGAACGGGCCGGGGGCCAGGCGCAGCCGGATGCCCGCCGTGCCGTGGGTGGTCAGGGGCAGCCGGTAGCCGGTCGACGGGCGCAGCAGGCCGGCGAGGTACTCGGCGACCCGGCGGGCCTCCCCGGAGCCGTCGACGCGGATGGCGGTGTCCCGGGTGATGCGGTACGGCGTTCCGCCGGGCGTGACCGAGGCGGGCGCCGGGACGACCCGTCCGAGCGGGACCGGCGCGGGCGCGGGTGCCGTCGGGGTGGCGCCGACCGTGAAGGCACCGGCCGCCGCGACGAGCAGCAGGGCCCCGAGGACGCGGGCCAGGCGGGGGGTTCGGGAAGTTCGGAGAGTTCGGGGAGTCGTTCTGTGGTGCGTTCGCACATGCGCTCCCTTCAGCGGGGGGTGAGACCGAACCAGGATTGGTCGAGACCACTCTCCCGCACTTCCGGTGGAACAATCCCCGCATGGCGGAAATCATCCAGAAGGACGGCATCTGGGTCTTCGACGGAGACGCCCTGCGGCTGACTCCCGGCCGGGACCGGAACGTCGGTGTGCTGCGCCGGGCGCTGGGTGAACTGGTCGTGCCGCTGGGCGCGTTGGCGGGTATCTCGTTCGAGCAGGGCCGCAGGCAGGGGCGGCTGAGGCTGCGGCTGCGGGACGGCGCCGATCCGCTGCTGCACGCCACCGGGGGCCGCCTGGCCGAACCCCACGACCCCTATCGGCTGACCGTCGAGTCGGACCGGTACGGGGTCGCCGAGTACTTCACGGACGAGGTGCGCGACGCGCTGCTGCTCGCGCAGGTGCCGGGCACGCCGGTGAGCGGGTACCTGCTGCCGGGGCCGCCGCTGCCGCTGTCGGTCTCCGCCGGGGACGGCACGGCGTCGTTCGACGGGGAGCGGGTGCGCCTGGAGTGGAACTGGAAGACGGAGGACGTCAAGGCCGCCGCGGGTCCGCGCACGCTGGCCCTGGCGGACATCCTCGGCGTGGAGTGGCTGCCGTCCGCCGGTCTTGAGAACGGCCACCTGCGGTTCCGGATGACCGGCGCGCCGGCCCGGGAACGGGCCAAGTACGACCCGAACGCGGTGGAGTTGTGGGGGTTCAAACGGGATCCGCTGATGGCGCTGGTCGCGGCGGCGGTCCAGGCGCGGCTGCCGCATCCGTCGGCGGCCGACGTACCGGAGCTGTCCCGGGCGCCGGAGGCGGCCGAGGCCGATCACGACGCGTTGCTGCGCAGGCTGCGCGAGCTGGGTGAGCTGCACCGCGAGGGGGTGCTCACGGACGAGGAGTTCACGATGGCCAAACAGGCGGTCCTCAAACGCATGTGAGGACCGCCTGCGGGTGCCTTGCGCCCTGCCTTCGGGGCGTACGGACTTGCGTGGGCCTGCCGGGCCCTACGCGGGCCTGCCGGGCCTTACTTGGCCTTGCGGGCCACCGTGAAGTGGTCGATGCGGTCGCCGGTCTCGGCGATGCCCGACACCTTCAGCTTGGCGTACTGGCCGCGCGGGGCGGGCTCGACGTCCACGCGCAGGAAGGAGTAGTTGAGGTAGCGCACCCGGGACCAGGCGACGGTCTCGTTGACCTTGCCGTCCTTGGTGTTGATGAAGGAGGCGACGGAGTCGACCTCGTTCAGGTGGCCCTCGTAGGAGTCCGGGGCGGTGAACGCGTAGAGGCTGCGGCCGGCCGCGCCCGCGGTGACGTAGACGACACCCTCGGTCTCGGAGTAGGCCGTCTCGCCGATCGGGAGCTTCTTGACGACCGTGTTGCCCTTGATGACGTCGGTGCGCTCGTACTGGTGGTTGTGGCCGTTGATGACCAGGTCCACCGTGTACTTCTCGAACAGCGGCACCCACTCCTGTCGCACGCCCCCCTCCGAGGCGTGCGCCGTGGAGGTGCAGTAGGCGCAGTGGTGGAAGAACACGACGATGAAGTCGATGTCCTTCGAGGCGCGGAACTTCTTCAGCTGCGCCTCGAACCACGTGGTCTGGGTGCCGCCCGAGATGCCGAGGTTGGCCGGGATCTCGAAGGAGACGTCGTTCGGGTCGAGCGAGATGATCGCCGTGTTGCCGTGGACGAAGGAGTAGACGCCCGGCAGGTTCTTCTTGTCCGGCCCGTTGTCGGGCAGGGAGAAGCGGGCCTCCTCGCCGCCGTAGCCGTTGGGCGAGTACCAGGCCTCCATGTCGTGGTTGCCGTACGACACCATCCACGGCACGGACTTGGCGACGGTCTCGGTCTGGGCGAGGAACTGGTCCCAGGTGCGCGAGTCGAAGGTGTCGGCGGTCTTGCCGGCGCCGGACGGGTCGGCGTAGGCGATGTCGCCGGCGTGCAGGTGGAAGCTGGGGTTCTGGCCGAGGATCAGGGCGTCGTTGGCCAGGCCGTGGTAGCTGACGCCCTGGTCGCCGAAGGCCGTGAAGGTGAACGGCTCCTTGTGCGCGGGCGCGGTGGTGAAGGTGCCGATGGTGCTGGCGAACTTCGGCGAGGCCGGGTCGAAGCCGTCGTGGCCGACGCCGTAGAAGTAGGTGCGGCCCGGCTTGAGGTTGGCCAGCTTGGCGTGCACGTAGTACTGGGTGTGGTCGCCGCTGGCGCCGATGCCGGCCGGGGTGTAGAGGGCGCGTATCTCGGCGTCGATCTTGACCGAGAGGTGCGAGGCGTGGGTGCCGATGCGGACGAAGGGCTTCTTCACCGCGACCGGGACCTGCCAGGAGATCGTCATCTCCGTGCTGGCGTCGTTGCCGAAGGCCAGGTGGCGGCCGAACGGGGCGACGAAGGCGCCGTCGACGTACTGGGTGGCGGGAGCGGAGGACTGGGTGGGAACGGCCGCCTGGGCGGTGCCGCCCATGACGAGGGTGCCGCCCGTGACGGCGCCGAGCGTGACAGCGCCGCCTCTGATCATGGAGCGCCGGGAGAACTTGGCGCGGAGGTACTCGTGCTGCTCGGCCATGCTCATGCGCTCGGCGAGCTCATCGGGTACGCCCATACGAGGAATGTCCATGGCGTCTGAAAATCGTCTCCACAAGCGACGTGGCGCAAGACACAGGATGGACAGCTTACGAACAGAGCCCCATAAGCGATTGAACAGTCTGCTGCCCGGAATCGGGCAGGATTCTTGCGAAACCGACTTCGGTACTCCAGGATCAACCGGGTGCACGATGAACTTGTTGATCACCTGACGCGATCCACACCCCTCAGCCGGGGCGAGGCGCTGCGGGTGATCCAGGACGTGCTCGCCTACTTCGACGAGACGGCCGGGGACTACGTCCGGCGCCGCCACCGCGAACTCCAGGCGGAAGGCCTGGTGAACGCGGAGATCTTCGAACGGATCGCGGCGGATCTGAAGTACAGGGCGGTCGCCCCGCCGGAGCTCACCCTCCGGCAGCTGCGCCGCATGGTCTACGGCTGAGGGATACGGAACACCTATACATGTGCGGAATTGTCGGATACATCGGTAGGCGCGACGTCGCCCCCCTCCTCCTCGAAGGTCTACAGCGGCTGGAATACCGCGGTTACGACTCGGCGGGCATCGTCGTCTCCGCCCCGAAGACGGCCAGCCTGAAGATGGTGAAGGCCAAGGGCCGGGTCCGGGACCTGGAGGCCAAGGTACCGGCGCGCTTCAAGGGCACCACCGGCATCGCGCACACCCGCTGGGCCACCCACGGCGCCCCCTCCGACGTGAACGCCCACCCGCACATGTCGGCCGACCAGAAGGTCGCCGTCGTGCACAACGGCATCATCGACAACGCCTCCGAACTGCGCCGCAAGCTGGAGGCGGACGGCGTCGTCTTCCTCTCCGAGACCGACACCGAGGTCCTCACCCACCTGATCGCCCGCTCCCAGGCGGAGACCCTGGAGGAGAAGGTCCGTCAGGCGCTGCGCCTGATCGAGGGCACCTACGGCATCGCGGTGATGCACGCCGACTTCCCCGAGCGGATCGTGGTGGCCCGCAACGGCTCCCCGGTGGTCCTCGGCATCGGCGACAAGGAGATGTTCGTAGCCTCGGACATCGCGGCCCTCGTGACCCACACCCGCCAGATAGTGACCCTCGACGACGGCGAGATGGCCACCCTCAAGGCCGACGACTTCCGCACCTACACCACCGAGGGCACCCGCACGACGGCCGAGCCGACCACCGTGGAGTGGGAGGCCGAGTCGTACGACATGGGCGGCCACGACACCTACATGCACAAGGAGATCTTCGAGCAGCCCGACGCGGTCGACCGCGTGCTGCGCGGCCGGATCGACGACCGCTTCTCCACCGTGCACCTCGGCGGCCTCAACCTGGACGCCCGCGACGCGCGTGCCGTGCGCCGGGTGAAGATCCTCGGCTGCGGCACCTCGTACCACGCCGGCATGATCGGCGCCCAGATGATCGAGGAGCTGGCCCGCATCCCCGCGGACGCCGAGCCGGCCTCCGAGTTCCGCTACCGCAACCCGGTGGTCGACCCCGACACGCTGTACATCGCGGTCTCCCAGTCCGGTGAGACATACGACGTCCTCGCCGCCGTCCAGGAGCTGAAGCGCAAGGGCGCGCGGGTGCTGGGCGTGGTGAACGTGGTGGGCTCGGCGATCGCGCGGGAGGCGGACGGCGGCACGTACGTGCACGCGGGCCCGGAGGTCTGCGTGGTCTCGACGAAGTGCTTCACGAACACGACGGTCGCGTTCGCGTTGCTGGCGCTGCACCTGGGCCGCATCCGCGACCTCTCGGTCCGCGACGGCAAGCGGATCATCGACGGTCTGCGCAAGCTGCCGGCCCAGATCTCGGAGATCCTCGCCCAGGAGGCGGAGATCGAGAAGATGGCCGCGGAGTACGCCGAGGCCCGCTCGATGCTCTTCATCGGCCGCGTGCGGGGCTACCCGGTGGCCCGTGAGGCCTCCCTGAAGCTCAAGGAGGTCTCCTACATCCACGCGGAGGCCTACCCCGCCTCCGAGCTCAAGCACGGCCCCCTGGCCCTCATCGAGCCGGCCCTCCCCACGGTGGCGATCGTCCCCGACGACGACCTCCTGGAGAAGAACCGCGCGGCCCTGGAGGAGATCAAGGCCCGCAGCGGCAAGATCCTGGCGGTGGCCCACCAGCCCCAGGAGAAGGCGGACCGCACGATCGTCGTCCCGAAGAACGAGGACGAACTGGACCCGATCCTGATGGGCATCCCCCTCCAACTCCTCGCGTACCACACGGCGAAGGCGTTGGGCCGGGACATCGACAAGCCGAGGAACCTGGCGAAGTCGGTGACGGTGGAGTAGGGCCGGGTTGCGTCGGCCCGTGCGGGCCGGACAACCGAACGGACCCCCACGTGTGCCACCAAGCCACGGGGGGTCCGCTCTATTTGTCGCCGGGGACGCCCAACTCCCCGGCGTCGGCTGCCATATCAGCCGTGGGCCGTCACCCCCCGACCGGCAGCCCGTCCCGGAAGCACCGTCGGCCAGTGCGCCAGCGCGGCCGTCGCGGCGTACCAGGCCACCGCCCCCGCCGCCACCGCAACCCAGCCGCCGACCTTGGTCAGTGACGAGCTGTCGGCAAACTGCGCGACGGCGAGCACGAGCATCGCCAGGAACAGCAGCCCGTGCATGGCCTGTCCGAGCTGGTCTCCGCCCGCGAGGGTCAGCGACAGGGCCACGAGGGCGAAGAGGAGCAGGAAGAGCCCGGCCCCGTTGGCCGAGGAGTGGCCGCCGGAGGAGACGGCCCAGGTGAACCAGAGGGCACCGAGGGCCACATAGCCCGTGCCGTTCGCGGTGTCACGGTCACGGAAGGCCAGCAGGCCGACCAGGAAGAGGGCGACTCCGCCCACGTAGTGGGCGATTGACACGGCGTCGGACGTGGTCACGTCGTCGATGACACCGGTGGTGCCGAGGCCGAACGCCAACAGGGTGATCCCCAGGGCGAGTCGGCCGGCCACGGTAGTGGTTCCGCTTCCCGCAGAGACGTCATTGTCCACGGCGGGCTCCCTTCATGCCTTGTGCAGTTGTGCGCGGTGACCGATATATGCCCTTCACAAGGACACAAACACCTCTACGCACGAGTAGATTTACGCACGGCACAAAGGGAGCCGGACCGTTCCCACGGCGCATCTCACCTGGGAGAACGGGGAGTTACGGAATGACAACGACGGGCCGCTTGGCCCGCTTGGCGAGTCTGCCCGCGACGGAGCCGAAGAGCCGCCCGACGATCCCGTGGGTCGACCCCACGACGATCGCGTCGGCCTCGTACTCCCGCCCCACCTCTTCGAGTTCGTGGCAGATGTCGCCGCCGCGCTCGACGAGGATCCAGGGCACCTCGGCCAGATACTCCGCACAGGCGAGTTCGAGCCCGAGCACCTCGGTCCGGTGGTCCGGCACGTCGACGAAGACGGGTGGCTCGCAGCCGGCCCACACGGTGGTCGGCAGTCGGTTGGCGACGTGGACGATGATCAGCCCTGCGCGGGAGCGGTGTGCCATCCCGATCGCATAGGCGAGGGCGCGTTCACTGGAGGTGGAGCCGTCGAAGCCGACGACCACCCCGTGTTTGAAGGCGGGATCGCAGGAAGGGCGTGACTCTTCCGCCGCCAGCGCATCGGCCGCCGTGGGGTCGGCGACCGGCCGCTTGCGGTCCGCTGGATCGAAGAATTCGTGACCGGCCATGGCTGTCTCGGCGTTGTGATCCTTGTGTGGAGGGGACGACAGTGTGCGGCGGAGCTGTGTCCGGGAAACATCTTCCCAACCCCATACCCCCAAGGGTACGGCGGCACGCCTCCTCAGCCCAGATCCCGCGCACTCTCCGTAGGGGACCTTCCCCGGAGTCGGTTAGGGGTTCCAGGGAGCATGCACGAGCCGCGCCCGTAACGCAATGGTTGCTGCCCCGTACAGGCGGTTTGCACAGGATTCGGACAGGACCGGAGCTCCACGCACGGTGACCGACCGCCCGAACGCGCGTTGATCCCGGTACGAGTGCGTCACAAGGGAGCACAAGGGAGTACGTCGAGGGAGTACGACCATGTCCGGACCGCGCCCCACCACCCCCGCCCCACGCCCCTCCCCACGCCCGGCCCCGGACACCGCCGGCGACGTGGTCCGCTGGGCCGCGTTCTCCTGCGTCCTCGTCCCCGTGGTGCTCCTCTGGTACGGCACCGCGCCGGCCGGCGCGGCCGGCACCGCCCTCGGCCTCGCCGCCGTCACCGCCGCCTGCCGCTTCCTGCTGCGCCGCTCGCAGCGCGGGACGGGGGCCCGGGGAGGCGGACGTCACACCAGGGGCACTACACCGGTCGACTGACCGGTTTCCGCGCACGCGAACGCTTCTTTTCAGCCAACTTCCCGGACCCGTGCAAGAGGGGCACCAACTACCCCCCAACCCCCGTTCCACCTGCACGGAAAGGGTCCGCAGGACCCTCCGCACCCTACGCGGTTTGGCCACTGCCACGAGGCGCACTTCCCTGCACGGCCCGTGAGTGCAACCCTTCGTGATCGAATGCTTCACGCCAAGTTGTCATGTCGACAATCGACGGCGTGTCGAACTGGTCAACGCGACACTGCGGAAACCAGTAGATTCGATCTTGACGTCTTACGGCGGGGGACTCGTGCAGGACCGAGGGGAAACGTGCAGGAGCGACACAACCGAGGAGCCGCGACCACCGAGGGGGGCTTAGCAGGATGAGCCACGACTCCACTGCCGCGCCGGAAGCCGCGGCCCGGAAACTCTCCGGGCGACGCCGCAAGGAGATTGTCGCGGTGCTGCTGTTCAGCGGCGGCCCCATCTTCGAGAGTTCCATACCACTGTCGGTGTTCGGGATAGACCGCCAGGACGCCGGCGTACCGCGCTACCGACTGCTGGTGTGCGGTGGCGAGGAAGGCCCGCTGCGGACCACAGGGGGCCTGGAACTCACCGCGCCGCATGGCCTGGAAGCGATCTCACGCGCCGGCACGGTCGTTGTACCGGCCTGGCGCTCGATCACCGCGCCGCCACCGGAAGAGGCGCTGGACGCGCTGCGCCGCGCCCACGAAGAAGGGGCCCGCATAGTCGGGCTGTGCACGGGCGCGTTCGTGCTGGCCGCCGCAGGCCTGCTGGACGGCCGCCCGGCCACCACCCACTGGATGTACGCACCGACGCTGGCCAAGCGCTACCCGTCGGTACACGTCGACCCGCGAGAGCTCTTCGTGGACGACGGCGACGTCCTCACTTCGGCCGGTACGGCGGCCGGAATCGATCTCTGTCTCCACATCGTGCGGACGGACCACGGCAACGAGGCGGCCGGTGCGCTCGCCCGCCGCCTGGTGGTCCCGCCGCGCCGCTCGGGCGGTCAGGAGCGCTACCTCGATCGATCTTTACCAGAGGAGATCGGCGCCGACCCGCTCGCCGAGGTCGTCGCCTGGGCGCTGGAGCACCTCCACGAGCAGTTCGACGTGGAGACGCTGGCGGCTCGCGCGTACATGAGCCGCCGCACCTTCGACCGCCGCTTCCGCTCACTGACGGGGTCGGCCCCGCTCCAGTGGCTGATCACGCAACGGGTCCTGCAGGCGCAGCGTCTCCTCGAAACGTCGGACTACTCGGTGGACGAGGTGGCGGGCCGCTGCGGCTTCCGCTCCCCCGTCGCGCTGCGCGGCCACTTCCGCCGCCAGCTGGGGTCGTCCCCGGCGGCGTACCGGGCCGCGTACCGGGCGAGGCGGCCGCAGGCCGAACGGGCCGACGCGCCGGAACCGGCACCGCTGCCGCCGACGGGCCCGCTCGCGGTCCCGTACCCCGAGGGCGTACTGCCGATGCAGACCCGCAGGACAGCGGCGGTAGGCCTCTCGGCCAGCCTCCCGGGTCCCCGCACAGGCAGCTGACCCACCCCTGCCCACCCGACACCCTCGGGTGGGCAGGCCCCAGCCCCTCCGCCCACCCACCACCCGACTCGGTGGGACAAGCGATGAGGCCAAGAACGACGCCACCCGCCCGGTAGGGCAAGCGGCGAGGCCAAGGACGACGGCGCCCGGCCGCACCCTCTTCCCGACCCGACAGGGCAAGCGGTGACGCCGAGGACAGCGGTACCCAACCGCACCCTCTTCCCGCCTCAGTAAGACAAGTGGTGAGGTCGACGGCGGCTATCAGCCACCCTTTCCGGCCGCCCAGCGCCCGAAGACGACGGCCCTCAACCACCACCCATCAGCCATCCAACGCCTGAAGACGGCGGCGCCGGGCCACCCTCTCAGCCCGTCCAGCGACCGAAAACGACGGCGCCCAGCCACCACCCACCAGCCGCCCAACGCCCGAAAGCGACGGCGCCAGCCACCCTCTCAGCCCGTCCGGCGTTTGAGGACGAGGCCGTAGGCCGATGATGCGGGGGTACGGGGGCGGCAGCCCACGGAGACGTCGGCGGCATACCGGGGGCACCCAAACGGCGACGCCAGCTTTAGGGTGGTCGCATGAACGATCGCATGGTGTGGATCGACTGCGAGATGACCGGCCTCTCGCTGTCCGACGACGCGCTCATCGAGGTGGCCGCACTGGTCACCGACTCCGAGCTGAACGTGCTCGGCGAGGGCGTGGACATCGTCATCCGTCCGCCGGCCAAGGCACTGGAGACGATGCCGGAGGTGGTGCGGCAGATGCACACCACGTCCGGCCTGCTCGACGAGCTGGCCGGCGGCACGACGCTCGCCGAGGCCGAGGAGCAGGTCCTGGCCTATGTACGGCAACACGTGAAGGAACCCGGCAAGGCCCCGCTGTGCGGCAACTCCGTCGGCACCGACCGCGGCTTCCTCGCCAGGGACATGGCGGGCCTGGAGGGTTACCTCCACTACCGGATCGTCGACGTGTCCAGCGTCAAGGAGCTGGCCAGGCGCTGGTACCCGCGGGCCTACTTCAACAGCCCGGAGAAGAACGGCAACCACCGCGCCCTCGCCGACATCCGCGAGTCGATCGCCGAACTGCGCTACTACCGCGAGGCCATCTTCGTACCGCAGCCCGGCCCCGACTCGGACACCGCGCGGACGATCGCGGCCAAGCACGTCCTGCCTGCGGAATAGGCGTCCAGGGGGCGTCCAGGAGGTCTCCGGAGGGGCGCCGGGAAAGCCGTGCGCGAGCACCCCTTCGGACCCTGTACACTTTTTCTCGGCCGGTCGGAGAAACCACAAAGTCACCGCCGGTCGTGGTGGGTGTAGCTCAGCTGGTAGAGCACCTGGTTGTGGTCCAGGATGTCGCGGGTTCGAGTCCCGTCACTCACCCTGAATGATCAAGGGCTGACCTGTGAAAACAGGTCAGCCCTTCGTCATTCCCCGAGTGTTGGGAACATCACGGGAACAACAGGGCCCCCGGGGCCACCCTTTCGCCCTTATCGTCCCTGCATGGCATCCGTTGTGGAACGACCCAAGAAGCAGGGGCCGCCCACCTACCAGGTGAAGTGGCGCGAGTCTGGCGAGTGGCAGACCGAGAACTTCGGCGGGGACGAGGGCAAGGACCAGGCCGCGCAGTTCCGGAAGCTGGTCGAGGCGCACGGGAACCAGTGGCCTCACGGTTGGGTGCGCGGCGAGGGGTTCGTGGAGACGCCGGCCGTCCCAGGGGACGTCGTCCTGACCGAGTACGCGTACCGGTACGTCGACCGCCTGAACAACATCGACGAGCGCACCAAGGACGACTACCGGCGAGACATCCGAATACACCTCTCCCTGATCCAGCACACGGACGTCCGCGGGCAGACGGTGCCGGCCACCATCTGCAACCTCGTCCAGGAGGACGTCGACATCTGGGTCGGCGTCGAGAAGACCGGCCTGCAGGACGCGGACGATCCGGAGAAGTGGCTCCGTCGCCCGGCCGACCCGAAGAGCGTCCGGAACCGGCACGGCCTGCTGTACTGCATCGTCCAGGCCGCGGTGGACGCGACCCCGCAGCTGCGCACCAAGAACTGCTGCACCAAGACCCGACTCCCCCGGGTCGACGACGACACCGACGAGGAGATGACGTTCCTCGAGCACGCGGAGTACGGGCGCATCGCTCAGGAGATCAAGGACCCGGATGCGCGCGACCTTGCCGACTGGCTCGTGGGTACGGGGATGCGCTGGGGCGAGGCCACGGCGCTCATGGTGAAGGATCTGGCGCTGGACTCGGCGACGCCCACCGCGAACGTCCAGAGGGCCTGGAAGCGGTCCACGAAGGGCAGTGCCGAGGCTTTCTACATGGGGCCGCCCAAGACCAAGAAGGCCAGGCGCATGGTAGCTCTGACGGCCGACCAGGTGGTCATGCTCCGGCGGCAGACCGCCGGGTGCCGGCCGGAGGACTTCGTGTTCCGTACGGCCACGGGGAAGCACTGGCGGCACGCGAACTTCTACAACCGGAAGTGGAAGCCCGCGGTGGAGGAGGCGATCAAGAAGGGACTCCCGAAGCGGGCGCGGATCCACGATCTTCGGCACAGCCACGTGGCGTGGCTGATCGGCGCGAAGATCCCTCTGCCTGCGATCCAGATCAGGCTGGGACACGAGTCGATTCAGACGACGGTGGACCGGTACGGGCACTTGGTGCGCGGACTGGACGACGAGATCACCTCAGCCATCCAGGCCGCCATGGGAGCGCCAGCGCCGGTCGCCCGGCTGACGGTGGTGTAGCGATCAGGAAGCGCCGTGGATGCGGGGCCGCATGAGCGGCCCCGCATCCACGATCTGCGCCATACCCACAGACCATGTCTGATCGCTAGGCGGTCTAGTTTCCAGCCTGCGACTGCCGCCCCGGGGCAGAGTGCGGCCACAGGCCGAGGCTGGCGAGGTTCTGTATCTCCTCAGCGGCCTGGGCTTGGGCTTCCGGGGTGAAGCGCTCTTGCACTGCAAAGCAGGCCGCCGTTTGGCGGCCGGCCAGTAAAAGGTAAGCGCGACCGCCGGGCAGCTGGTCGACGTACTCGATTTCAAGGTCGCTGTAACCCTGGGTAGTGCTGCCCGGTAGCGCGCCTCTGTTTGGCATGTAGACCCCCTGCATGACCGTACCCGCATCATCGCTCGCGTGTTCGAGACGCGATGCAGTCGTTCGCTAGCGCCCCCCCAGGCGGACCACCGACGATGCCATACCGCTTACCCTGTGACCAGTGTGAAACGTTTGGTAGTTGAAAATCGCCGGTTCTGATACCACTGCTGGTCACAGCGCCGGAGCCCTGCGTTCACCCATGGCCAACGATTCTGAGGTGGGGTCAGAAGCAGCCGCAAACGGCACGCTCGGTCTGTTTCCTTGGGGTATATGACCGTGCCACGCAACGGCACAACCAGGCCTTCTGAGTGCCGAAGGGGCAGGCTGCGGGAACAAAGCGGAGGTCGACCTTCACCCCTCGGCATGGCATATGCAACTACTGTGCGCAGTTGCCACTCGGGCTTACGGTCGGTTTCCGGTCAGGATTGATCGATATTTCGACGAGTCTGGACCATCGCCCGCACCCATGCCTGATCGTCCGCACTGAGCCCCTGGAAGTCGTGCATGAAGGCCACCGTTTCGGGGTCCTCCTCGTCACGCACGGCGTCGAGGCCGAAGAACTGAGCAGCTGCCGCATCCTGGAGCAGCTGCAGCGGAAGCCTGAAGGCGGCCTCGAGGGCGTGAAGCTGGGAGTAGGTGGGCGCCTTGGTGCCAGGGACGGCTTTGACCAAGTTCTCCAGGGTGCCGCGCCTGTATTGAATGCCGGCCTTCGGGTGGGCCGGGTCGATGCATGCCGCCTCGAGCTCGCGGTAGCTGAGACCCAGCTCCTCCTTACGGGTGCGTAGAAGGTCGGACAGATCCGTCCGACCCGTCGCAGCGTCGCCGCCCGTCATCGACCCAACCTCGTCTCCCGGTCACCTGTGCCCATGTGGCCAGAGGTACGCACGGGGCGTACGCCCTGTTCAGCGGACCGCAGTCTCGGTCGCGTTGGTCACAGTGTCCAGGTTTTTGGACACTCCGCGCCAGTCCACGCGGCGGCTTTGACCAAATCCCCACGTTCGGACTGCCCAAAAATCTGGACACCGTGCCCAAACCCATGCACTATGAGTTCCGTGCCCAAAAATTTGGTCAGAGCGCCCAAGAGGTGTGCCCATGGTTCGTGAACCCCGATACCGCCTGGTCAAGCCTGACCTGCTGCGTGAGCTGATGGGGAGGACCGGAACCGGATCCGACATCAGCGGTCGCGAGCTGGCGACGCAGGTCGGCATCCCGCACGGAACCGTGGACGCCCTGCTGCGCGGAGCCACGAAGACCCAGCCCGCCGGCGTTGCTCACGACATCTCCCGGGTCATTGGCGTTGACCTGCTCATCCTCTGGGCCCCGACCGGCAGGGCCGTTCCTGACGAGGACTCAGTTTCGGACATCCCTGCTGCGGCGGCCCGGGTATGACCCGCCGACGGCTCCAGTACGCCGAGGCCGCCAGCGAGCTGGGTGTCGAGGAGAGCTGGCTGCGTCGGCACATCAAGCGACTCCCGCACTCGAAGGTCGGCCGGGTCGTGTACTTCACGGACGCCGATCTCGCGCGCATCGACGAACTGCACCATCACGAGCCGTCCGTGAGGCCCCTGGCCGCCACCTCCGCGCCCTCCGCGAGCACCAGCACTCACCCGCTCGCCCACCTGCGCCCGCTGCCCTCGCGCCGCGGGTCGCTGAAGACCGCGTCCTGACGCGGCGCGGGGCCCGCCCGGGTCGCATCCGAACAAGCCCCGCAAGCCGATCACCTCGCATCAACCAACCTGACGAGAGGTTCAACGTGGACCAGGTTACCGAGACCGCCACGGCCACCGCACCCCCGAGAGACTCCTTCGCGCACGCCGCTGCTGTTGCCGCCGAGATCGTCGCGCCGCTCTCGCCGCCGCCGTTCTCCGTGCACATCGACCAGGACTTCCCGCAGGGGTGGCGCATCGTCGCCACCTTCCGCAGCCACGAGGCGGCGGGCCTGCACGAGCTGGCCGCTCACCTCGACGTGCCGATCACCGAGGCCACCGTCACCGACGGGATCCGGCTCGAGGTCATCACGCGGCTCAAGGACATCGAGATCTGCGGAGGGGCCGTCGTCACTCGCGAGCAGGCCGCCCTCCTCGCCGGCGACCCCGCGCGCGTCGACGAGACGACCGCGCCGGAAGCGCCAGCCGCAGCCGACACACAGCCGGTGCCGCTCGGGGCCAGCGTCCTGGCCGCGGTCCCCGCCGTCATCCCCGTCCAGCCCCTGAACACGGACGGCCTGTACACCGAGGACGTCGCCCGCTGCGTGCGGTGCGGCTGCACCGAGGACGCGGCCTGCGGCGGCGGCTGCTACTGGGTGCCCAACCAGCAGATGGTCGACCTGTGCTCCGCCTGCGCAACCCCCGCAGAGCTCCAGGCCATGTCCTACACGGCCGAGATCTCGGACGGTGGCGAGTGAGCCAGGACCCGCGGCACGTCCCGCACAAGCTGCACGCCGCCCTCCATATGGCCACGGCCCTCCTCGACCTGCCGCTCACCGCGGCTCATCTCGAGGTGCTGGCGCTGGAGTTGACCGGCCCGGTCCGCGCGCTCATCGCCGAGGCCGTCGCCGGTACCAGCGACGACAGCCCCGTGCAGTACGCCATCGCCGACCCGAGCATCACCGGCGATGGCGAGTTCGAGGTGACGGAGTACGCGGGATGCGTCACGCGCATCGGCCTGGACGTCGACCTCGACTCCCCCGCAGGCACGGTCAAGGACAAGGTGCAGCGCCAGCCGGACACAACCGGGATCGAGATCCGCGATGCCCACACGATCGCCGTGACGGTCGAACCGGGAAGCCTGGACGCCTGGCGGTGGTGGCTGCACCAGTTCGGCATCGACCCCGCCACGGTCAAGGTCGACGGCACGGCGATGACCGCCACCGGCCACAAGGACGGCGCGGACGTGCACTTGCGCGGCGACGGCGTCACGGCTCTGTACGCCGACCGTGACGCCGCCGAGCTCATGTGCCTGATCGCACCGGCCACGTCGCGATCGCGCCCGTGACCACCGCCCAGTGGCTCGCCGCAGCGGGCATCGGCACGGGCACCGGCACCGTCCTCCTGGTCCTGCTCAAGGTGGCCCTCGACGAAGGGCCGCTGACGGACTACTGGGCCACCCGCAAGGCCCCGGCCGAGCCCTCTCCGGCACTTCCTTCCCGTGCGCCGAGCCGCCGCCGACACGCCGCACCGGCCGTCCCCCAGCACACCGAGACCCTTCCGCTCCGCGTGCAGGAACTCCGCGCACGCCACAGCAAGGACGCAGCCTGATGGAACTGATCGAAACGACCTACTTCGGATGGAACCCCCTGGCGCACGCAGTCGGTTGCGCACAGCCCGTGTGGGACGAGGCCGAGGTCATCCACGAGGACGGCGCGCGCCCTCTCGCGAGCAGCACCGAGCCGCACACCTGCGCCAACGGCGACTGCTCCCACGCGGGCACGTTCGACCGCGTACGGCTGCGGCTGCTGTGCCGGACCTGCGGCACGGTCCACACGATCTCCGCCGAGAGCCTCGGGCGAGCCATGTCCCACGCGTCGGTGACGGGCTGGGGACAGCCCCCGCGCCAGATCGGCGAGGTGTGGCTGTGGCCCGGCCGCCCCGTCGTCCCGGGCGGTGACCCGCACCAGTACCTCGTCACCCGCCAGGCCGCCACGGTCACCGAGGCGACCCTGTACGGGATCATCACCAGTTACCGCGACGCCGACCACACCCCGCTCTGGATCGCCGGCGCCGTCCCCGACGCGGGAGGCGCCCACCAGGTGTCCAGCATCCGCTGGCGCTACTCCTCGAACGGTCTGCCGACGATCGAGGACGCCGCCGCGTGGATCGCCAGCGCCGAGCTGGCCGCCGTCCGCCCGCTGGTGGTGAAGGTCTGATGTCCCAGTCCCTCAACGCCGCGGCCAAGGACGCCTACATCAACCAGGCCGCCGACACCGACGCCCAGAGCGCCGAGAACGAGGCCAAGGCCGCCGCGGTGTTCCTAGCCGCCGCCCGCCGCTGCGCCCGCGACGTCCTGGGCGAGGCCGCCG